>JAHIWG010000037.1 GCA_018816345.1 Spirochaetota bacterium | reverse complement strand
GCGCGGCTCGACCTCGCGAGCGGGGCCTTCGAGGTGGCCAACGCCGGGGGCTGCGAGGTCATCATCTTCGACGCGAGCGACGGCGCCTGCCGGACCCTCCAGAAGGGGAACCTCCCTATAGGCATCTTCGCCGGGGCCGCGGTGACCTGCGAGACGGTCGGGCTCAGGCCGGGAATAGGCGCGATCCTCTATTCCGACGGGATTACCGAGGCGGCCGACCCCGAGGGCGAGCTCTTCGGGCTTCCCCGCCTCCTCGACGAGGTGCGCAGATGCGGCCGCGAGCCCGTAGAGGACCAGATCGACCGTATCCTCGCGGCCGTCGAGGCGTTCCAGCGGGGCCAGCCTCAGTCCGACGACATGACGCTCATCGCGCTCCGGGCCAAGCCGCGCAGGATACGGCTTTCCTTCGCCTCGAGCCTAGGGTCCCTGAACGATATCCCTATGAGCGTCGCGAGCCATTGCTTCTCGTACGGCGAGGAGGTCGCCCGCGGCCTCGAGCTCGCCGTCTCCGAGATACTCTCTAACATCCGGGAGCACGGCTACGAATCCGCGGAAGGCCCCGTGGAGCTCGAGCTCAGGCTCGAGACCAGGGGCGTCGAAGTGATGATACGTGAGAAGGGCAAGCCCTTCGACCTATCCTCGGTCGCTCCCCCGCGCCTAGGCCGGGCCGAGGACAGGGGCTTCGGCCTACACCTCGTCCGGGAAGTTACCGACCACTTTACCTATGAGCCAGGAGGCGACGATGGCAATCTCTGGATACTCTTCCGTTCGATCGAGCGCGGCCGAGGCCCGGCCTAGGCGGGGCCGGACGCTCCTCCTCAGGATCGCGGCCGCGGCTACCCTCGTATCGGGCTGTGTCTACCTCGGCTGGCGCTGGACGGCGAGCGTCAACGCCGACGCGCTCGCGCTCGGGATACTGCTCGCCCTGGCCGAGAGCTACGGGCTCGTCGACTCGTTCCTCTACGCGGTCACGATGTGGAAGCCCGCCTATAGGTCGCCCCCGCCGCCGCTCGCGGAGGCGACGGTCGACGTGTTCATCACCACCTACAACGAGTCCGCCGAGCTCGTGCGCATGACCGCGGAGGCCGCCATGGCGATCGACTGGGCGCCCCTGGCCGTCCACATCCTGGACGACGGCGCGAGGGACGAAATACGGGAGCTGGCGGCGGGGCTCGGCTGCGGGTACCTGACGCGGAGCGAGGAATGGAAGGGCCGCAACCGCCACGCGAAGGCGGGCAACGTCAACAACGCCCTGGCGCTCACGAGCGGCGAGTTCATCCTCATCCTCGACGCCGACCAGGTCCCTGACCCCCGCATCGTGAAGCGCGTCATCGGGTACTTCTCCGACCCGGCCCTCGCCTTCGTTCAGACTCCCCAGAGCTTCTATAACCTGCCTCCCGGCGACCCCTTCGGGAGCGACGCGCCGCTCTTCTACGGGCCGATCATGCGCGGCAAGGACGGCTGGGGAGCGGCCTTCTTCTGCGGCTCTAACGCCGTGCTCAGGCGCGAGGCGCTGATGCAGGTCGGGCTCATCTCCTACGCCCGGGCCGCGGAGGAAGCCTTCAGGGCGTCCCTTTCAGAGCTGAGACGGGATTCCAGGGCCTCGTTCCGCGACGACGGCGAGACGAGGGAGCGGAAGCGCGAGCTTCGCCGCGCGCTCCGGGCGGCGGGGAAGGATATGCGCTCCGGCCGCTCGCTCCAGTCCGTCGCCGGGAGCCTGAAGGAGGCCGTGGCCGCGTTCCGCTGCCCTCCCGCCGCCGCGTCGTGCGAGGGGACAGAGAGGCCCGGCGATCGCGACTTCGGCATAGCGCGCATAACCGAGGCCATAGCCGTCGAGGGGGTATCGACGGTAAGCGTCACCGAGGACATGGCCACGGCGCTCCGCCTCCACGCCTCGGGATGGAAGAGCGTCTTCCACTCCGAGGTCCTGGCCTGGGGCCTCGCGCCGGAGGACCTGGCCGCGACGCTCGCCCAGCGCCTGCGCTGGGCCCAGGGCACCGTCCAGGTGCTGCTCCGCGACTCGCCCCTGACGAAAAAAGGTCTTCGCCTCGGCCAGAGGATCATGTACTCCGCCACGATCTTCTCCTATTTCTCGGGCTTCTCCAACCTCGTATTCATTCTCTGCCCTATCGTCTTCCTCTTGACGGGCATCGCCCCCGTTAAGGCTTGGAACCAGACCTTCTTCGCCTTGTTCCTGCCATTCTTCGCCCTGAACCGCTGGATGTTCTACATCGCCGCCGAGGGCCTGGACGTCAAGCGAGGGGAGCAATACAACCTCGCGCTCTTCCCCCTCTGGATCAAGGCGGTCGTCGGCGTGATCTCGGGCAGGAAGATAGCCTTCGCGGTGACCCCCAAGGTACGGCGATCCGGTAATTACCTGGGATTGATCAAGGTACAGGTCGGCGTCATCTGCCTGATCGCCGCGGGCGTAGCCTGGGCCCTCCTCGGCCTGGCTATGGGATGGAGACGGGACCTCTTCGGCGTACTCGTGAACGCGATGTGGGGGTGCTACAATGTCTGGCAACTGATGGCGATAGTGCGCGCGGCGCGCTACGCGCCTCCCGCGGGGTGGGCTCCTCGACCGCCTTTCGGGACGTCGGCGAAAGGAGCTTGATGCATGGTCCCATTCAGGATAGAGAGCGGCGAGGAGACCGGCGGCGTAGCGACGGTGATCCTGTCAGGAAGGTTGAACGCGGCAAGCGCGCCGGAGGCGAAGGGCTGGCTAAAGGCCCTGGTCGGCTCCGGCTCGAAGAACCTCGTCCTCGATCTCGGCGGGCTCACGTTCATCGACAGCTCCGGGCTCTCGGCCCTGGTGGCCGGCTACAGGGCGTCGGCCGAGCTCGGCGGCAACCTCAAGCTAGCCGCGATGGAGTCGCAGGTGTTCCAGGTATTCGCCCTCACGCACCTCGACCGCGTCTTCGAGATATTCGGGACCGTCGAGGCCGCCCTGGCGTCCTTCGCTCGCTGAACGCCGGGGCGGCGAGCGCATCCTCGCCCTCTGCGCGCTAGGCTAAGCCTCGCCGGCTTCTCCACCATCAGGCCTCCTCCCCCCGTCGGGGGAGCGACCCGCCTAGCGAGGCCGACGCCCTCTCCAGGACGCTCATCACGTCCAGGCTACGCTCCAGGCGGCGGTAGCACTCGTCCAGGTCGCCCGTCCTTAGCATGCGCTCGAAGGCGATCCACTCGTGGGCCATGCGAGGCAGGCCCGAATCGTCCGATAGGAGGAGGGGAGGGCGGCCGCGCCCGACGATCTCCGCCTTGGAGAAGCCGTTTGGGGAACCGTCCACGCGTAGCCAGCCGGCTTCCCCCTGGGCCGACGAGAAGCTCGGGCCGTCGGCGTCCTTGGCCGCCGCGCATACGGCGGTCGCCCCTTCGTAGCCCAGGACCGCGGCGCCCGAGACGTCTACGCCGTTCCAGCCGCGCCTGGCGGCGTACGACACGGAGTCGGGACGGCCCAGCAGGGCGACGGCGAAGTGGATGTTGTACACGTTGAGGTCGCGGAGCGCGCCGCCCGCGCGGGAGGGGTCGAATACCGGAGCTACGTCCCCCGCGAGGTAGCGGTCGTAGCGGCTCGAGCGCTGCGAGTACGCGCAGTCGACCAGGCTAATCGGCCCGAGTTCCCTCGCGCTATCGACTACGTCGCGGAAGACCGGCGAATAGGCCGTGGGGACCGCCTCGAAGAGGAATAGCCCCCGAGAGCGGGCGAGCGAGGAGAGCGACTGCGCCTCGGCGAGGGTGACCGTGAAGGGCTTCTCGACTATAGCGCCGATGCCGGACTCGAGGGCGCGCCGCGCGTAGTCGTAATGAAGGTCGTTGGATATGCCGACGTATACGGCGTCGAGCCCGGCTCGCTCCAGCATCTCGCCGTAGTCCGTATAGACCGTTAGCGAGCCGTGAGCGGAGGCGAGAGCCTGGGCCCTCGACCTGCTGCCTTCCCGAGCGCAGATTGCGATCGGCCTTACTCCCTCCGCTCGCGGGAGCGCGCGTAGGCACTCCTCCGCGATCATGCCGCTGCCGACTATCCCTAACCTCATCGCGCCCTCCTCGAGCGGCCCATGATAACGCATTCCGCCGCTTCCCGCGACATCCTCCCGCGGGCTTCCCGCTCACGTTATGGCCGCCTCGAAGCCGCCGGGCGAGACCGTCTCGGCCTCCCCGCACGAGACCCATTCCGGAAGGACGTAGCCCCAGTCGGCCAGCAGGCATCGCACGGGGTGCGCGGAGCCTCCCTTGAAGTGGTCCGGCTGGTCGTCGACGAAGACGGCCCGGTCCGCGCCTAGCTCGTCCATGACGCGGTCGATATAGAGCAGCTTCCGCTCCTTGCCCGAGCAGAGGATGCGGGCCGCGTCCCAGGGTATGCCGTTACGCCCGAGTATCTTGCCTATGAAATCCGCTTCCTTGGTGGAGAGGATCAGCAGGTCCGGGTCCCCGCCGCGGCGGGACAGTACGTCGGCTATGCCCGGGAACAGCGGATTGAGCGAGTACCAGCGTTCGGGATCGACGGCCAGCAGCTCCCGCCTCGCCCGGTAGAAGAGCTCGTGGAACGTGCCCTCCAGGCCCCGGCTCCCCCGGACTATCGCGTCGAACGCTTCCTGCGAGCCGACGTCGATTCCGCGGTGAAGGCACATCTGGATGAACAGGTAGTCGCCGCCCCTCCGGACGAAAGGGCGGAGGCTCCTGAAGCCATGCTCGTCGCCGACGCCCGGGCCGGGCGCCGCGCCGCCCAGGTAGAGGCCGTAGTAGGCCTCCCGGGAGACGGCGTAGCATTCGGGAAGGCTGTCGCAGACGACTCCGTCGAAGTCGAGGAAAACCAGAGCGCGGCCGGCTGGCGAGACCTTCGCCAGGAGAGAGGTGCGCCGCTTCACGGCCAGGTAGCCGTCATAGCCGCGCTCCGCCCGCGTCGTCGCCCCGCGCGCGCTCTCCTCGAGGCCGAGCCAGGTCGACGCCGAACCAGGTCGACGCGTTGCGGAAGCTGATGTCCTTGACCATGCCGCCGGCCAGGTCCAGGTCGTCGGGAATCTCGCCTCGCTCCATCCAGCCGCCGACCAGGTCGCACAGGATGCGCCTGAAGTACTCGTGCCGCGGGTAGCTGAGGAAGCTTCGGGAATCGGTGGTCATGCCCACGAACGTGGACAGCAGGCCCATGCTGGCGAGAGCGGTCAGCTGGCGCTCCATGCCGTCCTTCTGGTCGTTGAACCACCAGCCGGACCCGAACTGCATCTTGGCCGCTACTGAACCTCCCTGGAACGCGCCTATCATCGAGGCGAGCACCTCGTTATCCCTTGGATTGAGCGCGTACAGGATGGTCTTGGGAAGCCGGTCGTCCGCGTCCAGCCTGTCCAGCAGGGCGGCGAGGCCCTCGGCCTGAGGCCAGTCGCCGATCGCGTCGTAGCCGGTGTCCGGCCCGAGGGCGGCGAGCGTCCTGCCGTTGACGCCGCGCATGGCGCCCAGGTGCAGCTGCATCGCCCAGCCCGAGTCCGCGTCCATGCGGCCGAGCTCGGTCAGTACCGCTCCGCGGAATTTCTGGATTTCGCCGCGGGAGGCCGAGTTCCCGGCCATCACGTTCCTGAAGATCGCGTCGCACTCGACCGCGGCGCCCGCCTCCCCGGGGACGAAGGTCAGGCCGTGGTCGGACAGCCGGCAGCCGCGCGCGTGGAAGTAGTCGTGGCGGGCGTTCAGGGCCGCGATCAGCGCGGCGTAGCCGCCTATCGGCCCGCCGGACGCCTCTTCCAGGTCGCGAATCCAGGCCGCGTAGTGCCCCGGATGCTCCAGCGCGTGCGCCTTGTCGGGCCTGAACGCGGGCAGCACCTTGATGCCGAGGCTCGCGTCCTCGGCCATGGCGTCGTGGAAGCCGAGGTCGTCCGCCGGATCGTCGGTGCTGCACACCGCGCTCAGGTTGAAGCGCTCCAAGAGGCCGCGCGCGCGGTAGTCGTCCTGGGCGAGGAGCTCGCTACAGCGGTCGTAGATCCGGTCGGCGCTAGCGGGGCTGAGGAGCTCGTCGACGCCGAACGCCCGCCTGAGCTCGAGGTGGGTCCAATGGTACAGAGGGTTGCCCAGGGTCTTAGGGACAGTGTGCGCCCACGCCCGGAATTTCTCCCGGTCGGGCGCGTCTCCGGTGATGTGCGTCTCCGGCACGCCGCAGGCGCGCATGGCGCGCCACTTGTAGTGGTCGCCCCTGAGCCAGACCTGAGTCAGGTTCTCGAAACGGGCGTTCTCCGCAATCTGCCGCGGCGGCACGTGGCAATGGTAGTCGAAGATGGGCATGCCCGCCGCGTAGTCGTGGTACAGCTTCCTGGCAGGCTCGCTACGGAGCAGGAAATCGTCGCTCATGAACGGTTCCATAGTGGTATCTCCCCGAGCTTCCGGGCGGTCAGATGTTATGCACCAGGTAGCCGCCGTCGACGGGCACGGTTACGCCGGTCACGAAGCCGGCCGCCGCGTCGGAGGCCAGGTATAGGCTGACGCCGGCGATCTCCGACACGTCGCCGAATCGCCCGAACGGCGTGTGGGCTATCACGTCCTCGCCCCGCCGAGTCAGCTCGCCGGTCTGCTCGTCGAACAGGAGCGCCTTGTTCTGCTTGCCCACGAAGAAGCCGGGGGCTATGCCGTTGACCCGTATGCCGGCCGGCGCGAACTCCTTGGCGCAGGCCATGGTCAGGTTGAGGACCGCGGCCTTGGCGGCTCCGTAGGCCCACACGCCGGACAGCGGGATGTAGGACGACATCGACGACATATTGATGATGTTGCCCTTGACGCCCTTCTCTATCCAGTACGCGGCGGTCACCTTGGTCGGCACGACCAGGCCCGCGATCAGGTTGAGCCTCAGGGTATCCACGAACATCGGCACGTCTATCTCGACGAAGTCGGACTTGCCCTTGTTGCCGCCGGCGGCGTTCACGAGGACGTGGGGGCCGCCCAGGGACGCCGCGGCGGCCTCGAGGGCCGCGCGCACCGAAGGCTCCGACGTCGCGTCCACCTCCGCCGGAAGGATGCGCGCGGCCGCGCCCTCGAGCCCGGGCATCGCCGCGAGGCGCCGCCCGGCGGCTTCCGCGAACTCCGCCTTGATGTCCCACAGCGCGACATTCGCGCCCGCCCTGAGGAAGGCCTCGGCCATCGCGCCCGCGATGACGCCGCCTCCGCCGGTTATCGCGACGGTCTTGCCTTCGTACGAGAACATGGTGTCCAGATAGCTCATAGGGTAGGTCCTCGCTTGACGTAGTGCCTCTCGAAGCGCATGAACCTGGGCAGCCCGCCTTCCATCTCGGGCTCGACTTCGCCCATGATCAAGGGCCGCGCGTAGTCGATGAAATCCTCGGTGACCGAATAGCCGTCGGCGCCTATCCATGCTTCGGGGAACGGCTTCTCCCCGTTGGCGACGGCCGACAGGTCGGCCAGGCCGGTGCCGCAGGCGTACGCAGCGCCGGGCTCGCGGACGAGGGTGACCATCTTGCCGCTCTCGCCCGCGACGGCGAGCCGCACGGCGGTCTGGCCGGTCAGGTAGGCCTCGTCGCTGTCGGTCTGGCTGGCGAAGTGGATACCGGTCCGCTGGATGGTCGACGGGATGGCGAAACGCGCCTTGACCTTGAGCTCGGCCTCGACGAAGGCCTTGATGTAGCTGGCCGCTCCGCCGAGCTGGGTGTGCCCGAAGGCGTCCTTGGCGAAGTCGCCCGTCTGCTCCGCGATGTATCCGCCGTCCGGGTTCTTCGTTCCCTCGGAGACGACGATGACGCAGCGCTCGATCGTGTCCAGGTAATGCCGCACCCGCGCCTTGAAGCGCTCGGGGTCGAACGGAACCTCGGGCAAGAGGATGATGTGCGGCGCGTCCTCCTCGCTTCTCTTGGCGAGCGCCGTGCCGGCGGCGATCCAGCCCGCGTTGCGGCCCATCGCCTCTATGACGTTGACCGTGTCGGCGGTATAGAGAGCCTCGGTATCGCGGCCGGCCTCCATCACCATCGTGGCCATGTACTTGATGACGCTGCCGTAGCCGGGGCAGTGGTCGGTATGGGCGAGGTCGTTGTCGATCGTCTTGGGAACGCCCATCGCGCGGAACTCGTAGCCTTCCTTCAGCGCCAGCTTGTTCACCTTGTCGGCGGTGTCCATGGAGTCGTTGCCGCCTATGTAGAAGAAGTACCGGATGTCGTGCTTCCTGAACACCTCGAGTATGGTCCGGTAATCCTCCTCGGTCTTGACCTTGTACCGGCACGAGCCGAGCGCCGCGGCCGGCGTGGTCCGCAGGCCCTCGATGACCGAGGGAGCCTCTTCGCCGAGGTCGAACAGCTCCTCGCGCATGAGGCCCAGGATGCCGTTATGCGCGGCGTAGACTCCGGTTATGCCGGGGCTGCGCAGAGCCTCCTGGATGACGCCGCAGGCGCTCGCGTTGATGACGGCAGTGGGGCCGCCGCTCTGCGCGACGACGCAGTTACCTTTCATGGCTCAGTCCTCCCGCTCGTGGTTTCCTTCTATATAGACGCTGCGTATACGATGATTCGGGCCTCGGTCAGGGATGGTCCGCGGCGACTACCTCGATGCCGAGGGCCCTCAGTTCCTTCTCGTGGGCAAAATCCGAGTCGCTTATGAGCACGTCTACGTCTCCCGCCCTCGCGAAGATAGAGAACGCTTCCCTGCCGAATTTGGCGGAGTCGGCGAGCACGACGCGCCGCTTTGAGACTTCGAGGACTTTCTGCTTCAGCTGCGCCTCGATGAGGTTCTGCGATGAGAAGATCCCCCGGGACGAGAAACCCGTCGTACCGAGGAAGCAGGTCTCTATGTGCAGCATCCTCAGCGCCTCGATGGCCATCGGGCCGACGAACGAACCCGCCTCCCTGCGGTAGCTGCCGCCCAGGCTTATGAGGCTGATCTCGGGGAACGCGCTGAGGACGACCATGACGTCTATGGAGTTGGTGACGACCCGCAGGTTGATGCCGCCGAGTTCCTTGGCTAAGAGGAGGCAGGTGCTCCCCGCGTCCAGGTAAATCGTCTCGCCCTCCCGTATTAGATCCCGGGCCTTGCGGGCGATGCTGCGCTTGAACTCGATGCGCTCCCGCTGGCGCACCTCTATGGTCTTGAGGATGCGCGTGTCCTCGGCGATCTGCGCGCCGCCCCTGGTCCTGATCAGGCAGCCCATCTCCTCGAGCTGCGCCAGGTCCTTGCGGATCGTTACCTCCGAGACTTCCAGCCTCTGTGCGAAATCTCCTACCGACACTGTGCGGAGCAGGCTGAGGAGCTTTAGAATCTCTGCATGCCTCGGGATGTGTATCAAGTTTCGTTACCTTTCGAAAAACAGGATATATCGAAGGAGTATCATTGTCAATAATCTAATAAACGGCCGGCATTCGTGGACGCAAGCTTGACGCAGGTATGAAATTGTGGTATTTGATTTCGTAGCGGATTGTATTTCGAAAGGAATAGTAAGTAGAATGAATAACGACAACCGCGATCCGGCACAGATCCTGAAAGACTTGAAACCTACCGAGGCGTTCTTCATCGGCGTCGATTCCGACGGCTGCGTGTTCGACTCCATGGAAATAAAGCAGAAGGAATGCTTCTGCCCCAACTTCATAAAGCATTACGGGTTGCAGGCCGTATCGAAGTACGCCCGGGAGGCCTGGGAATTCGTCAACCTGTATTCCAAGACCCGCGGCTGCAACCGATATCCGGCCGTGACGCGAGCCCTGGACCTGCTCAGGGAGCGGCCCGAGACGGCGGCCCGCGGCGTTTCCGTACCCGAAATGGCCGGGCTCAAGGACTGGATCAGGCGGGAAACGAAGCTCGGCCTTCCGGCGCTCAAGGCCGAGTCCGAGCGTACCGGCGACGCGGACCTCTCGGCGGCCTACCTCTGGTCGGTGGAGGTCGACGAGACCGTAGAGAAGATAGTCCGCGACGTCCCTCCGTTCCCCCTGGCGCGCGAGAGCCTCGAGGCGATGCGCGGCGAGGCCGACGTCATGGTCGTCTCGCAGACCCCGTTCGAGACGCTCAGGCGAGAATGGGAGGAGCATGGCGTCGACGGCTACGTTCGGCTGATAGCCGGGCAGGAGATGGGCACCAAGGCCGAGCACCTGGCCTACGCCGCCAAGGGCAAGTACCAGGCGGGCAGGATCCTGATGGTGGGCGACGCGCCCGGCGACCTCGAGGCGGCCAAGAAGAACGGCGTCCTGTTCTATCCGGTCAATCCGGGCCACGAGGAGGCGTCCTGGAAACGCTTCCGCGAGGAAGCGCTGGGCAAGTTCTTCGCCGGATCCTACGCCGGGAGCTATGAGAACGCGCTGATACAGGAGTTCGACGGATATCTCCCCGAGCTGCCACCCTGGAGGGCATAGCATGCTGTACTACGCGAAGGGCTCGCCCGCCATGGCCTTCGGCGAAGCCGAGCTGAGGGCCGCGTTCCTGGAGGGGCTCGCGGCCATAGAGGAAGCCGGATCTATAATCGGGAGAAAGCCCAGGAGGGTCCTGGCCCTGCCCCCGGACATTACCCGCGCGCACAGCCGCGCCGGCCTGCTAACCCGTTTCGCTTACGACTACTACGGCGACGCGCTGACCGACGTCATGCCCGCGCTGGGCACCCACACGCCGATGAAGCCCGCCGAGCTGGCCGAGATGTTCCCCGGCGTCCCTGAAAGCCTGTTCCGGGTGCACAAGTGGCGCGACGACGTCGTAACCCTCGGCGTGGTGCCCTCGTCATACATCGAGGAAGTATCCGAAGGCAAGCTGTCCTTCGGCTGGCCGGCCCAGGCCAACCGCCTGCTCGTCGAGGGCGGGCACGACCTCATCCTGTCCCTCGGCCAGGTCGTGCCCCACGAGGTCGTAGGCATGGCCAACTATAACAAGAACATCTTCATAGGCGCGGGCGGCAGCGAGGGCATCAACAAGAGCCACTACCTCGGCGCCGTCTACGGCATGGAGCGCATCATGGGGCGCGCCGTCAACCCGGTCAGGCTGGTGCTGAATTACGCCGGGGAGCGTTTCGCGGCCGCCATGCCCATCGTCTACGCGCATACCGTGGTGGCCAGGCAGCCCGACGGCAGCCTGGCGGTAAAGGGACTCTTCATGGGCGACGACCAGGAGTGCTTCCTCAGGGCCGCCGAGCTATCGCTTAAGGTAAACTTCACGATGCTCGAACGGCCGCTCAAGAAGGTGGTCGTCTACCTCGACCCCAAGGAGTACCGCTCGACCTGGCTGGGCAACAAGAGCGTCTACCGTACGCGCATGGCCATCGCCGACGGCGGCGAGCTACTCGTGCTGGCCCCCGGGGTCAAGGAGTTCGGCGAGGATCCCGAGATAGACCGGCTGATACGCAAGTACGGATACGCCGGCGCCGACCGCGTCATAGGCCTCGTGGAATCGCGGCCCGACCTTCGCGGCAACCTCTCGGCGGCGGCTCACCTGATACACGGCTCGTCGGAGGGCCGCTTCTCCATCGCCTACGCGCCCGGCCGCCTGACCCGCGAAGAAACCGAGGGCGTTGGCTTCCGCTATGCCGACCTCGCCCTGGCGACGAGGCGCTACGATCCATGCGCGCTCAAGGAGGGTAGGAACGTAATGCCGGACGGCGAGGAGATATTCTACATATCCAATCCGGCGGTAGGCCTGTGGGCCCATCGCGACCGCTTCGGCGCTTGAAGCGCTACAGGAGGAACGCAATGAGTCAGACAGCCGACATAGGCCTCATCGGCCTCGCCGTCATGGGTCAGAACCTCGTGCTGAACATGAACGACAACGGCTACGCCGTGGCGGTATTCAACCGCACGGTTTCCAAGGTCGACGAGTTCCTGGGCGACGCCGCCAAGGGCCGCGCCGCCATACTGGGCGCGCGTTCCATGGAAGAATTCGTCGGGCTGCTCAGTCGTCCGCGAAAGGTAATGCTGATGGTCAAGGCCGGCGAGGTCGTCGACCAGTTCATCGAGCGGCTCCTGCCCTTGCTCCAGCCAGGCGACGTCATCATAGACGGCGGCAACTCGCATTACCCCGATTCCACCCGCAGGACTCGGTACCTCAAGGAAAAGGGCATCCTTTTCATCGGTACCGGCGTCTCCGGCGGAGAGGAAGGCGCGCGCAGGGGGCCCTCGATCATGCCGGGAGGCAATCCCGAGGCCTGGCCGCTGGTCAAGCCTATACTTCAGGCCATCTCCGCCAAGACCGACTCGGGCGAGGCCTGCTGCGAATGGGTCGGCGACGAGGGCGCCGGCCACTACGTCAAGATGGTGCACAACGGCATAGAGTACGGCGATATGCAACTGATCTGCGAGGCGTACCACGTGATGAAGGCCGGCCTGGGCATGAGCGCGGCCGAGATGCACGAGACCTTCGCCGACTGGAACTCCGGCGAGCTGAACAGCTACCTCGTCGAGATTACGCGCGATATCCTGGCGTTCAAGGACGGGGACGGCTCGCCGCTCGTGGAAGCCATCATGGACAGCGCCGGCCAGAAGGGCACGGGCAAGTGGACGGGCCTGAGCTCGCTGGAGCTAGGCGTGCCGGTCACCCTCATCGGCGAGGCCGTCTACTCGCGTTGCCTCTCGGCGATGAAGGACGAGCGCGTCGTCGCGTCCAGGCTCCTCGCCGGGCCCGAGGCATCCGGGCCTGGGGGGTCGCTAGCCGTCGCGACGGACGACCGCGCAGCCTTCCTGGAGGACCTCCGCCGGGCCCTGCTCGCTTCCAAGATAGTCAGCTACGCCCAGGGCTACATGCTGATGCGCGAGGCCGCCAGGGAAGCCGGCTGGGAACTCAACTACGGCGGTATCGCCCTGATGTGGCGCGGCGGCTGCATAATCCGCAGCGCGTTCCTGGGCAAGATAAAGGAAGCCTTCGCCAAGAATCCTTACTTGCAGAACCTGCTCCTTGACGACTACTTCCGGTCTGTCATCGAGCGTTGCCAGGGATCGTGGCGGCGGGTTATTTCCAAGGCCGTCGAGGCGGGCGTCCCGGTACCAGCGCTTGCTACGGCGCTCAGCTTCTACGACGGCTACCGCTGCGAACGCCTCCCTGCTAACCTCCTGCAGGCCCAGCGCGACTATTTCGGCGCCCATACCTACGAGCGCCTGGATAAGCCCCGAGGCGAGTTCTTCCATACAAACTGGACCGGCACGGGCGGCAAGGTCGCGGCCGGTACCTACGAGGCATGAAGCTTCCGCGCTCGCGCGAATAATTCTCCGGAGCCTAAGATAATAGAAAGACCCGATCGGAGGATTCATCGAGCGTGGGGATACCCCCCGATAACCCCCTACGATCCTGCGCACTGCTCGGACCGTACGGGCTGAGAGGATTTGCCCTACAGGCTCCGGCATCCTGCCTTCGCCTTTCGGGCCGGGGTTGGCGCTTTCGGCGCCATCCTTGGCGCCTCATCCTCGCATTCGCTCGGCGCGCCAACCCTTCAAATCCTCTCAGCCCGTGCGGATATAAAAAAACGACGGGCCACCCAAGGAGGGTGACCCGTCGTTTTTAAGTCGGGCTGAGAGGATTTG
>JAHIWG010000036.1 GCA_018816345.1 Spirochaetota bacterium | reverse complement strand
GCGAGGTAGCCCTGGCGAGCGACGGCGAGGAGGCCCTCGCCCTGGCCTCGGGCGGCGACTTCGATATGGTGCTGATGGATATCTTCATGCCCAGGATGGACGGCTACGAGGCCGCGAGGACCCTCCGGGAGCGCGGCTTCGCCAAGCCCATAATCGCGGTGACGGCGAGCGCCCTCAAGGGGGAGCGCGACAAGTGCATCGAGGTCGGCATGAACGACGTGCTGGTCAAGCCGTTCAAGAAGTCGGATCTGGCCTCCATGCTAGGCTTCTGGGCCGAGAAGGCCACCGAGGCCGACGTACCGGTCGTAGCCGCCGCGCCGGAGCGGTCGAGCGGGGCCGCCGACCTGGCCGTCCTCGACTTCGACGCCCTCGTGGAGACCTTCCTGGGGCGGCGCGACAAGGTCGTGGAGCTGCTCGGCCGCTTCTCGTCCAAGACCCGCTCCCAGCTCGCCGACATGGAGGCCGCGGCGGCCGCCGGAGACGCCAAGACGCTGCGCGAGGCGGCGCATTCCATCAAGGGGGCCTCGTGGAGCCTCTCGGCCAAGGCCCTGGGGGACGCCGCGATGGGCATAGAGACGGCCGCGAGCGTCGGGGACGCGGCGGCGGCGGCGGCCCTGCTGCCTGGCCTGGCCGAGCGCTTCGCCGAGTTCGAGTCCAGGGCCAAGTACTATACCGAGGGTTCGTGACGCGTTCCCCGGACCCCGCTCCGCGGGGCTTCCTCTTCGAGCCGCCCGGGTACCGCGTCGTCTGCGGCATCGACGAGGCGGGCAGGGGGCCCCTGGCCGGCCCCGTCTCGGCGGCCGCGGTCGTCCTTCCCGACGACTTCCCGCTCGGGCTGCTCGACGATTCCAAGGCCCTGTCGGAGAAGTCGAGGACAGTCGCCTTCGAGGCGATAACGTCGAGGGCGGCCTGGGCCAACGCGTGGGCCTGGCCGTCGGAGATAGACGAGCTCAACATCCTCGGGGCTACGATGCTGGCCATGAGGCGCGCGTTCCTGGAGCTCGCCGCCTTGCCGGGCGTCGTACCCGATATAGTCATAGTCGACGGCACTAAGACGCCCGACATCCCCTGCTCGAGACGGGCCATGGTCAAGGCCGACGCCGTCGTGCCCGCGGTGATGGCCGCCTCTATCGTCGCCAAGGTAACGCGGGACAGGCTGATGGAGCGCTACGACTGGCTCTATCCCGAATACGGCTACGCCAGGCACAAGGGCTACCCGACGGCGGCCCACCGCGCCGCGTGCCGGTCGCTCGGGCCGTCGCCTATCCAGAGGATGAGCTTTAGCTATTCGAGGGAATGACGAGCCTACTCGTCCTTCTTAGGCTGGACTTTCTTGACGGTCAGCCGCTTCGCCGCGGGCTTCTTCTCAACGGCGGGAGCCGGCTTGGCGGCGAGCTTGGGCTTGACCCTGAGGACGCGGCCCTTGCCTGCCGGCTTCTCGGCCTCTTGCCTGCCCGTTCGGGATCGGCGGTCGGCGTTGGGATTAACGCTCGAGCGGCCGGTCGCCTTGTCTATCTCGCGTCGTACCGAGTCTCGGCGGCCGTCGTCCCGACCCTGGGCCGAGGCGCGCTGTGGCCTCGACGAGCCGGAGTCGAAGCGCTTTGGCTTGCCCGTGTCTATGTAGTGGCGCGGCCGCTCGTCGTCGGTGAGCCTGCGCTCCGTCTCCCGGCCGTCGTCGCGGGGCGCCATGGCGTCCCTGCGGGTACGAGGGGGCTTGGCGCGTTCCGAGGGAGCCGCCTCTTTCATGGCTTCCATCGATTTCTGGAAGGCCTTCATGAATTCTTCGGAGTTATCCTGGAATATCACGATGGAACGCCTGTCGAAGTCGCCCGTCTCGGTGGGCTTGCTCTCGACGACCGTTAGGAAGAGGTCTCCCATCCGGTTTTCCTTGACGTTGAAAAAATACGTCCTGCCGTCGCACGCTATACGCGTAGAAAAGAGTTCGCCGCGAACGCCCATCTATCCCCTCCCTTATAATACAGCGCGGATATTAACGCTTTATGCGGTATTATGCAAGAGAGTCCGCTTCACGTACCATCGTCGCATGCCGGTCTAGCAGCATCGGCTCGACGCTGCCGTCGTCGTCGCGGACGTCGACCATGACGCGGAACACGGGCTCGGTGCCGGAGCCGCGCATCCACAGGAAGCCGGCGGCGCGCCCCGACTCGTCCGATAGCAGTATCTTGAGCCCGCCGGAGCCCGATTCCCCGAACCGGCCGAGCAGCTCGCGCTCCGAGCTGCCCGAGCTGGCCAGCGCCTTCCACGTGAGCGGCCCGTAGCGGCCCTCCAGGGCGCGCGCGATGGAGGGCCATTCGCGCTCGAAAATCGGCCGGTAGGCGTCCTTGAGAGCCGCGTGGTCGCGCGAGCGGACGCGGAGCGCCGCCCTGTCCTCGAACGCGCTGGTCGTCGCGAAGCGGGGGAGGCTCTGGAGCACGTCGGTAAGGCCGAACTCGTCGCGGTACGAGGAGCCTTGGCCGGAGCGCTCGAGCCAGAGCCTGAACGGGCCCGGGACGTCGTCGTCGTCCCTCAGGTAGAGGAGCTTGAGTATGGCCGCGACGGTGTTGAGCGGGTCGCGAACCCCGGCGGGGTGGGTGATGACTCCGCCGTTGGAGCCCTCGCCTAGGACGCGGACCTCGTAGCCCCTATCGCGGAGGTTTCGCGCCAAGCCGACGACGTTGGCCTCGCCGGTCTCGGCGCGGAACACCTCGACGCCGAGGGCCTTGGCTATCGCCTCTATACGGAGGCTCGTGGCGTCGTTACAGGCGACGGCGGCCTTGGCGCGCGAGCCGCCCGGGCGGAACGCGTTCCTGGCCGTGCTCGTGAGCTCGGCGAGCACCGCTAGCGCGAAGGTATCCTGGGCCTCTATGGCCCTCGCCTCGCCCGCCTCGCCGTCCCAGTAGACTATATTGCCTCGGTCGCCGTCGCAGTCCGGCACGTAGCCCAGGCAGAACGACGGGTCGGAGGCCCTCGCCTCGGCGAGCGCGGTCCTGCACGGCTCGAGCGACTCCCCCTCGGGCACGATGCGGTGGGCGAAGCTCCTGGGCTCGGCGTTCAGGCGCAGGACCGAGACGCCCAGCCCGGATAGGAAATCCTCGTCTATGGAGAGCGACCGGGCCGAGCCGTTCATCTCGGCGACGACTCCGGCTCCCCGCCGGGCTATCGCGGCCGCGAGGGCGTCGAGCTCTATCTCCTGGGCCTCGAGGCTCGTAGAGGCGCCGGCGACCTCCCGTGCGAACAGCGCGTAGTCGGAGAGCGCCTTGCGCTTCTCGGCGCCGCATGAGGAGAAGAGGGCCGCGACGGCCTTGGGACTCGCCGACCCCAGGAGGGCGGAGGCGGCGGCGATGTCGTCGCGGGAGCACGCGCCGTCCCTGAGCGCTGCGATCAGCGTCCTGGCGTCCGCCCCGGGAAGGACGCCGCCGTCCACCAGGCCGAACTTCACGCCGTTATGGCCCGGCGGGTTGTGGCTGGCGGAGACGTAGCAGAAGGCGTCCAGCCTGTCGGGGTGATCGGCCGGCAGGGCGCCGGAACGGCGGGCCCAGGCCATGATCTCGGGGGCCGCGCAGATGAAGGCGTACCTGACCCGGACGCCCTTGGCGATGAAGGCGCGCGCCATGGCGTCCGCTATGGCCGGGCCCGTCGGCCTCGTGTCTATACCGAGCGCGACGACCGGCGCCGTTCCGTTCCCGCCAGCGCGTCGCCCCAGGAGGAAGTCGGCGAAGGTAGCCGCCATCCTGGCCGCCACGTAGGCCTTGGCGGGGCCGATGGCCTCCGACAGGTCGTCGTCCGACGCGCCGAACACGCCGCGCCAGCCGGAGGCCGATAGTATGAGCCCGTCGAAGAACGCGCGCGCCTCCTCGGGGGAGGGCGCCTTGGACAGGGGATTGGAATGCGGGTCGCCTATGGCGAAGCCGGTGGCGGGATGCGTCATCATGGTCTAGCCTCGGGGAGTGATATCGAGGGATGGGAGCTGGAGGGCGGAGCCGGCGGCCAGGCGGTTCTCGGCCTGGATGGCGTCGTAGACTTCCTGCCTGAAGACTTTTACCGACTTAGGCGCGTCTATTCCCAGCTTTACCTGGTCTCCCCTGATCTCGATAACCGATACGACTACGCCGTCGCCAATTACGACCTTCTCGTTGAGCTTGCGCGATAGTATGAGCATCGCGCTACTTCCTCGACGCGGCGAGTTCCGCCATGACGTCGTGCTTCGTCTGCCATCGCGGGTCGGTCAGCACGATCTGCGCGCCCCGCCTCGCCTTGCGCCCTATGACGAGCGGGCCCATCAGGTTCGCGGTCACCGGTCCTCCGTCTGGCGGCACGGTGACGAGCGACAGGACGAGTGCGTCTTCCGGGCCGGCGACGTCGAGGGATACCATGGCCTCGTCGGCCGCGTCCACCGAGTAGTCGGGCCTGAAGAGGAAGGGGTCGAGGAGGATGAACCCTAGCTCGGCCAGCTCCGTCGACTGGAGGAAGAAGTAGGGCTTCTGCGGCGCGTCGAGGAGGGCGTACTCGGTGAATTTCTTGAAGCCGATCAGCCCGTCCGGGAAGTCTATTATCTGGCGCTCGTCGACGTCGAGCTCGCCCATGATCTTCGTTTGTATCTTCATCTCGACGCCGAATTTGACGGAATCATCGCAAGAAGTCAAGGAGCGTCTTCGGCAGGACCCTCCCGGCCATCTGGAGGGTCGCCGTCTGCGCGTACTCCATCATCTTGAAGTCGGTGATGGCCTGGGCCATGTCCAGGTCCTTCTCCGCGGCGAGCAGCCGCGTGACGTCGGGGATCTCCCGGTTGAGGCGCAGGGCGGCGGCGTCGAGCCGCTCGACCATGGCGCCCGCCTCCGCGAGGCGCCTGCCGAGGTTGTCCATGCCGGCGTCGAGGCTCGCGAGCACGCGGCCCCCGACGTCTATGAAGTCGCCCTTGCGGAGCGAGTCGCGCAGGGATATGACCGCGTCGAAGAGCGAGCCGCCCGAGACCCGGGCCGTCGGGGCGTAGTCCGACGGTACGCCGGAGCCGGAGAGCACGCCGAGGTCGGCGAGCACGCTGCCGCCGTCGCCGTCCTCTATCCTGACGCGATGGGCGTCGGTGGCCTCGAGCACGAGGGAATTCCTGGCGGGGTCGAGCGACGCCTTGACCGCGGCGCCCGAGTCGTTGATCTTGGCTATGACGGCCTGGACGGTGTCGCCCGGCTTGAGGCCTATCGCCTGGCCGTCGATGACGACGCTGGTCTCGTCCATGACGCGGTAGGCCGAGGCGTCCGCGCCGGACGCTATCCTCTGGCGCTCGGCCCAGAAGACCGCGTCGCCCGGCAGGTTCATGGGCAGGTACGAAGACTCCGATATCTCCGCCCTCGGCGTCCCGATGCCCCCCAGGTAGTCGACGCCCAGGGTCGAGGCGGCGCCCGCGCCCTCCGAGTAGCCCTGTACGGCGCGGAACGGCTCCGTCTTGGCCTTGTCGCCCGCGAAGAGGAAATCGCCGTCGGGACCGCGCGCGTTTCCGAGGCTGACGAGCTCGGCGAGCAGCTGGTCCACCTCGACGGCCATCGAGGCGGTGTCCTCCTTGGTGAAGGTGCCCGTCGCGCCGGTGATGGCTAGCTCCCTGACCCGCTGCATGATGTCCATCGACTGGCGCATGTAGCCCTCGGCTATCGCCGCCCTGTCCTTGGTATAGAGCGCGTTCTCCTCGTAGCGCGCGAGGCGCCCGACGAACGACTCGTAGCGGACGGCCCTGGCCGCGGCCATGGGGTCGTCGCGAGGGCTCTCGATGCGTTCCTGGCGGGACATCTTGGACTGCATGGACGCCATGCTGTCCTCGTTGCGCCTGAGCCAGTACTGCATATCGTTATTCATGAAATCCGAGCTTACCCTACGCATATGAACCTCCAATAAGACCGTTCCGACGAATACGCTAGTGCTGAGCCGCGGAGAAGATGAGAGATGCCCGAGGAAACGAAGAGGGGTGATCGTACGAACGTGTTGTACGCTCTACTTCCCGCTCTATCCCTTGTCATTCCCTACCTCGTCTCCTCCGTGTCTCTGTGCGAAAGACTCTTAGATCCTACACGCCCATGCGGTTGATGATGGTGTCGAGCATCGAGTCCATCTGGGCTATGAATTTGGCGGCGGCGGCGTAGCCGTGCTGGAACTTGATCATGTTGGACAGTTCCTCGTCTATGTTGACGCCTGATATCGACTGCCTGGCGTCGGTCAGGTTCTTGACGATGCGCGACTGCGTCTCCGCCATGCGGCCGGCCCGCTCGCCCTTGAGGCCGACGCTCGCGACGGCGTCGGCGAAGTAGTCGTCGAAGGTCTTCTGCGAGCCGACCATCACCGGCGAGGTCCGGAGCGCCGCTATGGCGACGGCCGCGCTGCCGTCCCCGGACTCGGCGGGCCTGCCGTTGGAGCCGAGGCCCGCGGCGACGCTGGAGAGGTCGCGGGAGACCGCGCTTGATACCTCTATCCAGCCGGAAGGGTGGGCGAGGGGCGCGACCGAGTAGTCCACGCCGCTCCGGAGGCCCGCGACGGCGTCGGCCGTCTCCCACGCGTACGCGGCGTCCCGGCCGGAGCCCGATAGCAGGCCCGAGTAGCCGGCGAGGAACTCGCCCGAGTCCTCGACGTGGCGGATCACGAAGTCGGGGCTGGTCCCGTCCGACGCCGCCTTGGCGCGGAGCTGGAGGGCCCCCGCGGCCGTGAGCCTGGCCGTGACGTCCGCGCCCGAGTCGTTGATGCGCCTGACGATATCGCCCACCGTGTCGGTGGGGCGGTATTCCACGTCGACGAGGCCGCGGGGCCCGGAAAGGCGCATGACGCCGGCCAGGCCTACCTGCTCCTGGGCGTCGAGGGCGTTGCCGCCGGTCATCCTGTAGACGTAGCTGGAGTCGTAGGCGCCGTCGCCGTCGCGGTCGTAGTTGCCGGCTATGTTGTTGACGCTGGGGAGCTCGGTGAAGAAGTCGACGCCCGTCTTGCCGTTGAGGCCGTAGCCCGAGCGGTGCACCTCGTTGACGAGGTCGGTGAAGGTCAGGGTCATGGTGTCGAGGGAGGCTATCTCCTCCCGTATGTCGACGTCGCGCATCTCTAGCATCGCCCCTAGGGAGCCGCTCTTGATCACGGCCTCGTCGCCGGTATCGGCCCACAGGACGCGGAGGTACCCGCCCGTTTCGGCGCCGGTGGACATGGAGAAGCCGCGGGCTATCTTGCCCTGCACGAGGACGTGCCCGTCGACGTGGACCATGAACTCGTCCGGGTCGCGCCTGTCCACCGTGACGGGGACTATAGTCGCGAGCTTCTCCACGAGGAGGTCGCGGCGGTCGTAGAGGTCGTTGGGGCTGTCGCCCATGGCCTCCGACTTGAGTATCTCGGCGTTGAGCGCCGCTATCTGCTTGGAGAGGTCGTTGGCCTGCGAGGCGGAGATCTCGATGTCCTCCTGGACCATGTCGCGGGTCGAGGAGAGGCGCCGGTACTGCTCGTGTATGGAGTCGATGAGGGTCTTGCCGCGCTGGACGACGGCCTCGCGCGGCGCCAGCTCCGAGGGGTGCAGCGACAGCTCCTGCCAGGCGTCCCAGAACCTGTCCATCTGCGTGCGCGTGGAGACCTCGGTAGGCTCGTTGTGCACCTGCTCGAGGAGGGACATGTACTTGTCCCGCGCGTCCCAGTACCCGAGGCCGCCGTCCTGGGCGACGATGCGCTGGTCCAGGAGCTCGTCGCGTAGGCGGTGGACGCGGACGGAGACGACGCCCTGGCCTATCTGGCCGGGAGTCTCCTCCCTGTTGAGCTGGGGAGCGTATATAGGCTCCATCGTGCCTAGTTCGACCCGCTGGCGGGAGTAGCCCTCGGTGGCCGCGTTGGTGAGGTTATGGCCTATGGTCTGAAGGCCCTGGTTGTGGGCCACGAGGCCCCGCTTGCCAAGCTCTATTCCGGCGAAGGTCGATTGCACGGTAGCCTCCTTTAGAGGGCGGTATCCAGGATGAGCGCGCCTGAACCGACGTGCTGGGCACGGCCCGACTTCCCGTAGATGCGGCCCTTGCGCTCCGGGAATAAGGCCTCCATGGCCTGGCGGAGCGTCGAGGCGGCGCTTCCCACGAAGCCCGAGAGCGTGTCGTTCTCGATGCGCGCCCGCATGGCGGACAGCCTCAGGGCGCGGTAGGCGTCGTTGAGCGCGGAGCGGTACTCGAGCGGCAGGGAGAGCGAGGCCCTGAACACGGTAGAATCGGGAGGGAGGCCCGTCTCCGCGAGGAAGTCGTGCCACGATTCCGTCCTGTCCGCCTCGCAGGCGGATACCGCCTCGGCGGCGGCGGCGGCGCGCTCGAGCGCCTTCTCGAGCCTGGGCCAGTCCCTCGCCCGTACGGCGCCGGCGACGCCTCTCTGCTCCTCCACGAACGCGTCGAGCGCCGCGACCTGGTACGCGGTCCGCCCTATGAACTTCATCAGCCTATCTGTGTCCATATCTACCCTCGCTTCATTATCGGTACTGGAAACGAGGAGTTTACGCCGATATAGTAAATAAGCCCGTCCAACGCGACGGAATCAGCTGGAAACGCGGGATCGAGCAGGGTATCCGCGTCCGATTGTCGAGGGGTCGATGTTCAAAGCGCTCAGTAACCTGTTCTGGCTAGCGCGCGGCGTCCGCGTATTCGCGCTCGTCGGCGAGAGCGGGACGGGAAAGAGCTTCAGGGCCAAGCTCGTTGCCCAGAAGTTCGGTATAGACATGATAATTGACGACGGTCTCCTCATCAACGGCGACGCCATAGTGGCGGGGAAGTCGGCGAAGCGCGAGAAGCTGTACATGGCGGCGGTGAAGACGGCGCTGTTCCACGAGAAGGCCCACCGGGACGAGGTCGCCAGGTTCCTGCAGAAATCGCGGTGGAAGAAGATCCTCCTGATCGGCACCTCCGAGAAGATGGTCAAGAAGATAGCGGAGCGCCTCCAGATACCGGCTCCCGCGAAGATCATCAAGATAGAGGACATAGCCAGCCGCGACGAGATTGACAACGCGATCAGGGCCCGCAAGGTCGAGGGCAAGCACGTCATCCCCGTGCCGGCCATAGAGATAAAGCGGAGCTATCCCCGCATCTTCTACGATAGCGTCAGGGTATTCCTCCAGCGCAACCTGACGCCCGGGGGGCTGGCGACGCCTAAGCTATACGAGAAGTCGGTGGTGAGGCCGGAATTCTCCAAGCGCGGGCGGGTGGCCATATCGGAGTCGGCGCTCTCGCAGATGGTCATCCACTGCATCGACGAGTTCGACGACTCCATACGCATCCAGAAGATAACGGTACGGTCGGATTCGCAGGGCTATAGGCTGACGGTCGTGATCGAGGTGCCCTTCGGCTCCCAGCTCTCCGGGCGCATCCATAACCTGCAGCAGTACATCATCGACAACATCGAGCGCTTCACGGGAATCCTGATAGAAGAGGTGAACCTGGTCATCGACCGGTTCTCTAAATAAGGAGTCCGGCCGAGTTTGACAACGGGCCGGACGGGGTTTACGATAGACGTACCATGGAGGGTACCATAGTGAAGAAAACGCTTAGCCTCGCCGCCGTCGCGTTGGCGCTGATAGTATGCGTCGGCGCCCAGGAGGCTGCTCCGGGAACCATGAATCCCGCTCCCCAGGGCGCTCCGCAGGTAAGCGCCGTCGTCGCCGCCGTTCCCGCCGCGACGTTCGCGAGCGCGAGCTCGCGCCGGTACGTCGTCTGGTCGGATTCCGGCAAGGACGACGCCGTCGCCCTCTCGCTCACCCTCGACGGCCTCTTCGGCGTCTATAACGAGTATTTCCGCTTCGACGAGGGCGCGCTCAAGGCCCAGCTCACCGTCAGGAAATTCTCCGGCAAGGACGGGTTCGACGCCTACCTGAAGAAGGTGATAGGGGAGACCAAGGACGACTTCGTCTACCTGCATTACCCGACGGTCGAGCGCTCGGAGCTTGTCGTATTCAACAAGGAGAGCTCCGCAGACTTCGACGCCTCCCTGGCCCATCAGGCCTTCGTGCAGTTCCTGAAGGCCTTCGTCCCCGAGCCGCCGCTATGGATCCGGGAAGGATTCGCCGTATTCTTCGAGCGCACCCGCTTCGACCCCAAGGCGGGGGCCGTGGCGTACGCCGAGAACCAGGCCTGGCTCGAGACGGTCAAGCTCCTGCAGTCGCAGTCGCGCCTCTACGGCGTATCCGAGCTTATGCTCCTGTCCTCCGACGAGGCCAGGACCGGGCTCGACGTCTTCTATCCCCAGTCGTGGGCCCTGGTATCCTTCTTCATCAATAGCCCGGACCGCAGGTACAACCGCTTCATATGGGACGCCATCGGCCACCTCTCCCCGGAGGCGAGCCTCGAGCAGAACCAGGTCGCCGTCAGGGAGTTCTTCCTCAAGTGGCACGGCCAGGAGGCCGCGGAGTCGGACTTCCTCTCCTACCTGGACGGTCAGAAGACCTTCGCCGAGCTCGTGACGTCCGGCGTGCGCTCCTACGGCGACAAGGACGCGGAGACCGCGTACAAGTCGTTCGCCCAGGCGCTCGCCAAGAACCCCGCGAGCTATATCCCGCATTACTACCTGGGCCTTATCGCCTACGCCCGCGGCGACTACGCCCTCGCCGACGAGTACTACAAGAAGGCGCTCGAGCTCGGCAGCGACGCGCCCATAACCAACTACGCGCTCGGCATCAACGCCTACGCGTCGCGCCGCTTCGACGAGGCCAAGGCCTACCTAGAGAAGGCCAAGGACGGCGATCCGACCAAGTACGAGTCGAAGGCCGGCGAGATAATCGCGCGCATAGCCAGCGACAGCGGCCTGTAAGCGCCGGAGCCCGCCAGTTTACGGCCAGCGCCGACTCCCTGACGCGTCACGAGCGTCAGGGAGTCGGCGCCGGCTTTTTTTCAGGCTGTCGGCGAACGGACGGGGTTCGCTGGAAGGAACTTGTTTGGTAATCGGGTTACGTCCACGGATCCGAGCTGGTTGGTTTCCGGGAAGGAATCGGCGTTAACTACGAGGCCGCTTCTAGGTTCACTTGTGACTCGATCCCCAACGCTTGAAGGGCTAGTCGGGCCGAAGCATGTCTGGCACAGTCGTCCGATAGGAGAAAGGACTGAGCGTCGTATCCTTCGCGTATTGATCTTAAATGCTGCGACCCTGCCGGAGCCCGCGATATAAAGGTGAGACAAGCCCCCGGATGAACTCTTAATAGCGCAACGAGAAATTCCTTGACAAGCATCGGTTTAGTACCTAAATTGAATACATGGATTCGCAGGATCGCCGCCTCGCGCGGATAATCGCCCGCTTCGCGCATGTGGCCGATCTCTTTGCGAAGCTATCCTCAAGACCCTACGATTTCGGTACCGACGAGCGTTTGTACCGCTCGGAGATTCATGTCATCGAGGCGATTGGCCGTGGTCGGAGCCGTACCGTCACCGAGCTGGGAACCAGTTTCGGCATTACCAAAGGCGCGGTCTCGCAGGTCGTCAGCAAGCTCGACGCAAAAGGCTACATCACGAAGGAGCGGAACCCCGAATACAGTAAAGAGCTGCTCTTAAGCCTGAGCGAAAAAGGGCGCGCCGCCTTCGAGGCCCATGAAGCCCTGCATGCTAAAATAAGCGAAGATTTTTTCAGCGAGGTAGGCCCGGTCTCCGACGAAGAGTTCGACGCCTTCGAGCGGCTTTTAGGATTCGCCGAGCGCTATATAGAAAAGGCCGCGGAGTGGTAATATATTTTTTATATTACGGTTAAGTAGCTAAACTGTAAGGGGGCAGCATGGACGCTTTTTCTGTCAGGCTCAAGTCTGGTACCTACCAGCCGGATCATCATCCAGCCTTCGGCTACCGGGAAAACAGAACGCTTCCATGGGGGGCGGGAAAGCGAGCCTTGGCCTGCGGCCGCGTGGGCGGCGCGATCGCATATGCTCGCATAGCTCAATCCTGCATGTTCCGCGGCAACTCCGCGACGACGCCGTCAACGATAAAGCGCATACGGCGTGCCGCGGGCTGGAGCATCTTCGCCGGCTTCCTCGCCGTTTTATCTGCCGCCAGAAGGGCGCCGCTTCGGACGGCTCTCAGAGCGCCGATGCGCTTGAAATTAAAAGGTCCTATCGACGCGGCTATCAGCCGGCAGATGGCCAAGGATCCGCTCGGCGCGTGGGGCGTCGAGCATGGAATGTATGTTTTCGGCGTTTCAAATCCTTATGGCTTTTCTCGCATCGCGTATGGCTTCCAGATTGAGGGATTCGCATCGCGCATCGGCGACGCCAAGCTCGCCCTGGACGGCATGTCGCCATGGATCGGAGGACTCGATGATCGACAAGCGACGAGCGATTAACGACATCGACGAAGACCTCGCCTGGCTAGAGTCCCGCTATCGCAGGCTGGATCTGCCAGGTTGGCCCGCCGCCGAAATTTTCGACGGAGGAGGCCGGGGCGAAGCCTTGATATTCGTCCCCGTCCCCGCGCCTTTCGACGTCATCCACGTGCCCGGAATCAGGCATTTCTCCGAAACCTTCAGGATCGTCGGCTACCGCCGCCGGGAATCGGCCGACCGCAGGATCTACCCCGCTGAGCGAGCCGCCGAGATTGCGGCCATCATGAACGCTCTAGGCATACAGAGAGCTCATTTTTGCGGGCTGAACGAAGGCGCCATAGCGGCCTTTTCGCTCGCCAAGACGGAACCAGAACGCGTGGCGTCCATCGTGTGCACGAGCATAGGCATGGATAACGTCGTTCCCAGGTTCGAGCAATGGCTGGGGCGCGCCATACGCCTGGACTTGAGCCCCGCTTTGGTGGGAAAGGCGATTTCCGCTCTCATGCTGCGCAAAGCCCCCGACAATTTCCTGGTGGCCCATCTGTGGAGCAAGAACCCCAAACCCATGGTCGCCTTGCGCAATGGCGTTCTTCCCTTATACGAACGCTACGACCTCCCCGTACGGCAGCTTACCATGCCTGTCCTTAACATCAACTCCTCGCCCGTGGTCTCTCTCGATTCCGCCCGGCGCTTCGTCGAGGCCTTGCCTCACGGCTACCTGCGGGAAATCCCCGGCTACTGCCACCTCTGCATGTGGACGAGGCCGGCCGAGTTCAATGCCCTGATGGAAGAGTTCTACTCCCGCATAATGCCCGCCGATGCACGATCATGAGTAACGGGAGACGGGAGACGGGAGAATCGGGGGCTCTAGAAGGTCGACTAGATCCTCCGTCTAGCGTCAGGGCCTTCCGCCAAGGCGGAGCGCGGCGGCCTTGAAAACCGATAGGCACTGTCATTCTGGCTTTTATTACGGCAGCGCGTCGAGATTGGGCCTCTAGCTCGACTGCGACCGTTTCCCAGCCCGAAGCCTTATTGGCGACTATCTCGAGCCCGAGTCCGGTTCCGCATAGACCCTAGGTACGGCATGTTTTTTCCGGTGCCAGAGCGTCGCCCAGTATCCTCAGACCCCCCCCCCTCCTGATAAATACACTATACTTCGTTAATAGTCCGATCGCCTCTGCTTGATTCGGCTCCGTATCGGTCCCTGCCGGGCCTCGCGCGCGGATGAGGATCATTCTATCCGATACGGAGATCGCCTATGGGTCCGTAGGAGGTCTACTATGAGCGAGAATACGAAGCCCGCTAGCAAGAAACTGTTCATAGCCGTTTTGTCCCGTTATATCCTCGTCTTCATACTATTGGGACTGCTGTTCTTCACGACGGCTGGTACGTTCAGGTATATGAATGGCTGGCTCTATATAATCACCATGATGATCGTCATGGGCGCGGGGTTCATAGTCCTCTATACGAAAGATAAAACGTTGCTCGAGAAAAGGACGAAGACTTCAGAGAAAGAGAAGAGCCAAAGAATATTCATAGCGCTTTCCATCATTCTCCTTACCGCTATGTACGCCTTGCCCGGGTTCGATTTCCGGTATGGATGGACGAGCGTGCCATTGTGGCTCGTGCTGCTATCGACGCTGTTCCTCGTGATCGGATACTCGATGTATATCCGCGTGATGCTCCAGAATACCTACGCCTCGCGTGTCGTCGAGATACAGGAGAAGCAGGAACTGATCGATACCGGGTTGTACTCGATAGTGAGGCATCCGATGTATCTGGCCAGCGTATTCATCTTCGTATCCTCGCCCTTGATACTCGGTTCGTTCGTGGCGTTCATTCCCGGCGCGCTGTTTCCCTTGACTTTCATCTTGCGGATATCGAACGAGGAAAAAGTGCTGTTGGAAGGCCTAGATGGGTACGCGGATTATATGAAAAGGGTGAAGTACCGGTTAATCCCGTTCATCTGGTAGGAGCGCCAGTCGGATATCGCGGGAGAGCCGGCCGCGCGCCTCTTTAATCGCTAAGCCGCTAGCTCGGTAGCTCGACCTCGAGCCCGTCGAAGGCGGGCGCCGCCGGGAAGGGCAGGCCCGCGGCGAGGCATTGGGCCTCGTACTCGGCGTGCGGCAGGTCGTGGCAGATGTGCGTCAGGAGCAGCCGCGCCGGGTTCAGCTCCCGGGCGAGGTCCAGCGCCTCTCCCAGCGACAGGTGGGTCGGGTGGGGGCGCGGCCTCAGCGCGTCCACGACCAGGAGCTCGAGGCCGCCGAGCCTTCGCATCGATTCGGTCGGGACGGCCGAGCAGTCGGTGAGGTAGGCGAAATTCCCTATCCTGTACCCGAGTACGCGACGCCGGCCGTGCATCAGGGGTATGGCCTCGGCGCGCAGGCTCCCGATATCGATCCCTCTCTCGCCTATCTCGGCGAGCCGGAGCCGGGGCTTGCCGCCGCCTTCCTGGCCGTCCTCGAACGCGTAGGAGAATCGGAGCCTTAACTCAGCTATGTCGTCCGGCGAGGCGTACACGGGAAGGACCTTGCCCCTCGTCAGGGGCCGTACGTCGTCGAGGCCGTGCACGTGGTCGGCGTGGGCGTGGGTGACGAGCACGGCGTCCAGCCGCGACAATCCCGCGCGAAGTCCCTGGAGCCTGAATTCGGGGCCCGCGTCGATGAGGACGGTCTCCCCGGAGCCGCCCTCGACGACGACCGACGATCTGTACCTGGAGTCCCTGGGGTCGTCGGACGAGCAGACGCGGCAGGCGCAGCCGAGGACCGGCACTCCGTGGCTGGTGCCGGTGCCCAGGAATAGTACCCTCACGGGGCCAGGGCCTGGGGCTCGAAGCGCGCGGCGGCCGGCATCCTGACTAGCTTGACGAACTCGTAGCCGCGTCGCCCGACGGCCTCGAGGGACGTCTCGGCCGCGCTCTCGAATACGGCTACCCTGAATACGCCTTCGTCGTCGAAGTAGGGGAACAGGGCCGCGATATGGTAGTAGCGCCTCAGCCTCGGCGGGTCCTTTTCCCTGGCGTTGAACTGGGCCAGGTAGAAGCGCCCCGGCTCGCGCGAGGCGAGCAGGAAGAGCGTCGCCTTGAGGCCGCGCACGTCTATGCCGGCGTCGTCGAAGTTATCGGAGAAGGCCTCGTAGGCGGAGCCGCCGTTTACCGGGTCGGAGTCGCGTACTCGCAGCGCGAACGGCGCGTCGTCGACGTCGTTGGATATGGGCGACTCGTCGGTCAGGGACGGGTAGAAGGTCGACCACGCGGCCTTGGCCAGGGCCCGGGACCAGTCGAGGCCGAAGAACGGGTCGAGGCTCTCCTCGAAGCCGGAGGTGAACGAGGAGCCCCTCCAGCCTATCATCCTGTCCCTCAGGCCGGAGACTGACAGGTAGGATCCGGTCATGGGGCGGAGCATCCCGTCCACGAGCCATTTCACGAAGCCTGAGCAGTTGAGGCCGGCCGGCGACGCCTGCCCCGCGAGCGTAGCTATGTAGACGCTCCTGCCGTCCGCGTCGATGGCGCCGTCGTCGGCGTACCGGAGTCCCGGCAGGCGCTCCCGGACCGCCTCGGCTAGGCCGACGAGGTCGCGGTACAGGCCCGGGTCGGGCGAGAAGAGGTCCCAGGCTATGACGTCGGAGGTCAGCGCCCTGATCCTGGAGAACGGCGATACCACGAGCTCCTCGAACGGCAGGGGCACGGGCACCTCGCGGTAGAGGACCCCGCCGTAGGCTACCACGTCTATCCTCGACCTCGAGCCGTCCGGGTAGACGCGCGCGAAGGTCCCCGGGTCGCTACGGAGCATTATCTTGGCCTGCAGGAAGGACCCGTCGGAGTCGGAGCGCTTCACTATCCACGAGCCTTGCGCGTAGGCGGGGAACGCCCCGCCGCGCTCCGGCGAGACGACGACGTAGAAGGCGCCGGCCCGGGTCTCTACCGATACGGACCAGGAGCCCCAGGCGTTCCTCTGCTCCGAGGCCTTATACGCCTTGGCTACCGACCTCTGGGCCGAGAGGAGCGGTTCCCAGAGGCGTTTCCGTATGTCGGAGCTCTCGGCGATCGAGGCGACGGGCCGGTCCCCTCCGAGGGGCGGCCAGGCGCCTTGGGCCGATGCGACCGCTCCGATCGAGAGGAGGAGGGCGAGGGCGAGACTGGCCGATGGGCTCGCCGGGCGCGCGAGGCGCCGTGCAGTGGTTCTCATCGGTATTAATATCGGCCCGATCCGGCCTTAAGTCGAGCGCGATGAGTCCTTACGCGACGGTTCAAGTCGGACGTTCCCCCGCCGATAGTGTAAGGGACATCTCTCCAGATAAGGATATCCGATGCCCTCGCATAAGATCGTACGGTCTACTCTGCTCTCCCTAGCCGTATTCGCCGGCTCGAGCCTCCTCAGCCTCGGTTCCTCCTCCCAGTTCGGCGAGGAGACGGCTTCCGCGGAGCCGTCTCGTGTCACCGCGCCCGCCGTGTCCGCCGCGCCCGCCGCGCCTGCCGCCGAGCCGATCCCCGCGGTCCCGGCCTCTGCGAAGGACGGGCGAAGGGGCGCGGAGCCGGCGCCGTATAGGCTGTTCCCCGCCCAGCTGGGCCGGGGCGCTGACGCCGTCAAGAGCCGGCCCGCGGCGTACGGTCCCGTTTCCAGGGCGGCGCTCGAGGCCACGGCCGCGGCCGAGCGCAAGGCCGCGGCCGAGGGGACCTCGAGGGTGCCGCTCCTGGCCGGGAATCAGGTGCTCGCGTTCTACGGGAAGCCGAACGCCCCGTCGATGGGCATACTGGGCGAGTATCCGAAGGAAAAGCTATCGCCGCTCCTCGAGGGCTACGCCAAGCTCTACGACGCGGCCAACGGGGCCCTCGGGGTCGTCCCCGCCTTCTACCTGATATTCGGGACCTGCTGGCCCGAGGGCGAGATAGGGCTCCTTAGCCGCTCCGTGGTCGAGTCCTACATAGCGTTCGCGGCGGAGCGGGGGTGGCTCGTGTTCCTGGATCACCAGATAGGGAAGTACGGGGTCGAGGACTCGGTGCGCTCCATGCTGCCCTACCTCAAGTACCCGAACGTGCACCTGGCCATCGACCCGGAATGGCGCACGCTCCGGCCCATGCAGGAGATAGGCTCCATCACCGCGGCCGAGCTCAACGAGTCCCAGCGCATCGTAGACGAGTACCTGCGGGAGAACGGGCTCCCGGGGATACGCATGCTCGTCGTGCACCAGTTCACGCCCTCGATGATCCGGGATTCCGCGAAGGTCCGAGCGGGCTTTGACAGGGTAGTGCTGGTCCATACGGCCGACGGGTTCGGCCCTCCGGCGCTCAAGAGGAACACCTACGCCAGTAACGCCCGCTCCGCCACGATGCCGGTCAAGGGGTTCAAGCTGTTCTTCGAGTCGAAGGTCGAGGGAGCCGGCTGGGACAAGCCCTTGATGAGGCCCGAGGAGGTCATCTCCCTGGATCCGATGCCGCTCGTCGTCATGTACCAGTAGGGGAACGGCCGATCAGCGTAAATAAAAGCGCGTTTTCGCCCGATAGGGCGCTGAATGTAACCGTAACTCGCGTCATTGTATTATAGTATACCTGAATTTCTCTATCGTTAAGGAGCGCCCCGATGCAAGCCCGCCTACACCTTCTCGCGACCGTCGTCATCGTAACGCTAGCTATAGCGCCGACGCACGCGTACGACCCGCCGGCCGGGGCCGAGACCGCCATCGCCGCGTCGTCCCCTACGCTCCTTTCGGGCTCGCTCTCGGCGGCGTCGACGGAGTCCCCGATGGCGGACCTGGCGAATCCCGCCGCCTCGGCCCTCCTCCAGCGCACCACGCTGGACCTCAGCTACGCGGCGCTCGTAGGGCTGGGCTCCGAATCCGGGTGGGGCCACGCGCTCAACCTCGGCATCGCGGCGCCGCAGCCGTACGGGGTGTGGACCGGGTACCTCGGAGTCCTCTCGTCGCCGTTCTCGACCGGGATGCCCCTCGGGACGGTCGTCACGGGACGCGTGGGAATGGCTAAGGACCTCTTCCCCGACCTGCTCGTCGGCATAGCAGTGGAGACGCAACTAGGAGATAATGGGGGCTTCGGCTGGGGCCTCGGCGCGGATATAGGCGTGACCGGCCTCGCCGGGGACGTCGGCTTCCTCAAGGGCCTCGTCTGGGGCGCCTCGCTCCGGAACCTCGGGAAGGCCTTCTCCGCCCCCGGCGCGGTCGGCATAACGGGCGCCGCCGCCTCGGCCTACGAGTCGCCGTTCACGCCCCAGGTCGGCGTCGCCGCGGACCTCGTACGGGCGGAATCGGCGGGCGTCGGCCTCGCCGCCAACGTCGACCTCTGGTTCCCCAGCTTCCAGAACGCCGTGTTCTCGACCGGCCTCCGGCTAGGCTTCAAGGACGTAGCCTTCCTCCGCCTCGGCTGGGACTTCAACCTCCGGGAGGCCCTCGCCGGCGTCGACCAGGGCCTCCTCCCCAGCATAGGCCTCGGCGCGAAATTCGCGGTCGACAAGGCTAGCGACGATTCCCTAATCTCCAAGGCGGGGCTCAACCGCTCCGAGATACGGCCGAGCATAGCGGCCGCCCAGCTGTCCGGCGGCGTCTGGGCCTTCGGCGGCGGCGTCAACGTGCCCGTCGGCGTCCTCGACAAGACCCCTCCCGTCATCGCCGCGGCGTATCCCGCGACCGCCTACGACGCCTACTATATCAGCCCGAATAACGACGGCGTGCTGGACGAGCTCACGCTCCCGCTGAACATAACCGACCAGCGCTACGTCCAGAGCTTCTCGCTCAAGGTGCTCGACGAGTCCGGCGCCGTAATCAAGACCATCAGCAATAAGGAATCCAGGCCCGAGAACCAGGACCTGAAGGGCCTGCTCGGCCGGGTCATGTACGTCAAGAAGGGCGTGGACGTGCCCGCCGAGCTCGTCTGGAACGGCCTGGCCGATTCCGGCGCCGCCGCTCCCGACGGCCGCTACTCCGTCGTCATAGAGGCCTCGGACGATAACGGCAACGTCGCGGCTACCGCGGCCTGGGCCGTCGTCGTCGACACGACGCCCCCGAGCGTCAAGGCGACCGGCCCCGCCGGCGACTCGTTCATCTTCAGCCCGGACGGCGACGGCAACAAGGACTCGTTCTCCATCGCCCAGGAGGGCTCCGTCGAGGACCTATGGACGGCCGAGGTGCTCGACGCGGCCGGCGGCCAGGTGCGCTCGTGGAAGTCCGCGTCCGCCGCCCCTTCGGCCCAGGACTGGCTCGGCAAGAACGACTCGGGGCAGGTCGTGCCTGACGGCGTGTACATGTACCGCGTCTCGTCCACCGACAGGGCCGGCAACTCCGGCTCCGCCAAGATAGAGAACATCATCGTCAATACCCAGCAGCCGCCGGTCGGCGTCTCCATAGACCAGGCCGCCTTCAGCCCTAACGGCGACGGCGTCAAGGACGAGCTCGCGCTCATACCCAACGTGCCGGTGAAGAGCGGCATGTCCTCCTGGTCACTGTCGGTCCTCGACGCCTCCGGCGCCGAGCGCTGGGCCGTCTCCGGTACGGGCTCGGGCTCGCTCGCGGCGCGCTACCCGTTCGGAGGCAAGGATTCCGCCGGCAAGGCCCTCCCCGAGGGCAGCTATAGGACGCGCCTGTCGGTCTCCTACGTCAACGGGCACCGCCCGATCGCCTATTCGCCTACCTTCGTCGTCGATACGACCGCCCCCAAGGCGAGCGTCTCCATGAGCGCGACGGCCTTCAACCCGCTCGGCGACGCCGACGTCTCGGTGGTCGTGTCCCAGTCCGGCTCCGAGGAGGAGCGCTGGCTAGGCGAGATGCGCAGCGAGGCCGGGACGGTCGTCAAGACCTGGACCTTCATAGGCGCGCCCGATAGGAGCGTGGCCTGGGACGGCTCGGACGACGCGGGCAAGGTCGTGGCCGACGGCTCGTATTCGTACAGCCTCTCGTCCACGGACAAGGCCGGCAACTCCGGCTCGGTCACGGGCCAGGCCGTCGTCGTGGATACCCAGAACAAGGCCGTCAGGCTCTCCGTCGACAAGCGCGCGTTCAGCCCCAACGGCGACGGCGTCTCGGACTCCGTGGCGCTGCTACCCGAGAGCCAGTCGGCCACGGCCATCAGGTCGTGGAGCCTGTCGGTGCTCGACTCGTCGGACGCCAAGGTCCGAGGCTTCTCCGGCACCGGGTCCCTCCCCGCGCGCCTCGCCTGGGACGGCAAGAAGGACGACGGCGCGCGGGCGCCCGACGGCGTCTACCACGCGGCCATCGAGGTCAAGTACGTGACGTCCGAGGTGGAATCCGCCAAGTCCGTGGACCTGGCGCTCGATACCGTCCCGCCCAGCATCGAGCTCTCGGCCGCTTATACGCTCTTCAGCCCTGACGCCGACGGCCGCAAGGACGAGCTTCCCGTTACCCAGTCGTCGGCGCCCGGCGATACCTGGCAGGGCCGCATCCTAGACGCCGCCGGCCGCGTTTACAGGACCTGGACCTGGAAGGAGACGGCCGCCGCCTTCTCGTGGGACGGCTCCGACGCCGAGGGCAACAGGGTCCCGGACGGCGGTTATCGCTACGTCGTCGCCTCCGAGGACCCCGCCGGCAACAAGGCCGAGCGTTCCATAGAGAAGATCGTGGTGGATACCAGGCCTACCCAGGCCTTCGTGACCGCCAGCGCCGCAGGCTTCAGCCCCAACGGCGACGGCTCCTTCGACGACCTCTCCTTCGGGCTGGTCGTCAAGCTGGCCGAGGGCATAGACTCGTGGCGCCTCGCCATGGTCGACCAGGGCGGCGTGGAACGCCGCGCGTTCTCGGGCAAGGGCGCCGCCTCGATTCCCGCCAGGCAGGCCTGGGACGGGAAGTCGGCGGACGGCGCGTACGTCCAGGGCGCCTATACGGCCGTCTTCGTCGTCGACTACCTCAAGGGCGACCGCGCCGAGGCCAGGAGCGCCGCCTTCGTCCTCGATACCGAGGGCCCAAAGGTGGCCCTGTCGACCGCCCCCCGATACTTCAGCCCCGATAACGACGGCGTCGACGACGAGCTCAAGATATCCCTCGCAGTGGCCGACTCGAGCTACATCGACGCCTGGCGCTTCGAGATAATCGAGGTCGCGGTCTCCGAGAGCGCCGGCGCAAAGCGGGCCGAGCGCGCCTTCTTCACCTGGAGCGGCCGCGGCAAGCCCGCGGAGCGGCTCGTCTGGGACGGCCGATCGCAGAAGGGCGAGCTGGTGGAGGCGGCTACCGATTATCCGTACCGTTTCACCATCGTCGACTCGCTAGGCAACCAGACCGTCGTCGAGGGTTCCATCGCGGTGGACGTGCTGGTGATACGGGACGGGGACAGGCTCAAGATCAAGGTTCCCTCGATAGTCTTCAGGCCCGACTTCGCCGACTTCAAGGACCTGCCGCCGGAGACCCTGGAGCGCAACGCCGAGGTGCTCAAGCGCATAGCCCTGATACTCAACCGCTTCAAGGACTACAAGATACGGGTCGAGGGCCACGCCAACTCGATAGCCAAGATGACAGGCGCGGCCAAGGCGGCCGTCGACCGCGAGGAGACCAAGGAGCTCCTGCCCCTATCGGAGAATCGGGCTAGCCTGGTCATGCAGAAGCTCATCGAGTACGGCGTAGACCCCAAGCGCCTGTCGGTGCGAGGCCTCGGCTCCAGCGAGCCCGTCGTCCCGTTCGCTGACGCGGAGAACCGCTGGAAGAACCGGCGCGTCGAATTCATACTGATAAAGGATTAATCGAATGGAAATAGGCCCGATAATCGCGGTGCTCTGCGTCTTCATAGGAGCGCCCTCGGTCGTGTTCGGCTTCATACTGCTTAATAAGGGCGGGGCGCGGCGGCTCGAGCTGGAGAAGTACCGCGTGCGCGAGCTGGAACTGTCGGTAGAGCGCGAGCGGCTACGGATAGAGGCGCTCAAGGAAGAGAACAAGAAGCTCGATAGGATGATCGAGCACAGGATAGACGCGCTCTAGGACGATCGCGCGCGACGCGGCGGCCCGGAGCATCGCTCCGGGCCGCTTTTTCTTGATTCTACGCGGGCTTATATATACTCTAGTAGCATGCCTATACCAGAATACCCCGAATTCGCGCCAGTCTCGATAGATATGCGCGATGACCTCTACCCGGCGCTCAATATGCTCGCCGACGGCGTCTCGGAATTCACGTTTTCCGGGATCTATCTATTCAGGGCCACGTACAAGTACGTCGTCTCCCATATCGTCGGCAGCACCTACGTCATTTCCGGCGAGAAGCGCGGCGAGCGCTTCTTCTTCACGCCGTGCTGCGTCCCCGCGAACGACGTCCTCGAGGGGCTGTTCGAGGATCATTGCTACCTGAAGAACATGTCGGAGACCCAGTGCAAGGCCGAGCGCATCAGGCTCGAGACTGCGGGGTACGAGGTGCACGAGGACAGGGATAACTTCGATTACCTCTACGACCGCTCGGATCTCGCCGAGCTATCAGGGAAGGCCTACCATAAGAAGCGCAACCTCGTTAACGCCTTCCTTAACTCGTATTCGTACGAGCAGAAGGAACTGGACGACTCCAACGTGCCTGACGCGCTATCGGTGCTCGACGCCTGGCGGGTAGAGAAGGGGATAGACGGCGATTACGCCGCCGCCAAGGAGGCCCTGGAGCGATACGACGCGCTCGGCATGCGCGGCGCGGTCTACTACGTGGACGGCAAGCCGGCCGGCTACGCCCTCGGCGAGCCTATCTCCAAGGCCCGCATGTTCGCCGTTCACTTCGAGAAGGCCGTAGGGGAGTACAAGGGCATCTACCAGTTCATAAACCAGGCCTTCGCCCAGGCGCTCCCATCGTACGTCAAGTACGTGAACAGGGAGCAGGACCTAGGGGACGAGGGGCTCAGGCAGGCCAAGATGACCTACCGCCCCTCCGGGTTCGTCAGGAAATACCGGGTCCTGCCTCGGCACGAGGTGGTCTGAGGCGGGGAGCGGAGCGATGCCGCGACGCGCATCGACGCGACGCGCATCGACGCGACGCGCATCAACGCGACGCGGCCTTCTCGTCGAGATATCGCTTGAGGGCCGAGTCGTCGATGAAGCCTAGCTCTATGGCGATCTCGCCGAAGACGCGGGGCTCTTCTTCCTTATCCTGTATATCCAGTACGGCCCGCACGCTCTCCTCGCTCATCACGCCTATGCGTACCAGATAATCGCCTATTCTCTCGGCCATCCCTTGGCTCCTCCCGGCCCGCGAGGCAGGCTCTCCCCGCTAATGGTAATCGACGCGGCCGGCGCGCGCCACCGTCGCGCGCCCCTTTCCTAAGCGCGGGTCGGCGACGGCATGACTGGGCCCTCCGGCGAGATGGTACCCGCCTTTTACAATAACAAAAAAATTAACGTTACCGCCCTTGTGTTCGGGTTCGCGTCGATCTACTATAATTGCATCGCCTGTTGAAATAGGTATTTATATTACGCGGACGATATTTTTCCCGATAGCATGGAGGGAAAATGAATCGTGGCCACGCCGCTACTATCAGGATCATCGCGCTAGCCTGCCTCGCCTCCGTCTCGTGCGGAGCCTCGTCCGCGCGGCCTGCGGCTATCTCTGACGCGTCGGCGCTGTTCGCGTTCTCGCGGGCTCCCGAATCGGGCGTGACCTTCCTCTCGACGCAGATGAACCCCGTCGAGGAAGCCGGCAGGATGCGCTCTTCGATACTCAAGGATTTCCCGGGGGCCGTGGATTTCAAGCCTAACGATAATAGCTATATCTTCAGCCAGGTGGAGTCGATGCGGAGGGCCAACCCGGGAGACTGCGTCCTGATCGGCGCGCTCCACGGCGACCTGGTGACGCTGCAGCGAAAGGGGCTCCTCCGACCGCTCGACGACGCCTACGCCGCGCTCGCGGGGAGGGGCTTCCCCGAGTCCTTGCTGGCCCTCGCGAGCCCGGGCGGCGAACGAGCGTACTACGTGCCGTGGATGCAGGCATCGTTCGTGATGGTCGCCAACAAGAAGGCGCTTGAGTACCTCCCCGACGGGGCCGTCCTCGACTCCCTAAGCTACGATCAGCTCCTACAGTGGGGCTCTAGCATATTCGCCCGGACCGGCCGGCGGGCCATCGGCTTCCCCGCCGGGAAGAACGGCCTCATGCATCGCTTCTTCCAGGGTTACCTGTATCCCTCCTTCACGGCCAGCACCCTGCTACGCTTCAAGAGCCGGGACGCCGAGCTCATGTGGTCGTATTTCGGCCGGCTATGGCAGTTCGTCCACCCCGGCTCGCTCGTCTATTCGGATATGTCGGAGCCGTTGATCGCGGGGGACGTATGGATCGCTTGGGACCATACGGCCAGGCTCACGCACGCCTTCGAGGAACGCGCCGACGATTACGTGGCGTTCCCCGCGCCCGTCGGTCCCGAGGGCAGGGGCTACATGGCCGTAGTCTCGGGCCTCGCCATCCCCGAGGGGTTCGCCAGGGAGGGCGACGCCGTCCTGCTCATCGACTACCTGACCCAGCCGGCGATCCAGGCGAGGACCCTCAGCGAGACGGGATTCTTCCCGGTCGTCGGCTCCTGGACGGAAGCCGATATCCCGGGGCGCCTTAGGTCGCTCGCCTCGGCGGTCGGGAAGCAGACCGGTTCCCCCGATTCCATCCCGACGCTCATGCCGATAGGCCTGGGAGAGCGGGGCTCCGATTATAACGCCGCGTTCATGATGACGTTTTCCGAGATCGTGCTCCAGGGCAAGAGCGCGCGTTCGGTTCTGATCGAGAACGCGGCGACCCTGCAGGATATCGTCAACGAGGCGGGGGCGCCGTGCTGGGCGCCAGACGTATCGGACGGGAGGCCGTGCGCGCTTGAATGAGCGACTGCAGCACCGCGTGCTCACGGCCGTCTCCGTCGTGATACTGGCGCTATCGATAGGTGTATCCACGGTCGGGGCCTTCGTCTTCTTCGACCTAGGGCGGATGGGGGAAGACTTGCCCGTCGAGACCGTGGGCCAGTTCAGGAATATCGCCAATATGATGCCGCTAGTATCGGACCTCTCGTCGGCGGTGGACGCGATGTGGACGCTCGGCCCGGGCATCGCGTCCAGGCGGCTCGAGTTCACCCTGAGCAAGCTAAGCGTAGCCCAGGGCCTCGTCTCCTCGGATTTCGACGGCGCTCCGCCGGAAGGCCTCGAGTATATCTTGGACGAGATATCCTACGTGATTCGGGACGTGTCGGGCGCGGCGTCGTCGGGAGAGTCCCTGAGCCAGGCCAGCGCGGCGCTCTTAGCCAACCGGATCGAGTATATCTACGCCGAGCTCCGCGATTACGTCCTTCGCATCAACAACGATACCCTTGGCTCGCTCGCGAAGCAGAAAGCGGATATCGAGAGATCCAGGACGACGATCGTCGCCTCGTCCACTACCGCGTTGCTCGCGGCCCTACTCACCCTGGCGCTGCTATGCAAGCAGCGGAGCACGCTGTCCCAGCTCGACCAGAGCCGGGCCGTCGCCGTGTCGAATAGCAAGGCCAAGAGCGAGTTCCTCTCGAATATGAGCCACGAGATCCGGACCCCCATGAACGCCATCATCGGCCTTTCGTACCTCGCCTTGAAGACCAGCCTGACCCCCAGCCAGCGCGATTACCTGAAGCGCATCCAGGTCTCGGGGCAGCACCTCCTCGGAATAATCAACGATATCCTCGATTTCTCGAAGATCGAGGCGGGGAAGCTCGCCATCGAGCGTATCCCCTTCGAGCTGGAGAAGGTCCTCGATAACGTGGCTAACCTTACCGCCGAGAAGGCTAGCGCCAAGGGGCTGGAGCTGGTCTTCGAGATCGGGAAGGACGTTCCGGGATGGCTGGTAGGAGACCCGCTTCGATTGGGACAGATACTCATCAACTTCTCGAACAACGCGGTGAAATTCACCGATAAGGGCGAGGTCGACATACGCGTCGGGCTAAAGGCCGAGACCGAGGACGAGGTCGAGCTCTACTTCGAGGTCCGCGATACCGGCGTAGGCATAACGGCCGAGCAGAAGGCGCAGCTGTTCCGCAGCTTCCAGCAGGCCGACGGGACCGTGACGAGGCGCTATGGCGGAACCGGGCTCGGCCTGGCCATCTCGAAGAAGCTCGCCGGGATGATGGGAGGCGAGACGGGGGTCGAGAGCGAGTTCGGGAACGGCTCTAAATTCTGGTTCACGGCGAGGTTCGGCAAGGGAAGCGAGAAGCCGAGGCGCTTCGTGCCGAGTTCCGACCTAAGGGGCAGGCGCGCGCTCGTCGTGGACGACAACGAGCACGCCCGCTGCGTCATACAGGATATGCTGGCCGACATGACTTTCCGCGTAGCGGCCGTGGATTCTGGGCAGGCGGCCCTCCAGGAGGTCTCGCGGGCCGCCCGCGACGGAGAGCCGTACGATATCGTGTTCCTGGATTGGCAGATGCCCGAGATGGACGGCCTCGAGACCGCCAGGCGCATAGGCTCGCTCGGGCTGGCGTCGGATCCCCGTATAGCCATTGTGACAGCCTACGGGCGCGAGGATATTATCCGGGAGGCCGAGTCGGTCGGCATCGAGGACGTCCTCATCAAGCCTATCAACGCCTCCATCCTCTTCGATACGGCCATGCACCTCCTCGGGCCGAACAGGCGCGAGCGACGCGACGCGGACGAGGTAGCCGTCGATATCCCGACGGGGCTCGAGGGCGCGAGGGTGCTGCTCGTGGAGGATAACGAGCTGAACCAGCAGGTCGCTACCGAGCTGCTAGCGATAGCCGGGTGCGTCGTGACCATCGCCAAGGACGGTTCCGAGGCCGTCTCCGCAGTCGCGCGTTCGAGGTTCGACCTGGTTCTGATGGACGTCCAGATGCCGGTCATGGACGGCTTGGCGGCGACGCGGGAGATACGCCAGATGCCGGGCCTCGCCGGGCTGCCGATAATCGCCATGACGGCCAACGCCATGTCCGAGGATAAGGACCGGTGCATGGCGGCGGGCATGGACGATTACGTCGCGAAGCCGATAGACCCCGACGCCCTGTTCGAGGTCGTCGGCCGTTTCCTATCGATAGCCGTCGCGAGGCCGGCCGCGGCGCGCGGTTCCCCGGAGCCCGCGATTCCCGCGATAGACGGGCTCGATACGGCCGCGGGGCTTCGGCGAGTCGTAGGCAACGCCGCCCTGTACCTCGACCTCCTCCGTCGTTACGGGGACGGCCAGCGGGACGCGCCCGAGCGCGCCGCCGCGGCGCTCGGGCGCGGCGATAGGTCGGAGGCGGAGCGGATCGCGCATACGCTCAAGGGAGTGTCCGGCAATATCGGGGCGGACGCGGTACAGGGCCTCGCGGGCGAGCTCGAGGCCGCGGTTCGAGAGGGGCGCGAGCCCGACGCCGCCGCCGAGATTCTAGGGCGCCTGTCGGCGGCGCTATCCTCTACGCTCCTCGCCATCGACGCCGCCATCGCGAGCGCAGCCGTCGCGGCCGTCGTCGACGCGCCGGCGGAGGCGTCCGGGCAGTCCCTCGAGGCGAGGGTAGGCTCGCTGCGGCGACTGCTCGAGGAGAGCGATAGCGAGGCCGTGTCGTGCTTCGAATCGGCCCGCGCCGACCTCGCGGAGGCATATGGCCGGGAGGGCGTCACGCGTCTCGAGGCCGCCTTGCGCTCGTACGATTTCTCCGCCGCCCTCAATATCCTATCGGGAATCGGGGGCTAGCGTAGGATCGCGCCAGGAGGAGAAAAAATGGATCAGATAAGCAAGAAAAAAAGCACCATCCTGATCGTGGACGACAGCCCCGACAGCGTCGCCTTGCTCAGCTCGCTGCTCAGCACGGTCTATCGCGTCAAGATTGCCATCTCGGGCGAGAAGGCTCTGGCGATCGCGGGCGGAGCCGACGCCCCCGACCTCATCCTCCTGGACGTCGTCATGCCGGGGCTTGACGGCTACGAGACGTGCAGGCTGCTTAAGCGCGATCCCGCGACGTCGGATATCCCCGTCATCTTCCTGACGGGCAGGTCGGACGCGGTCGACGAGGAGAAAGGGCTGCGGCTCGGAGCCGTGGACTATATATCCAAGCCGCCCAGCCCCTCGATCGTGCTGGCCCGCATCGGGGCGCAGATCCGGCTCAAGGAAATGCGCGATTTCCTGCGCGATAAGAACGCGTACCTGGAATCCGAGGTGGCGCGAAGGACCAACGAGATCGTGACTATCCAGGACGTCATGATGATCGCGATGGGCTCCCTCGCCGAGACCCGCGACAACGATACGGGGAACCATATCCGCCGGACCCAGTATTTCATGCGCCTCCTGGCCGAGAGGCTGCGCGGGCATCACCGGTTCGAGGGGTTCCTCGCGGCCGAGTCCGTCGAGCTCCTCTATAAATCCGCCCCGCTGCACGATATCGGCAAGGTCGGCATACCGGACCGTATCCTGAAGAAGCCGGAGAAGCTCGATCCCGAGGAATTCGAGATCATGAAGACGCATACTATAATCGGCAGGGACGCTATCCTGGCCGCCGAGCGGCGCCTCGGCTCGCAGAATTCCTTCCTGTCGCTAGCCCGCGAGATAGCCTGGACGCACCATGAGAAATGGGACGGGACCGGGTACCCTCGCGGGCTATCCGGCGACGATATACCGATTCCCGGCCGCCTCATGGCTATAGCCGACGTATACGACGCGCTCATAAGCAGACGAGCCTACAAGGCCGCCTTCACGCACGGGATCGCGGTCGAGATCATTCGGAAGGGCGCCGGCACGCATTTCGATCCCGACATAGTAGAGGCGTTCCTACGGGCCGAGCCGGAATTCGACGAGGTCGCCAGGAGATTCAGCGACTCCGAGGACCGGGCCCCGTGAGCGGCGCGCGGAAGACCGTCCTGGTCGTTGACGACGTACCCGACGATATCATGATCCTGGAGGAGATACTCAAGGCCGAGTACAGGGTCAAGGCGGTGACGAACGGAGAGGCGGCCCTCGCGATCGCCCGTAGCGACTCGCCTCCCGACTTGATACTCCTCGACATCATGATGCCGGGGATGGACGGGTTCGAGGTCTGCCGGCATATCAAGTCGGACGCGTCGGGATCGGCCATCCCCATCGTCTTCCTGACGGCGAAGCAGATGAGCTCCGACGAGAAGGCGGCCTTCGCTATCGGCGCCGCCGACTATATCCGCAAGCCTGTCGATCCGGAACTGGTGCTAGCCAGGGTCAACGCCCACCTGGAGCGGAAGGGCGAGCTCGTCCATGCCTCGGAGATACGCTATCGCAGGCTGTTCGAGGCGTCCGTCGACGGCGTCATGATCGTCGATATCGAGGCGGGGCGCGTAATCGACGCTAACCCGTCGATGGCGAGGCTGCTCGGGACTACCCAGGAATCCTTCCTCGGCGAGGACGCGTCCTCGCTCGCGCCGCTGGCCGATATAGTCAATCCCAAGGGGCGCATGCCCCTGCTCGCTCGGCGCGAGTACGTCCGCGAGACGAACGTCCCGATCGAGACCTTCGACGGGAGGTGCATCTACGTTGAGTATACGTGCAACCCGTATCTCTCCGACCGCCGCGAGACGATCCAGCTCACCCTCAGGGATATCACGGCCCTGACCGAGGCCCAGCGCTCGCGCGACGAGCTGGCGGCTAGGCTCGCGCGCTACCTCGCCACGAGCCCGACCATCACCTACTCGCTGTGCCTCGATGGAGCCTCCGCCAGGTTCGTATGGATAAGCGAGAACGTGACGCGTATCCTCGGCTATTCAATGGACGAGGCGATGGCCCCTGATTGGTGGTTCGGCCATATCGACCGGGAGGATCGGGCGCGCGCGCTCGAGGGCGTCTCGGAGCTGAGCAAGGGGGACAGCTTCTCCCAGGAGTACCGCTTCATCAGGAAGGACGGGTCGACGCTATGGCTCCTGGACGAAATGCGCCTGATTCGGGGCGCCGACGGCGCGATCGAGATAGTAGGCTCGCTCACCGATATCGACGAGCGCAAGCGCGCCGAGGAGGAGCTCCAGCTGAAGGGCCTGGCCTTGGAGTCCTCGCTGCGCGACAAGAGCGCGCTCCTTCGCGAGGTCCACCATCGGGTCAAGAACAACATGCAGATCATCTCGAGCCTCCTGTCGCTGAGCTCCGGGGAGGATCGCGAGCCCGGCGTCCAGCGGATGCTCTCCTCCGTGACGCGGAGGATCGAGGCGATGGCGATAGCCCACGCGCAGCTCTATAACTCCGAGGACCTCGAGTACGTCGATTTCACCCGGTACCTGAAGGAGCTGGCCTTGGGCCTCGTCCGGGGCGGCGGCGCGGCGGCGTCCTCGGCGACCGTGGAATTCGAGTGCGACGCCGTGCGCCTGAGCCTCGAGGAGGCCATACCCGCCGGGCTCATCGCGTCGGAGCTGCTATCGAATTCCGTCCGCTTCGCGCTCGGCGATCAGTCGCGGCCGGGGACGCTGCGGATCTCCATGCGCATGGAGCGCGACCCGGCGGGCCCGGGCGGCGGCGACGGCGTCTGCACGATGGAGCTGTCCGACGACGGCCCGGGACTGCCGGCCGGGCTCGACTCGAGGGCGGGCTCGACGCTCGGCATGCGCCTGGTCGGCATACTAGCGGACCAGCTTCACGGAGAGATCGCGTTCGATTCGGGGAGGCGAGGAACCAGGGGTCGGCTGCGGTTCCCCGTCCTCGGATATAGGCTCTCGTCCGGGCCTCCCCCTTCCATGCCGGGCCCCTAGTCGTTATATTCGCGTCATGGACCTTTCCTTCGATGACCTGACCTCGACCCGGCTTC
>JAHIWG010000004.1 GCA_018816345.1 Spirochaetota bacterium | reverse complement strand
GTGACTACCGCTCCGAGTATCGCGCCGTCCCTGACTTCCGGGTACGACCAATACTCCACCGGGAAGCTCTTGCCGTCGGCGCGCCACATGACCTCGTCGGCCCGGTGCACGCCCGCGCCGTCTCGGATCGCCAGGAGCATGCCGCAGCTCGCCTCGTCCAGGGGGCTCCCGTCGGGCTTGGAGTGATGGGCGAGGCGATGCATGTTCTCACCGATCAGGTCCTCGGCGTCGGCGTAGCCCAGCATGCGCAGGCAGGCGGGGTTCGCGAAGGTGCACTCGCCGTTGAGGTCTATGCCGAAAATCGCCTCGGCGGTCGAATCGAGGAGGAGGCGGACCTGCTGCTCTCGCATCCTGAGGGCCGCAGCTATCCTCTCGCGCTCAGCGACCTCGTGCTCGAGCTTAATCCGAGCCTGGTCGATGATCCTGGCCTCGGCCCTCGTCGCGCCGAGAAGGCGCGTGACGAAGGCGATGAGGAAGGAGAAGGCGAGCCCTAACGAGACCGTTATAGCGGGCAGTCCGGTTCGGCTCGCGGCGGCGCGCTCCGGGGTCGGCCTGACGCTCACCAGTATGCTTCGGCCGAGGATGCCGGCCTCCGACGTCGCGGACGGGAGAGCGGCGCTCTCCGTCCCCGTCCGGTCGCCGCCGACGGCGTACGCTGGGACTCCGTCGAACGATATGGAGATATCGTAGTCGCCTTCGGCGATGGCTCCGCCGCCCGCCAGTACTGAGGCGAGCCAGTCCTCCATGCGGAAGACCGCGAGGATGAAGCCGTCGAACGTATCGCCGTCGTGGATGGGGAAGCAGACGAGGAACCCTTTCCCGCCCTGGACGAGGTCGACAGGAGCGGTGGACGTGGGTACCCGGCGAGATTCGGCCGCTTCTAGAGCGGCGCGCCTACGGGCCTCCGAGCGCAAGTCCTGGCCGACGGCGGGCTCGTTCCCTTCCAGGGGGACGACCCACCGTACGGTGAAGTCGGCGTCTACCCACTCCAAGGCCTGGTAGCCGGGCTGGTCGGCTATATAGGCCGCGGCGTCGAGGAGGAACTCGCGCTCCGGCGTGCCTCCGCGGACGGCCCAGCGGTCGGCGATCCGCCTAAGCGAGGGCAAGCGCCCCCTCAAGTCCGCGTCGATCCGGCCCGCGAGCGCGGCCGAGGCGAGAGCTACCTCGTCGGCGAGGTCTCGGGCCTCGTGATTCCTTAGGCTCCGCGATATGAGGAATGTGAGGAAACAGAATACGGAGAATAGGACGATGGGTAGGAACCCGATTCGTGCCCGGCTTGGCTTTCCGTACCGATCCGCTTTTCTAGTCATCGGAACGAAGTATGATGCCTCGGGGGCCTTATAGCCAGGCCGTTTTAGTAGACAGGCTCCTCGTCCCTAGGATTCGCCTGCGGGGCTAGCCAGGGGCCCTGGATAGACGATCCGATCATAGAGCTTCAGGCTTGACTCGAGGCAGTGGCGAGGTATGCCGAGGTCGCGTATAACGGCAAAGCTAGGCCTATCGCCCGGCCCGCGCGGAGGCCCCATTCGGGCGATAGCGTTAAGACGCGAGGGCGGCTATCATGGTACCCGTCCACGACGGCGATAGCCGTCGGGGCGCGCGCGGTCCGCGGGCCGCCTCATCCGCTCGACGGGGGACTCTATGGATATTCTGGGAGATAGATTAGGCAGGCTACGGCCGGGGCGCGTCCTCGAGCTAGCAACGGGCGGCGGCGGCTTCGCCCTTACGCTCGCTAGCCGACTAGGTTCCTACGGCGAGCTGGTGGCGACCGACTCGTCGGAGAGGGCCGTGACGGCGGCGGCAAGCGCCCTGGAAGGCCTTCGAGGCGTCAGGGTCGAGATCGCCGACGCCAGGGCGTTGCCCTACGCCGACGCGTCCTTCGACCTCGTGGCCGTAGCCAACTCCCTCCATCATTTCGAGGATCCGTCCCGCGTCGTAGCGGAGGCGCTCAGGGTGCTAAGGCCCGGCGGCGCGCTGGTCGTGTTCGAGATGCACCGCGAGGCCGCCACCGAGCCGGAGCTCAATCACGCGCGGCTCCATCGCTTCTGGGGCCGCGTCGACTCCGCCGGGGGCGTCTATCACGCCGAGACCTTCGATCGGGCGCGCTTCCGAAGCCTCCTCGGGCTGCCGGCCTTCGCCGAGTCGAGCTGGGACGAGGTGCCCGGCCCCGAGGGCGACCCGAAGGACCCGGAGCTCCTGGCCGAGGTCGAGAGGACGTTCGTCATGTATAGGGGGAGGATCGCGGCCCTTAAGGACCCGGGATTGCGCGCGCGGCTCGTGGACGAGGCCGATGCGGTCGAGGCCCTCGTACGGGAACGCGGATTCCGTTCGGCCCCGTCCGTGCTCTTCGTCGGGCGCGCTATAGCCCGGGACGGAGGAACCCCATGCTGATGCTAAGCGCGTCAAACGCGGCGCGCCTCGCCGCCCTGTTCGCGGCAGGGAAGGCCCGCCCCTAGGCGAACGCCGGCTTGGCCCCGGGCGCTAGTCCCGCTTCCACGGGAACAGGAAATTCCTTAAGCTCCGGGTGCCGGTCCTCTCGCGTTCCTCGGCGAGTATCTCGCCCCAAGGCGTTCGCCTCCTATCGGCTTCCGGATGCGCGGCGAGCCACTCGTCCCTCAGGACGCGTAGCCTGACGGCCTCGTCGAGGAACAGCAGGACGGCGCCGGGGCCGGGCAGGAGGAACGCCAGGAATAGCGATAGTCCCAGGAGCGCCAAGGATTGCAGGGCCGCGAGCGCGCAGAAGCCTGGGCTCTCTAGCAGCATTAGAAAGCATAGCTTAACGGCCCGCGACGGGCGCCTATCGACCCTGGCGCTAACGCTCAGGAAAAACTGAGCCGCTAGAGCCGTCGCTGCGATGACCCAGAACAGCAGGGCCGCGGCGAGGAACCCGGGCATGTTCCGGAAGGACAGGTAAAACGGGATCGCGGCGGACGCGATCAGGGTCAGCGCGACGGCGCCGGCCGCCGCCGCCAGGCCCGTCATCCAGGACCTCTTGAGCGCGCGAAGGAATTCCATGAGGCCGAAGCCGCCGTAGTCCGATACGGCCGTGACGGCCCCGGCCGCCCCGGCCAGGTAGACGCAGCACCAGGCTACGCCTCCGGCGAGGGCCAGCGCGCCGAGCGCCGGGGCCGCCGCGAGCGCGGACGGCAGGAGCAGGGGAACCGCCGCGGAGACGAGGAAGCCGAAATTGACGAGCGCGATCGCCAGGAGGTTATCCCATAGGTCGTACAGCGTCTTCCGTAGCAGGAAGCCTATCATGCGGGGCTCGGCCCTCCCGTCGCTCGTACCGGAGCGCCGAGGGCGACGAGGTCCCTCCTCAGGGTCTCCGCGTCGGTATAGAGCCGCGACCGTATGCCGAGCGCCTCCGCCGCGTCCACGTTCTCCTGGCTATCGTCGGTGAAGAAGGCGCGCTCCGGGGAGACGCCCTCGGCCTCCAGGATGTCGAGCCAGAACCCGGGCTCGGGCTTTACCCTGTGGATGATATGCGAGGCGTAGACGGCGTGGAAGCACTCGTACATGCCTAGCTCCTCGTTAATGACGTGGTGGCTATCGACCGTATTGGTGCCGCAGACGACCCTGGCGCCCCGGGCGAGCTCCCGCACCAGCGCGAAGGTCGGCTCGTCGCGGGTCGGCTTGAACCGCGTCGCCCAATACTTCTCCGCGGGCTTGATGCCGGTCCGGGCCTCGAAGCGCCTCCAGAACTCGGCCTCGTCGATGTCGCCCCTGGAGAAGGGCCCCATATCGGGCGGCAACAGCCCGCGAAGCGCGCCCGGCTCCATGCCCATGGCCGCGGCGACGTCGTTGAGGATCATGTGGTTGCGGATGAGGACGCCGCCCTCGTCGAAGATGTACAGGTCGATCACGATTTACTCCCGGAATAGACTCCCGCGCCCTGCAGGAAGTACTTGGACATGGTGAAGAACAGGCAGAAGACGGGAAGGGCCGCGATAACGGCCACCGCCATCATCGTCCCCTCGTCGGCGGTGAGGTCGGCGGTATAGCGGACGATGTACGACGGGATGGTCTTGAGCTCCTCGGACTGGGTGATGAGGAGGGGCCACAGCAGGTTATCCCACTGGCCGCGGAAGGCGAGGATCGCCAGGGTCGCGACCGCCGGCCCCGCGTTCTTGAATACGACGCTGCGGTAGATGCGAAGCTCGCTGCAGCCGTCGATTCGCGCCGCGTCGAGGAGCTCGTCGGGGAAGCCGAGCAGGTACTGCCTCATCAGGAACACGCCGAAGGCGCTCGTCAGGAAGGGCATGATGAGGCCGGCGTACGTATCCTGCAGGCCGAGCTTGACCGCCGTCAGGTACAGGGGGATCATCACGGCCTCGAAGGGGATCATCATGGTCGCCATGATGCCCATGAACACGATCCCCCTGCCCCGGAATTTGAACTTCGCGAGGCCGTAGCCGGTGAAGGACGCGAGGAAGACGGAGCTGATGGAGACGGTGGTCGCCACCACGAACGAGTTGAATATATTGCGGAGGTATATCCAGTCCCCGTCGCTGCCCCTCATCGCGTTCAGGAAATTGGACCACAGCGGCTTCTCGGGTATCCATCGGTACGGTATCGAGGTAACGTCGCTGCCGGGCATCAGCGAGGCCCCCAGCATGAACGCGAAGGGGACGACGGCGACGCAGCAGGCCGCGACGAGTATGGCCGCGGCGATGGAACCGGACAGGCGCTGGCCGATTATTCCGCCGCCGCTAGATAGTCTCAAGCCTTTGGCTTCCATCACATGTCCTCCCCGGACCCGGCGGCCTTGACCTGTATGCCGGAGAGGACGAGGAGCGTGGCGAATAGGAGGAGGCTCATGACGCTCGCCCTGCCTAGGTTCTGCTCGTAGAGCGCGGTGTTGTAGATATTGAGCGTCAAGACGTTGATAGGCTCGAGGGGCGCCCCCCGCTGGGTGAACAGGTATTGCGTGGAGAATGTCTTGAGGCTGCCTATGAATATCATCACCGAGACGAGGGCCATGGTAGGCTTGAGGAGCGGCATCGTTATACGGGTGAGGCGCTGCCACGGATTGGCCCCGTCTATGATCGAGGCCTCGATGACGCTGGCCGGGATCTTGCCTATCCCGGTGACGAAGAGGATCGTGTAATAGCCCACCGTCTTCCATATATATACGAGCATCGTCGATATCTGGACCATCGTCGAGTCGGCTAGCCAGCGGCGGTCTATGCCAGGCGTGCCCATGAGGCCGTTGACGAGCTGGTTGGCGAGGCCCCGCGGGTCGAACATGATGGCCCACACGCTCGCCGTGACCACGGACGACAGGATGGCCGGGGAGTACAGCGCGAGCTGGTAGAAGCGGCGCCCCCTCGTGCGAGACGCTATGAGGACGCCGAACAGCAGCGACGCTATGAAGATGGGCAGGAAGACTCCCAGGCAGAACGTAGCGGAGGCGCGCACCGAATTCCAGAAATCCGGGGACGAGAGCACCTTCGCGTAGTTCTGGAGCCCTATGAACTTAGGCGGCTTCAGCGATAGGAGCTTCTTGTTGTGGAATGACGTCCACAGCGCGTTGCAGATAGGGTATAGGGAGAACGTGGAGAAGAAGAGGATGCCGGGCGCGACGAAGAACCAGCCCCAGCTGTTCCTCCTCGCCTCGAGCGATCGTTTCTTGCGTACGGTGGTCATCTGCGGTTTCCTATGCGGGACGGTATTGAGGGATGCTATCGACGGGGATGCGAGGCCCGGTTCCGGCGCGGGCTCATGCGTGACAGCCGCGCGCCGGGCGGGCATAGCCTATTCGACGTCGTCCAGAGCCGCCTGCGCGGCCTTGCGCAGCTTCTCGAGCGCGACCCTCGGGTCCTCGCCCCCTACCTCCACGCTCTCGATGGCGGCCTTGAGGAGCGAGCTCAAGCGGGAGCTGGCCGGCCCGATATAGACGATCTTCGCCGCGTCGAAGTCCTTGGTGAAGACGTCGGAATAGGGCATGGCCCTATAGGTCGCGGATTGCGTCAGCTTCTTCGTCGGCTGCACGACGGCGACCTTCTCCAGGTAGCGCTCGCCGTGGCCGAGCATGTAGTTGAGGAGGACCCAGCTCGCCTTCTGCACGAGCTTGTCGGACTGGACGTTGACCATGTAGTAGTGGCCGGAGTAGTTGGCGGTGACCCTCTTCTTGGCGTCCTTCCACTGGGGGAACGGCACGACCATCCAGTCCTTGGAGTTATAGAAGTCGGGATTGGTGTTCTTCATCCTCGCCTCCTGATAGAGGCCGGAGAAGGACATGGCGACCTCGCCCTTGTTCTTATCGAAGGCGGTTCGGGCGGCCGTGTACGTAGGCGCGCCGAGGTTCTTGCCGGTGGGACCGAAATCCTTCATGAACTGGAGGGCCTTGATCCAGGCCTCGTCCCCGATGATGGCGGTCTTGCCGTCCTTGGAGACGTACTCGCCTCCGAGCTGCTCGACCATGGGGATGAAGGTGTTCGGGTAGGCGTCGGTGCGGAAGTCGAAGCCGCGGCGGGTGATGATCTGGCCGTCGCGCTGGACTATCTTCTCGGAGAGGGCCATGACGTCTTCCCAGGTCCGCGGGTAATCCTTGTCGGGATCGAGCCCAGCTTCCCTGAACATCTTCTTGTTCACGTAGAGGCACATGTTGGTAAGCTCGAGCGGGAGGCCGTAGATGTCCTTGTCTCGCTTGACCGCGGATAGCATGCCGGGCAGGTACAGCCCCTCGAGGGCCGCGGCGTTCCGGAGGCCTATAGCCTTGTAGTCGACGGGCGCCACGCGGCCGTTATCGAGGAAGGAGACGGCGTTGCCTATGGCCACGTTGAAGATGCTCGGGCCCTGGTTGGCCGCGAAGGCGGTCGTGAGCTTCTCGAATATCTTACCGGAGGGATAGCTCGAATAGTTGACCGTCACGCCGGGGTTGGCCGCCATGAACTCGGCGATGAGCTCCTTCTCCATGGGGTTGCGGTTGGCGTCGTCATGGGTCCAGAAGTTAATCTCTATCGACTTCCCCTTGATACCGGGAACCGTAGGCGCCTGAGCGACCGCGGCCGACGCCGCGAGCGATACCAGCAGAAGGACGGTAAGAATACGTTTCATGTTTCCTCCAGATATAGAATATTCATCGCGGGCCGAATGGAGTCAGGACATAATGCGTCCCCGCTGTTCGATACATTACTACACATTTTTCCACTCCGCAATGAAAAAAAGATTCACGACATTTTTCAATCCTCCCCTCCGTCCGGCGGGGAAGGTACGAGGCGAGTAGCGTCGCGACGACTGTGGATCAGGGCCTGAGGATCAGGGCCTGAGGGAGGTCTTCTCGCCCGGCTTGAGGACGACGAGCCCAGCGGATCGTACCGCCCTCGCGTTCTTCTCGTCATGTAGGCCGAGTTTGCTCGAATGGATGGGGATGACGGACCTCGCGCCCATGGCCCCGGCGCAGCGCGAGGCTTCCTCCGGCCCCATGTTAAAGGCGCCGTCGCAGGGCAGGAGCGCGTACGATATCCCGTACGGCTTATAGCCCTCCATCTCGGGAAGGTAATCGGTATCGCCGGCGTGGTATACGACAATGCCGTCGAACGATACGAGGTAGCCTACGCTGTCCGACCTGTCGTGATTCGAGTTGGCGGCCGGCAGGACGCGGATCGATACCGCTCCTACGGCGAACGCGTCGCCCTCGGACACCGCCCTCGCGCCCTTGGCCCTCACGGCGCCCGCAGGGGCGGCGACGACGGTCGTCGGCTTGGCGGTCACGACGCCGACGCGGTTATGGTCGGCGTGGCCGTGCGTGACGAGGATGAGGTCCGCCGGTTCCGAATAGTCGCCGGCGGCGTACGGGTCGATATAAATAACCACGCCGGAGGCCGTCCTGATCTTCACGGAGGCCCTGCCGAAATACGACAGCTCGGCGCCGGCGGAAGCGGTCGCGGAGCCCTGGGCCGAAGCCGCGGCCAGGAAGCCGAGCGTGAAGAAAGGCAGGCATAGGAGCCTCGAACCGTTACCCATGGGTTCCTCCTCGGAAGAGTGCCGGGCGACCGGAGCGGCCGCCCGATACTACGATTCTAAGGCTGGCCGGCGGGTAGGTCTATAGCGACGATCGCGACTTACGAGCTATTCTTCGCCCCCCTGGATACCAGGAACTCGGCCATGGCCTTCTGGGAGGCCGGGCACAGGTCGAGAGGAGTCTGGCCGCGCGCATTGTCGGCGTTCACGTCGGCTCCGCTGGAGACGAGGAATCGTACGCTCTCGAGGTCGCGCGACTGCACCGCCAGATGGAGGGGCCGAGCGCCGGCGACGTTCTTCAGGTTGACGTCGGCGCCGTGCTCGACTACGAAGCGAACCTTCTCGATCCCGGCCTTGGTCAGGAGGAGCGCGTGCAGGATGCCGCTCGAGGAGAAGTCGGCGCCGGCGTCGGCGAGCAACCTGACTATGTCGAACGTCGCATAGACGGTCAGCGGATCTATCGACGAGGCGGGTACGCCGGAGGCTAGGAGGAATCGGACGAACTCCAGTCGATCCTCCTCGGCTATGTACCGTGCGAAGCCGGCGTAGCGCCCCGGGTCTACCCCGCGCTCGACGAAGAGGCGCGCCAGCTCGAAGCCCAGGTTCATATCGAGGTAGGCCTTCTCGTCCAGGGGCGCTCCCTTATCGAGCAACGCCGCGACGAGGCTCTTCTCCCTCGTCCTGACCGCCATCGCGAGCAGGGTCGCTCCGGTATCGACTACCCCGTCGACCGGGCAGCCCGCGTTTATAAGCGTCATGGCGAGCCGCGCGGGAGAGCCCATCTTCCTCGACGGATCCTTGCCCGCGGCGAGGAGCAGGCTCGCCAGGGGCGTATTGCCTTTTGAGTCCTTCGCGAGCGGATCGACGCCCGCCTTAAGGAGGGTAGCTACCAAGGACGCTCGGGAATCGAAGGAGCGGTCGTAAGGACGACCGTTGCAGGCCTTATGCAGGGCGTTCTCCCCAGTACGAGGATCCGCGTAGCCGGCCTTGACGCCGTCCGCGATAAGGAACGCGACGATAGCGGAGGCCTTCTCGTCGGTCGCGTAGAGGAGGAGTTCGCCGTCGAAGGCCCTTGCCCCGCGGAGCTTCTTAAGGCTATCGACGGAGTCATTCCGAAGCGCGTCGGATAGCGCGGCGGACTTGGACGTTACGAGCGATACGGCGTACTCGTGCCTCGGCGTCGCGTCCATGCCCTGCGCGGCTATGACCTGATCGAAGGTCATGCCCGTCTCGTCCTTCTGGAGGATGAACGCCCCCTTGGAGACGAGATACTCGGACACGAGGTTCTTCTGGCCGCTGCCGGCGGCGCGTTCCGCGAGGCACAGTATGGGGATATCCTCGCCTATGACGGCCTTCACGTCGTCCTCCCCCGCCAACGCGGCCTTGAGGGCGTCGAGGTCGTTGCGCTCTACGGCGTCGAGGACCGCGGCTCTCGGGTCGGTAGGCGGCGTCGACTCCATAGCCGCGGGAGGCTCCTTCTGTGCCGTTCCTACGGTAGCGGGAGCGGGGCTCGCAATCATGGAATCGGCTATATCCGATCCTATACCGCGTAGCGCGCCCTCGAGGCTTATAGTGCCGCACGACGCGAGCGCGAACGCGAACGTTAACGCGAGCAATAGGACTACTAGTGACTTCTTCATAGTTTTCTCCGATACGAGAGAGCGCGGCGTAGGCCCGCGCGGCCGCTAGCTATTTCTTAAGCTTGAAGGCTCGGTCTTGCTTAGCGAGCACCTTAAAAAGCTCGGCCGTCACGGAATCGCCGTCCTCTGTCATCCTGTACTTGACGAGCCTTCCTGGCAGGCTCGCGTCCGACGCGAACCACCAGACCACGTCCTCGCCTTCGTACGTATCCATAACGACGTAGCACGACTTGTAGGTGCCCGCGGGAACGGTAACGGTCTCCCGCTTGTTAGGCTTGGCGAGCGCGGCTATGTCCGACGCGGTTTTCCGCTCCGTATCGAGCGCGGCCGCGCGGCCGTCGCCCGCTTTCCCGTCGCCGGCGGCCCTCCCGCCCGCGTAGGACCGGCTTCGCACTATCCCGCGGTCGTCGCGGTAGACGATCTCTACGATACCCTCGTCGTCGTCGATGGCGAATTCATAGAGGACCTCCTCCGAGTCGTCGTAGTACCGGAGGCGCCACCAGGAGAGGCCGTCCGCCCCTCGGCCGAGGTAGACGCGCTCGACGTAGAAGCTAGCGCCGTCGTCGGAACTGGTGTAACGCCAGATCGTCCCGGAACCGGGAGTGAAGGTCTCGGGGGCCCAGTCCCGCCCGCCGGTATAGAACGCGAAGCCCAGGTAGGCGTAGAAGCGGGCCAGGAACGCGGCCTCGCCCACCGCGGCTATCGCCTGCGCGCCCGACTCCCACGCTCCGGACATTCCCTTCACCGCGGGCCTCGGGCCGAGGCGAAGCCGGGCGTGGAGGCCGACGCCGCTAAAATCGTTCCAGTCGGTGTATCCTAGCCCGACGCTCAGGGAGTCGTTTACATAGTAATTAACGCCTGACGCCGAGCCTAGGGCGAACCGGAGGCCGGACGCCGAGACGATATCGGCGCCGAAGACTACCTGCGCGTATATGTCTACCCTATCGAGGATGTCCGAGATGGGCGTATCGAGGCCTCGGAGCCCTATATGGAACGTCGGCCCGACGGCGGCTCCTATAGAGAGCCGGGTATCCCTGAGCGGTATAGCGAGACGCCCGAGCGCGGCTATTCCTATGTCGAAGAAGGCGAAGCCGCCGAGGCTCGGCTTCCACGCGACGATCTCGGCCTGCGGGTATAGGGTCAAGGCGACGGCGCCGGACTCGAATTCCACGGCGGCGGTTACGGCCGGCATGAGATTGCCGGGAGAGTACTGGCTACCCCAGAGCGCCGGTTCCTCTTGGGCGGTCGCGGAGAGAGGGAAAAATACGGTAATCATGGCCGCGCCGGCCAAGACGAGCGGCGCGCCGATAGTGCTGCGTTTCATGCGGAAGCCTCCTATTTATGGACTCCGCAATGTTCGCCCGTATGATCAGCGATGTAGAAGTGGCGTTCTTCCAAGGCCCGGCAGTCTTTAGTATCGGGCCGGCCAAACTTTAGTCACGCCCCCTGCTCATCCTCGTCATCGGCGTCGTCGATATCGACGAAAGTCGGGTCGACGGCGGCGCACTTCTCCTTGAACGCCTGCGAGAAATTGAACTTAGGCGCCATGGAAGCGGGTTTCGCAGGAACGAGGAGGTCCTCCCCCGTCTTCAGGCTCTTCACTATGCGCGCCTTCCGGGCCGCTTGGAAGCGCAGGCTGGCGTTCCCAAGCTTGCCTACGGAGACCCTCTCGCCTAGGAGCATGCCGGTCTCTATCATGGAAAGGTAATCGTCTATGATGCCGCGGGCGGCGAGCTGCGTCACGCCGTTCTTCTTGGCCACGTAATTGACTATGGCCTTCGCCGTGAACTGATCGACCTCGGCTCCCTCGAGCGACAGGCTCCTATTGAGCTTGATGAAGCCGTTAGTCAGATATACCGTCGCCTCGCGCACGCGGCGCTCCTGCTCGTCCGGGCTCGTGCCGATCGGACAGGCGGCTATCCTATATAGGGCCGAGGAGCGCTTGAGGCTCGTCCCCTCGAAGGCGGCCGCCTGGTCGAGCTTGGCCCCGGCGGCGAGGTTGACCTTGTCGCCCCGGACCAGTTCCGGTACGTCGACCCTTAGCTTGATGGAGGCGTATTCCAGCCATCGGTCCTTGCCCCGCCTCGGCCCGAGGCTGATGAGCGAGCCGGAATACGTGAGCAGGATAGCGGCCCTATCGTCGTCCTTGGATAGCTCGTCGAGCAGCTCCATGCCGAGCGCTCCTATCTGGCCGATGAAGATGCGGAATTTCTCGGTCCATACCGAGGCCAGGCTCTCGCGGGCCTCTTCCTCTCCCGCCTTGCCCGATTCGGCGAGCAAGGCCTCGAGCTGGACTTGGATCTGCCTAGGTAGTGCTTCGAACGCGCCCTTCTTCATCGTTGCCTCCGAGGAGAGTATAGCAAAGAATACCAATTTTATGCTTTTTATTTTTTTCTCGTGTTTTTCCATTGATAATTCAAAAATAAACAGTACAATATAAGGCGCAGGAGGAAACATGAACATCTTCGACTCGTTAAGCCAGGAAATCCAGGATCACCTGAAGCAGATTACCCAGAGTTCGGGGCTCCCCATGACCGACGACAGCTACGAGCGCATGGCCGCCGCTTGGATAGAGAAGAAGGGCCTCTTCGAGAAATCGCTCGAGGCTAACAGGCTCGTCGAGGTCGGCTTCTTCGGAAGGAGCGAGGAGCGGGGGGCGCTAGCGCTGACATGGTCGGGATCCATCATCAACGTAGGGCCGCTCGTGGACGGGAAGCGCCGCTGCGAGTACACTTCGATAGGGCTCAGGACGGACGTGCCGCCCTCGGCCGCCGAGGATAGCTCGGACCTGTCGGCCGATATCGAGGCCGACGAGCCGGTGCAATTCGCCAAGGGGCCGATTCGGACCAGCTCGCCCGTCTATAAGATAGCGGTATCCGCTGGCGATATGGACCCGGAGGAAGAGCGCGCCATGCTCACGCAGGTAAGCCAGGTCCTGGCCGAGGACTTCGCCGAGGTCAACAAGACGGTCATAGGCTGATCTATCCGGCTACGCTATTCGGCCGATCGCTCAGGCGGAGCTTAATTAAGGAAGCAAAACGAGGAATGAAAGCGCTAGACCCGATGGTACGGGCGTATACGAGGACGGCTCCTCCCCCGGCCGACGAATTCGGGGAGCTCGCGGACTCGGCGGCCGCCGCCCTAGGCTCGGAGCCCGGCGCGACGCGCCCCGTCGATTCGCGAGGCGCTCCCGGGGGGCTCGTGAGGCTGGACCCGCGCCTGCCGACCGTCATCGTTCCCGACCTGCACGCCAGGACCGGCTTCATGCTCAGCCTGCTCGGGAGCCCCTTGCCGGAGGGAGGCGCGGTCGTGGACGCCCTGGCGTCGGGCCGGCTCCAGGTCCTCTGCCTAGGCGACGGATTCCACGCGGAGGCCCGAGCCGTCGAGCGATGGAACGCCGCCTACGGGGAGTTCCGCGACGGCTACCGCCGCCACGCGGCCATGGACGAGGAGATGACCGAGAGCATGGCCCTCATGGAGATGGTCATGCGCGCGAAGCTGGCGTTCCCCGGATACTTCCACTTCCTGAAGGGCAACCACGAGAACGTCCTTAACGAGGAAGGCCGCGGCAACCATCCGTTCCGGAAATTCGCGCTCGAGGGAGAGATGGTCCTGGCGTGGCTGCGCAAATTCTACGGCGACGAGCTTATCCTTCGCTACGCGGCCTTCGAGCGGAGCCTGCCGCTATTCGCCGTGGGCGGCAGGTTCCTCGCGTCGCACGCCGAGCCCGCCCGGCCTTTCTCCGTCGCGGAGATCGTCGACGCGCGCGAGCTGCCGGAGGTAGGGCTCGGGCTGACGTGGACCGACAACGGGGCCGCGGAGCCAGACTCGGTGCGGACGCTGCTATCGCGCTTCCTGCCGGATATAGGCTATCCTCGCTACTTCACGGGGCACAGGACCGTACCGGGGCTATTCCGCGAGCGCTCGGGAGGATCGCACCTGCAGATCCACAATCCTGGAAGGTACGTCGTCGCGTGGGCGATGCCGGACCGCGACGTCGAGCCGACGCTCGATATCGGCGAAATAAGGGATATCGGCCGACTCATAGCCGGCCGCTGATCCGAGGAGCGAACGATGGCAGAGCTGCCCGAGTACATAGGAAAATACAAGATCGAGTCCCTGGTCGCCCGAGGAGGCATGGGGGCCGTCCTCAAGGCGATGCACCCTACGCTCCGTCGCCGCGTCGTCCTCAAGAAGCTCACGATACGCGGCAGCGCGGCCATAGCCGAGCGCTTCAAGCGCGAGGCCCGCATCCTGATGGACTTCAAGCACGACAACATCGTCAGGGTGTTCGACCACTTCAAGGAAGGCAGCTCCCACTACATGGTGCTGGAGTACGTGGACGGCATGTCCCTCGACCAGCTCATAAAGAAGCAGCGATTCCTATCGAGCGAGCTATCCCTCAGCATACTGCTCGAGGCGAGCAAGGCGCTCGCCTACGCGCACTCGATGGGCGTCATCCACCGAGACATAAAGCCCGGCAACATCCTCATATCCAGGAAGGGCGAGGTTAAGCTGGCCGACTTCGGCATAGCCTCGTCGGAGGAGGACGAGGACTCCGGCCTCACCAGGGAGGGCATGACCCTCGGCACGCCGTGCTACATGCCGCCGGAGCAGATAGAGAATTCTAAGAACGTCGATAAGCGGGCGGACATCTACTCCATGGGCGTTATGCTCTACGAGATGGTCACGGGAAAGAAGCCGTACCCGGGTAACTTCTCGGCCGATACGGTCATGATGATCCGGAAGGGCCGGTATAGGCGGGCGGGCAAGCTGAACGGGCGAATCCACCCCTTCGTCGACAGGCTCATCAAGAAGCTCATGCAGACCGATCCCGCGAGGCGGTACCAGGACGCCGACAGGCTCGTCCTGGTCCTGGAGCGGTACCTCCGCCGGTTCGGGCGGGAGCCGGTGCGGGCCTCGCTCATAGGCCTCATGGAGGGCTCGATCTCCGACGAGCCGCGCTATCCGCGGGCCGGTAGGAAGCGCTCGGCCATCCCGATCGCCCTCGCGGCCCTCGCCGGCCTGGCCGGAGGCGGATGGTACGCGTGGAGCGAAGGATACGCGCAGCGTTGGATCCTGCCCGATACCACCGGGGAGCTCCGGGTATCGGCGCGGATACCGAAGGAGGGAAGGCGGGCCGACGAGCTGTTCGTGCTGGCGAGGGTATTCGTCGACGACGGCAAGGACATGCCTGAGGCCGCGCGCTCTCCCGTCAGCCTCCGGGCCCGCGCCTCAGACGGCGCCGACCCGTACTATACGTTCGAATCGGGCCCCGTCCTGCTCGCCCCGGGCGCGTACAGGCTCAAGCTCGCGACGCCGGGGGCCGTGCATTGGGAATCGTTCTACGTCGCGGCGTTCTCCGCCCCCGGCGGCCCCGAGGGCAAGTCGCTGCGCGTCCGCGTCGCCGACGACTCGCCGCGCCCGCTACGGGTAACGGCGGGCGCGCGGGACGCCGAGACGGGCGAGGGCGTCCCGGCGCGCGTCTCGGTCCTAGCCGAGGGTACCTGGACGGCCCTGGACGACCTCCCCGACGGCTGGCTACGGACCGGCTCCGTGCGGCAGTTCCGCGTCGGGTCCGACGGGTACGAGCCGCAGACGTTCTCGCTCAAGATAGCGGACGACCAGGACAGGCTATCGCTCTCAGCCTCGCTATCGAGGACGGGCGGGCCGCGCCCGTGATCCGCGCCATCGCGCGCTACTCAAGGAGACAATCGTGTCGCTAACCTTAAAACGCGTCTTCATGGCCGTCTTCGGCCTCCTAGGGGCGCTGTTCCTCTGGCCCTGCCTCCTAACGCTGCAATACTACCAGGAATCCTTCCCTAGCTACCTGCTCTTCTCGCTGGCGCAGGGGATCGCCCTGGGCATGGCCTTCGGGGCCTTCTTCGGCTCGTTCGAGGGCATAGTCGTCTCCTCGAGGCCCAAGGCCTTCTCGGGGCTGCTCTTCGGAGCGGCCTTCGGGGCGGTCGCGGGAGCGGCGGGCGTCATGGCCGGGCAGCTCTTCCTGTTCTCCGCCGGCTCCGCGCTCTGGAAGACGGCTAGCGCGAGGAACGGCGTAGGCTTGGCCATAGCGAGCGGGGTGGCCTGGACTATCATCGGCGTAATCCTCGCCCTTACCGAGGGTCTCCGGGCCAGGTCCGCCCGCAAGCTCCTCGTCGGGCTTGCCGGGGGTTCCTTTGGGGGGCTGGCGGGGGGAGCCGCCCTCTCGGCCGTGTCGTACTTCTTCCCGGGCGAGCCGTGGTCGCTCCTCGCCGGCCTCGCCGTCTTCGGGCTATCGCTGGGCCTCTGCTATTCGCTGTTCGAGAATCGCTTCTCATCGGGCGCCCTGATGCTCCTCAACGGCCCGCTCAAGGGCAAGGAGTACTACGTGCTCAGCCGGGCCATGAGGATAGGATCGGGCTCGGACTGCGATATCGTGCTCAAGGGCTACCCGGACGTCGAGAAAGCCCACGCCACGGTCCGTGCCTCGGGGGGCAAGGTCGTCGTCGAGCAGGAGAGATCCGGCGCGCGGGTGCTCGTCAACGACGAGCCGCCGGCGGGACGCGCGCTCAAGCCCGAGGACGTGATAGCGGTAGGCAAGGCCAAGTTCATATACGGGTATTTCGGATGACGCGCCGCTGGGGAAGGCCCCGGAGGGCTCGGATGAACGGAGATATAGCCATGACGACGACGAAGCGCGCGATAGCCGCGGCGCTTATGGCCGCGGCCGGGGCAGGCGCCTGGGCCCAGGGAATATCGATCACGCAGATAGGCACGGAGCGGCTGCTCTCTAACCAGGAGACCCGCGTCTACGTCTCGGCGCCGGCGCTCGGCCTGGCCGACGGGGTAGAGCCGCCCCTCTTCGAGGTCTGGGAATCCGGCGACGGGGCGGACTGGCTTCAGAGGCCCGTGAGCCGCGTATCCCTCGAGCCTAACGCCGACGAGGGCATTTCCTTCTTCCTGCTCCTCGACAACTCGGGAAGCATGTGGACTGACCCCGCCGGAGCGGAGGCCCAGGACGCGGGAGGCTCGCGCATCGAGAGCGCGAAAGCCGCCGCCAGGGCCTTCCTCGGAGCGCTGTCCCCCAAGGACGGCGTAGGGCTCGCGGTATTCAATACCAGGTACTGGAACGCGTCCCCTCCCGGAGGGCGCCCGGCCGACGCGGAGCGCGTGCTTGACGAGATTAGCAGGCCCGGCACGGAGGACGCCTTCACCGAGCTGTTCCTCTCGCTTCAACGGGGCCTCGCCGATTTCGCCGCGGAGCCGGGCAGGCGGGTCCTCATCGTGCTATCGGACGGGGAGAACTACCCCTACGCGCTCAAGACGGGCAAGCCCAACCCGGAGACGGGCATCAGGAGCGCCAGCCCGTCCGACATCGTGGACAGCGCGGTCCGCGACGGCGTTACCGTATACGCGATACGCTTCGGGGCCCAGCGGGACCCCCTCGTCGCGAGGATAGCGGAAGAGACCGGCGGCAGGACCTTCGACGCGATGGACGGCGCCGAGCTAGCCCGGGTCTACGACGAGATACGCACGGACGTGCTATCCGAGATCGCCGTGGACTACCGGGCGGGGATGATCCCCGGCGAGAAGCGCTGGGTCAAGGTGGCCGTGGCCAACGCCGCGGGCGGGAGGCTCTCGGCGACGCGCCACTACTTCGCCGGGACGGTGCTCGGCCGGGGCGCCGGCGAGCCGAGGCCGTACTACCTGCTCTTCGTCGGGGCGGCCGCGGCGGCGTGGCTGACGCTCGTACTAGCGAAACTGGAGCGGGAGACCGACCGCGCCGGCGTCAGGCTCCTCTACGGCTCTCAGGCCACCCGTTTCTTCGCCATTGCCGGGCCTCAGACCGTCATAGGAGCGGCGCCCGACGCCGACGTCAGCATAGCAGGGAACCCGTCGCTCAAGGCTTCCCACGCGACGATACTGTTCGACGAGGCCAAGAACGTCTATACGATAGTGGCCGACTCCCCGGTAAGCGTCAACAACCATAACGTCGTCCGCAGGCGATTGGAATCCGGCGACGTGATCAACATGGCGGGTACCGTAGTCGTGTTCGACGAGGAGCTGGCCAAGGGACCTAAGGGACCTAAGGGAGCCGAGGGAGGGAAGAGACGATGAGGCGTCGGGCGATCGGCCTCTTGGCAGCCGCGGTCGCGTGCTCGGTCGCGTACGCGCAGACCGCGGCGCCCGAGGCCCCCGCCGGGATCCTCGGCGATACCGCCGACGGCGGGCCCGCGGCGACGTCCTTGGCGGACTACGCGCCGCCGCCGGCGCCCGAGGCTCCGATCATACCTATTACGGCAGAGGCGGCGTCCCTCGCCGCGCTACGCGGCGCGTCGCTCGTCGGCGCGGCCGGCGGCATGGCCATGACTGCCTGGGGCCTCGGAAACGCGGCCGGGGCTATCGCCCGGGCCGAAGACCCGGCTTCGTTCCATAGGGCCTTGGCCCTGGCAATATCGGGGACCGTGATAGCTGCCCTGTGCGCGACCGTGACAGGCCTCGCGACGGGGCGATAGCGCGGGGGAGCATCGCGACGCGACGATGGCGCCGGGACTACGGCGCTGGAATAGGCGCGGCGGCTTACCGGCTCCCTATTTCTTCACGAGGAGGAATTCGACCCGGCGATTCCTCCACGCGCCCGAGTCGGAGAAGGCGACTATAGGCTCCGACCCGCCCAGGCCGCGCGCCGCTATCCGGCCCGGGGCGATGCCCAGGGAAACGAGGGCGCCTCTGACCGCCTCGGCGCGGGAGAGGGAGAGGGGGACGAGCTCGTCCCTCTGCTCGGCGTCGAACGCCGCGGGGTCCGCGTAGCGCACGGAGTTGGCGTGTCCCTCCACGACTATCGAATAATCGGGGAATCGCGAGAATAACGCAATGAGCCGCGCTAGGACCGCCTTATTCGCCTCGAGCATCCAGCCGATCCTAGGCGACGCCAGCTCCGAGGAATTAGACGGGAACAGGATAGGCGGTACCCGTACCTTGTAGCGATCGCCCGCCCGGATGACCAGTATGTCCACGGTGAACCTGGCGGCGGCCTCCTCCCTCCTACCGAGGAGGTCGACGGTGGCGAGGCGGAGGCTATAATCGGCCGCCGGGTCGACGAGGCGGCCGTCGTCGGAACGGCCGTCCCAGGAGAACGCGCGCGGCGGCCTACCCGCCCCCGCCCTCGTCGCGAAGCCCGCGCCCTCGGAGTCGACTACGGACAGCGACCACGAGACTATATGCCTGGCGTCTGAGAAACGGAGCCGGGCCTCGAAATCGTCGTCGATCCCGTCGCCGTCGGGGGAGTAGAGGGCGGGAATCCCTTCGAGCCGAGGCGAGGCGGGAGCTATGGGCGCTAGCCACGCGGTCTCGGTCCGCAGGCCCAGCGTCACGCCTAGCGATAGCGGGATACCGAGCGCCGGCGTCCACCTGAGCCGCGGGGTCAAGGTAGCGTAGTTCCTTGCGCCCAGGCGCGCGTCCAGGCCGAGGCCCACGGCCAGGTCGAGGCTGACGGGGTTCGCGGAGGCGGAGGCGGAGGCGGAGGCGGAGGCGGAGGCGGAGGCGGAATAGACGGCGCCGGCCTCGACGACCGGCCTCGCGGAGAACGCGCCCCCGAGTGGCAGCCTATACGACAAGGCGAGGGCCGCGCCCGCCGCGGGCAGG
>JAHIWG010000035.1 GCA_018816345.1 Spirochaetota bacterium | reverse complement strand
CAGGGGAGGCCGTGCTCGTGCCTTCCTTGGCCGGCTTGTTCATTCCCGACGAGCCGCGGAACGATCTCGATTCTATCATCGCCGCGCGGCGAATCGAGCCGGGCCAGAGGTCGCAGCGAATCACCGTCTCCATGGACGGCGCGAAGAGGGACTTCACGTTCCTGCCGGGAGCCAGGCTATATCATACTGAGCGGTCGTTCTTCCTGGAGGTAGGTTTCAGGATGCCTTTGCCTGAAGGCGTCATCACTAGCGCGTACGGGATCAGGCGTAGCCCTATAGACGGGCACGACAGGCTGCACGAGGGCGTAGACCTCTCCGCTCCCTCGCATACCGAGGTGCTGGCCGCCCGCGACGGTACCGTCTCGGAGGCGGGAGAGGATCCCGTCCTGGGGCTCCGGATCATCATCGACCACGGCGGCGGCCTGCGTACCGTCTACGGGCATCTTTCCGCGATACGAGTCGTGTTGAACCAAACGGTACGATCGGGTACAATGATAGGAGCGGTCGGTTCGACCGGCTTATCTACGGGGCCGCATCTTCATTTCGAGATACGGCTCGGTGGAAAGGCTAAGGATCCTTCTAGTTATCTACCTGGATTGAAGCCATGAAGCGGATTTCTTCGTTCGCGCTACTACTATCCATCCTCGCGTGCTCTCCCGCGTTCTCGCAGGGCCTACGCGCTAACGTTGCCGCGATAGTGGCGTTATCGGCCGATACCGGCGAAGGCTCGACTGTCTCGCTCCGGTATAACGACGCCGTGGGCATACTCTATCCGGCCGATCCTACCTTCATCCAAGGCGTGGAGTTCGAGCTCAGGATTCCTAAGGCCTTCCAGGGCGCGGAATCGTCTATAGCCTGGTCTGTTTTCTCTAGAGTCTCCCCGAGCCCCGCCACGGACCGCTTCGATTATTCGGTCGATCTCGTCGCTACGCAACCCTTGCCGGCGAGAGTATCCATGAACCTCGTGCTGCCGATAATCGACAGGCACGGCATCAAGAGCGGGCCTTTCGCGAGCCTCATTCCCTTGGTCGCGGGGGTCGATCGCTTCCCTCTGTTCTTCAAGCTTTCTCCCATAGGCAAGGGGCTCAATCCGAGCATGGAAGCGGCTGAGTTCAAGTTGACCGTGCGGCCGGTCCTGCGCGACGAGGGCGGCATTACCGTCTCGGTTACTTATCCCGAGGGCCAGGAGAAGCCTGGCGCGTCGGTTTTCATCGACGATAGGCGCGTCGAAGATCCTCATGCGCTCATCATGGTGAAAAAAGGCGCGCGGGTCGTACGCGTGAGCGCCGAGGGGTATAGGGAAGAGATAATCACGGTTCCGATCGTGGCGGGCAAGACGGTGCCGTTAACCGTAGCGATGGTTCCCAACGCGCCGCTTATCGAGTTCCAGGCTCCTTCGGGGGCGTTCATATCGATAGACGGCGTAGCCGTCGGGGCCGCCGAGCTTTCAGGCCTAGCTCTGGAGCCAGGGGAGCATACGCTCGTCTTTAAGATAGGCGACTACTCGATGACGAGGAAATTCACCGCGCTTCGAGGTAAGGTGTACCGCGCCATCCTGTCGGTAGAGCTCGATATAGTGACGTCTCCGTGAGCGAGCTCAGAGAACGCACTCCCATCAGGGCCGCGGACATCAAGGAGCTGAACGAGCGCCTCGTCCTAGGAATGGTGTTCCGAGCCACCATGGCCTCCCAGAGCGAGGTGGTGGCGCTCTCCAGCCTGAAGGCTCCTACGGTGTTCAGGATATTCGGCGAGCTCGAGCGAGCCGGCCTTATCGTCCCCGTCGTAGGCCCGGCGCTCGCGAGCGACAGGAAGGGCCGACGACCTACCTGGTACTCGACGGTTCCCGACGCCTATCGAGTCGTCGGTCTGGATTTCAGGGCTGGCGGAGCCTCGGTCGTGGTAGAGGATTTCTCGGCCAGGATACTCTATTCGGAGGAGCGTCCATTACCTAACGGATCGAACGCCGACGAGGCGTACGGAATCGTCTCCGAACTGATCGCGGACGCCCTCAATCGTTCGTCCGGAGGACCCCTCCTAGGCATTGGGGTAGGCGCGCCGGGGGTCGTGGACCTCGAGCGCGGCGTGGTATTGGAATATATGCGCATTCCCGGCCTCTCGGGCTTTCCCGTGGCTGAGAAGCTATCGGAACGCTTCGGAACGGACGTAAGGATGAGCAATAACGCTACCGTGGCGGCGGTAGCGGCATACCGGTACGGCGATTCGAGCCGTGGCGGCGGTACGGAGGAGAAAGCCCTGCCGCGCGTACGGAGCGCGCTCGATACCGAGAGCGTTTTCGCCCTGCTCGTGCGCGCCGGGGTCGGCGGCGCCTTCGTTAAAGGCGGCTCGCCGTACGAGAACGGCGGGAAGACAGCTATAGAGGTCGGGCATATGACGATGGACCCGAACGGCCCGGCCTGTCCCTGCGGAGGGACTGGATGCCTCGAAGCGTATATCTCGGAGGACGCCCTCGTCGCCGCGGTAGCCGCCGAACGCCCGTGCGCCGACTTTAAGGACCTGGACCGGCTCCTGACCGACGGGGATAGAATCGCGGCTCGAGCGTTGCTTCCGGCGATACGAAGGGCCTCGGTAGCCCTCCTGAACGTCATGCACCTCCTCGATCCCGGCGAGTTCGTTGTTATTTCGAGGTCGAGCGCGCTGTCCGACTTGATCGCGGGAGAAGCCGAGCGATATCTTTCGTCGAGGCCGAGGCCTCGGCCCGACGGAGGGGCGCAAAGGGTCCGCGGATGCCGATGGGATCCGATTTTCGCTGGTAGGGCAGCCTGCGATATGGTTTTCGACGGGTTCTTCGCCTAGCGAGGCGATGATCGCTAGCTAGAATGGAGCACTGCATGAAGAGACTCGCTTCCTGGAACGTCAACGGAATCCGCTCCGCCTCGACTAAGGGCTTTTTCGAATGGCTCGCCGCCGAGTCGGCGGACATCGTTTGCCTCCAGGAGACTAAAGCCGATCCTTCGCAGCTCGGCAAGGAGTTTTTCGAGGCGAAGGACGAGGCCGGCCGGCCATTCTCGGCCTTCTGGTCGAGCGCGCGGAGGCGAGGCTATTCAGGCGTCGCCATCTACTCGAGGATCGAGCCGCGCGGCGTCCGGACGCTAGGCGTAAGCGAGTTCGACGACGAGGGACGATATCTGGAGGCCGATTACGGCGATCTCGTCGTCGCGAGCGCCTATTTCCCCAACTCGCAGGAAGCCGGAGCGAGGCTCGACTACAAGCTGCGTTTCTGCGACGCGGTGCTCGCCCGTTGCGACGCCATAGTCGCCGAGGGGCGCCACGTCGTAGTCGCGGGAGACTACAATATAGCGCACGAGCCTATAGACCTGACGTATCCCAAGGCCAACGAGGGGAATCCCGGTTACCTGCCCGAGGAGCGGGCATGGATGACCCGGTTCCTGTCGAGCGGGTACGCTGATACGTTCAGGCGCCTCCATCCGGGGGAGCCGGGGCATTACAGCT
>JAHIWG010000034.1 GCA_018816345.1 Spirochaetota bacterium | reverse complement strand
GACGACGCTATTCGCGGCGACGACGCTATTCGCGGCGACGACGCTATTCGCGGCGACGACGCTATTCGCGGCGACGACGCTATTCGCGGCGACGACGCTATTCGCGGCGACGACGCTATGGAACCGGCCGAGCGTGTTCCCGCTTCGCGGAACGCCGTCGCCAAGGCTCAGGCAGAATGGCTCGATCGACACGGAGTCCCCGACGCGAAGGACCTGCGGGACGAGGCGGCCGCGACGAGGCTCACCAAGCGAGAGATCGACGCCATGCCGATAGACGCTACGCTCGACCTCCACGGCCTGACGGCCCGGGAGGCCGAGTCGTCGCTGGCGTCGTTCTTCGCCGCGGCGGAGCGTTCGGGTTGCCGGAAGGTCATGATAGTGCACGGCAAGGGACTGCATTCGTCCTCGGAACCGGTACTGGAGAGGCTGACGAGGCGATGGCTAGAACGCAGGGCGTCGGCCGGCAGGTCCGGCCACGCCGACGCGGCGAACGGTGGGAAGGGAGCTACGTGGGTGCTACTGAAGCGGGCGGGCGATCAGCGCTCTCGGTAGATGATTCGGCCTCGGGATAGGTCGTAGGGGGATAGGGCGACTCGTACGGTGTCGCCCGGGACGATGCGGATATAATGCTTGCGCATCTTTCCCGACAGGTGGGCGAGGATCAGGTGCCCGCCGTTCTTTAACTCGACCCTGAACATGGTGTTCGGTAGGGACTCGCGGACGATACCCTCTACCTCGATGGCTTCTTCCTTGGCCACGATGCCTCCTCAAAAGAAATACGACGTCTCCATTGAACGGAGCGCCTTTAGCGTTATAATAGTACGGGCCGCGCATGCACGTGTCAACCTAGCCCGCGGGACGGTTGACACGCCGGCGCGATCCATGAATAGTGACTCGCCCGCGTCGAGCGGGCGCGGAGCCGATTCCACGGGTCACGGCGCCGGGGCGTACTAGAGATCAGCGAGGAGGATCCTATGGATAAGGATTTCACCGAGAAGATGCGCGAATCGCTTACGACGATGAAGCAGGAGATCCTCGATAAGTTAGTCGAATCGAACGCGGACTTCCGCGCGATCGTAGAAGAGATGGATCCCAAGGACTTCGCCGACGTCGCGTCGGACGACGTCGACAGGAAGATGATAGAGGCCTTGGGCTCCCAGGATCTCAAGCGCCTTCGCTCTATCGAGGCGGCGCTCGTCAGGATACAGCAGGGGCGCTACGGCTCGTGCATGAAGTGCTCCAAGCGAATACCGCAGGAGCGGCTGTCCGCCTTGCCGTACGCCGTGCTATGCATAGACTGCCAGAAGAGCGAGGAACGTCGTAATCGCTAGCGCGAATACGGTCGTAATCGCTAACGCGAATACGGTCGTAATCGCTAACGCGAATACGGTCGTAATCGCTAACGCGAGCGCGGCCGTATTCGCGTCAACGGCCGCGCTCGTTACCTCGATAAGGGTCTCATTCTAGCGGGATCGCGAAGCGGCCGGAGGCGCCGATCGCCTCGAGCCGCCGGTAACCGGCCTCCGCCGCCGCGCGCAGGCCGGCGTCCCGGAAGCCCGCCAAATGCTCCGGGGCGTGCGCGTCGGCGTTGACGCAGATTCCGACGCCCCTCGCCCTCAGCTCCTTGAGTATCCAGGGCGCCGGGTACGGCGCGTCGGTCTTGCCCCGCGCCATGCCTCCCGTGTTTATCTCCACGATGACGTCGGTGCCGGCCAGCGCGTCGACGGCCGACATGGCCGCGTCGCGGTAGGCGTCGGTATCCTCCCTGAAGCGCGACTGTCCCCTGTTATTCTTCGTCACCAGGTCGAAGTGCCCGAGTATGTCGAAGCCGCCGGCCCTGACGCAGGCGGCGAGCGCGGCGTAGTAGTCGGCTACGAGCGCGTCGGCGTCGCCGCCGTAGAACGATGCGAGGTGGGCGTCGAAGCTCTCCTGCGACTCGTCGACGGTAAAGCCGAAGGTCGGGACGCCCGACCCGTCGAGGGCCAGGGCCGAGGGCCTCGGGGCGCCGGAGGGCGTGACGTAGTGTACCGAGCCTATGGAATAATCCAGCCCGACGCCCTCGAACCGCCCGTCAGCAGGCCCGCAGAGGCCCTCTACGTAGTCTATCTCGAGTCCGAGGAGCACCTCCATGCCGGGGGCGTGCTCTCGGCCGATTGCGCGTATCGTCTCGGCGTACTCCTCGAGGCGGCTCGCCTCCAGCTCCCAGGGAGTGGCGAAAGGTAGCGGCGCGTGGGACGAGAACCCGAGTATCGAGTATCCTGCGGCGCGCGCGGCGCCGGCCATGGCGCGGGCGTCGGCCTTGCCGTCGCAGAAGTCGCAGTGGGTATGGTAATTGGTATGCATGCGCGGAGTATACCCGGCCGTGGCCGGGCTGTTCAACGCGCGGTCCGGCGCGGATCACGGGCCGGTGCATAAATATACGGAAAAATATGTATTAATATTCAGGATTGACTTGACATAAAAAATCGGACGATGATAGGGTTCGATGATTCTATACGTAGAATATCTCATCCTTTTCGAATCAGGGGGACTCGATTATGAGTAAGAAGCCCGTCAAGGTGCCGCACACGTTCGTGCTACTGTTCGCCTTGATAATCGTAGCCATCATCGGCTCGTACGTGATACCGGCCGGGGAATTCGACCGCGCCAAGGATCCGAACTCCGGGAAGACGGTCGTCGTGCCCGGTACCTACCATCGCGTCGAGCAGGTCCCCCAGCACCCCTTCAAGACGTTCATCGCGGTGCAGAAAGGCTCCATCGACGCGGCTGACGTCGTGTTCTTCGTGTTCTTCGTCTACGCCTCGTTCTATATCGTGCTGCAGACCGGAGCGCTCCACGCGATGATAGGCGGCCTGCTGCGCATGCTGCGCGGCAAAGAGATAATCCTGATACCCGTCTTCATGTACGTATTCGCTCTCGGCGGATCCATATTCGGCATGTTCGAGGAGACCTTCGGCTTCATACCGCTGTTCGTGGGCCTCGCCATAGCGATGGGCTTCGACGCCATAGTGGGCATGAGCATGGTCTTCCTCGCGGTCGGCATGGGCTTCGCCGCGGCCTTCATGAACCCGTTCACGGTAGGCGTCGCGCAGAAGGTAGCCGAGCTCCCGCTGTTCTCCGGCATGGGCTTCCGCATCGTAAGCTGGTTCGTCTTCGTGACGATGGCCGTCGTCTGGACCGTGCGCTACGCGCTCAAGATAAAGAAGGACCCGACCAAGAGCCTCCTCCACGGCGTGGACATGGGCAAGCTGGCCCTAAACCACGACGAGCTCATCGAGAAGAAGGCGACCGGGCGCGATAAGCTCGTGCTGCTCTGGGTCGCCGGTACCATCGGCCTCCTCGTCTGGGGCGTCATCGTCAAGGGCTGGTACTTCGACGAGCTCGCCGGCCTCTTCATCATCATGGGCATCGCGAGCGGGTTCCTCGCCGGATGGGGCCCGAGCAAGATAGCGGTCACCTTCCTCGAGGGGTGCAAGGACATAGTCTTCGGCGCGCTGGTCGTAGGCCTCTCCCGAGGGATCCTCGTCGTGATGAGGGACGCCAAGATCATCGACACCGTCGTCTACGGCATGTCGGTGCCCCTCTCGTCCCTGCCCAGGTGGCTGGCGGCCGAGGGCATGCTCGTCGTCCAGACGCTCATCAACTTCTTCATCCCGTCGGGCTCCGGCCAGGCGGCTACGACGATGCCGATCATGGCCCCGCTCTCCGACCTTCTGGGCATCTCGAGGCAGACCGCGGTGCTGGCCTTCCAGTACGGAGATGGCTTCTCCAACCTGCTATGGCCGACTACCCTCCTGCCGGTGGTATGCTCCATCGCCAAGATACCGATTCAGAAGTGGTGGCGCTATTTCCTGCCGTTCTTCGGCTTCCTGCTCATCGCGCAGGTCATCTTCATAGCCGCGTCCGTCTTCGTCGGGCTGGCTTGATAGGATCGCCCGGCCCCGGCCGGGCGATGATCACTAAAAGACGGCCCGGGGCGCGCTCCGGGCCGTCTTTCCGTACCCTCGGCTCGGGGCATAGGCTAGCCCCCTCCCGGAAAGGAACCAGTGTGCCCGAATACGAGCGCTTGATAAGGATGGCGGACGCCGCGATCGAGGAGAAGGCCGCCGCCGCGGTCGCCCTGAGCGACGCCATGGCCGCGAACCCGGAGATCTCCGAGCGGGAATTCGAGAGCAGCGCCGCGCACGTCGAATTCCTCAGGGCCTCGGGATTCTCGGTCGAGTACCCGTTCTTCGGCATACCTACGGCCTACGACGCGAGCCTCG
>JAHIWG010000033.1 GCA_018816345.1 Spirochaetota bacterium | reverse complement strand
TCCGGCGTGTCGGCGATACCCTCGAAGGGCGCGAAAGACGCTCGAGTAGTCGGCGTTCGCTCGCCCGAGCCCGGCGGCTTATTCTCGGTAGAGGAACTAGTGTTAGACGAGCTCCGGAGCTTGGATACCGATAGGATGACGCCCCTGGACGCGCTCTCGAGGCTAGCCGCCGTCAGGAAGGCTCTAAGCGCGCGCTGATCGAGCCGCACGCGCCGGTGCCCGGCCCGGCGTCCAGCGGGCATGGAAACCCTAGCGATCCCAGGACGCATCCTCCTGGGAGCCCTCTCCCTGGTCGCGCCGATGCGCTGCGCCGTCTGCGGCCAGGCCGTCGGGCGCGCCTCCCGCTGGCCCCTCTGCGGACGATGCGAGGCCTCGATCATCGACTCGTCTCCTGGAGTGGCGGCGCCGCGTTGCCGGGTGTGCGGGAAGCCGCTGATCTCCGAGCGAGGGACGTGCATGCGATGCCGCGATTCGGACTTCGGCTTCGACTCCGCCTTTCCCCTGTTCCAGTACTCGGGGGACGCTAGGGCCGCGGTGCTGGCGTATAAGTCGGCGGGCCGCCGTAGCCTGGCGCCGTTCTTCGCGACGGTCCTCGCCGAGGCGCTGGCCTCGAGGTTCCCCGGAAGGCCCGTCGTGCCCGTGCCTCCCCGCCCGGGAAAGCTGCGGCGCAAGGGCTGGGACCAGGTAGAGGATATCGTACGCTCGCTAGAGCGTCGGCACGGGGTCGAGGCGTCGAGGATACTCGTCAGGGCAGACGGGACGGAGCAGAAGGCGCTCGGCCTACAGGGGCGCGCCGCCAATATGAGGGGCAAGATACGGGTCGCGGAGGGCCTCGCGTCGCCGGAATACCCGGTGCTCTTGGACGACGTGCTGACGACCGGCGCGACGCTCTCGGAATGCGCCGCGGCGCTCAGGCGGGCCGGCGCGATTCGCGTCGACGCCGTGGCGATAGCCGCGGATTGAGCGCCCTTCTCCTTGCTCCCGTATTGACTTACGCGGGCGCGAGGACTATGATGATCGTAGACATGGTTTTTCTTAGTTATTAGTTAAGAAGAGTCGTTCCAGCGGCTCTTTTTTCATATGGTATGACGGAGTCCAACGAACTCTACAATGATATAGCCGTCCTCCTCAGGGGGATCGGCCTCGAGCTGGTCGATTTACACGTGAGCCGTAATAAGGGCTCTACGCAGGCGAGCGCGGTCGTATACCGCGCTGGCGGAACGGGGATAGACGAGTGCTCGAAGGCCCATAGGCTTATACAGGCGCGGCTCGAGGTCCTGCTCGGGAACGACGATTTCCAACTGGAAACGGCGTCTCCCGGCATAGACAGGACCCTGCGATCGCCCCTCGAATACGCGGTGTTCGCCGGTCGGGGCGTGCGCATCTTCCTCGACGACGAGACCGTCGTCGAGGGGCGCATCGCGTCCTCGGACGGCGCGACGGTCGTCGTATCTACCGCCGAAGGCGAGAGCGTCGTCCCTATTGAACGAATCCGAAAAGGAAAGCTCGATTATTCCCAGGAGGGTAGGTAAGCCATGGCTTCAGATATGGCAGAAGCGATTCGCCAGCTCATATTCGAAAAAGGGATCTCCGAGGATCTCGTGCTCAAGACCATCGAGGACGCCCTCCTCGCCGCCTATAAGAAGCGCTACGGCACCGCCGAGAACGCGGTCGTCAGGTTCACCGGCGACTACGACGGCGTCGAGATACTGGCGAAGCGTACCATAGTCGACGACGTCGATGACCCGGTCTTGGAAGTCTCGCTCGAAGAGGCCAGGGAGCTGGTCGACGGGGCCGAGCTGGGCGACATACTCGAGATACCCATCGACCCCAAGGAATTCGACCTCCAGGAAGTCATGCTCGCCAAGCAGACGACGAGGCAGTCGCTCCGGGAGATTTCCCGCGATACGCTGTACGCCGAGTACAAGGCCAAGCAGGGCGAGATCATAATCGGCTACTACCAGCGCGAGAAGAACGGCAACATATTCGTCGACCTGGGCAGGGTAGAGGGCTTCTTCCCCAAGAAGTTCCAGTCGCCGAGGGAGACCTACCAGCCGGGAGAGCGCATCAAGGCCCTGATCGCCGAGGTGAGCAAGAACGGCCCGCAGATAGTGCTCTCGAGGACCCATCCCGAGTTCGTCCAGAAAATCCTGGAGCTCGAGGTCCCCGAGGTCTACGACAAGACCATCGAGGTCTTCAAGATCGTCCGCGAGCCGGGCTACAGGACGAAGATAGCGGTGTACTCGAGGCGCGACGACGTCGACCCGGTAGGCGCCTGCGTCGGGCTCAAGGGCATACGCATACAGAACATCATCCGCGAGCTCGAGGGCGAGAAGATAGACGTATTGAAGTACGAGGCCGACCCGCGGCGATTCATAAAGAACGCGCTCTCGCCGGCCGACGTCCGTGAGGTCTACGTGATCGACGAGGCCAGGCACACGGCCCTGGCGGTAGTCGACGAGAGCCAGCTCTCGGTCGCCATCGGGAAGCAGGGCCTGAACGTCCGCCTCGCCAACCGGCTCTGCGATTGGAGCATCGACGTCAAGACCGAGGACCAGTTCAGGGAGCTCGACCTGTCGAGCGAGGCGCGGCGCGCGGCGTCGAGCCTGTTCGGCGACGAGGAGGAGATCCTGCGCCTGGACGAGCTGCCCGGCATGGACGAGAGGATCTCGGCGTACCTGGCGGCGGCCGGGATAGAGATGATCGAGGATTTCTTGGCGAGGCCCGACGAAGAGCTTCTCGCCGTCGATGGCGCGAGCCCCGAGGACCTGGAGTCAGTGCGCCGGATCATCGAGGAGAACGTCGAGGTCATCGAAGAGGAGTTCGAGGAAGAGCCTGTCGAGGCGCCCGACGCGGAGGCCTATGAAGCCGACGCGGAGGCCGAGGTATACGAATGCCCCGATTGCCATGCCGAGGTAACGCCCGAAATGACCCAGTGCCCCCAATGCGGGGTCGCCCTCTCGTTCGAGTACGAGGACGAGGACGCGGAAGACCAGGAATCCTGAAGGTGAGCTATGTCCGATAATAACGAGAATAAACCTAAGCCCGTACTAATTAAGCAGGTTAAGCCGAAGCCCGCGGAGGAGACGGCCGAACCCGCCGCGCCCGCCGAGAAGCGCAAGGTCGTCATGGTCAAGAAGAAGCCGACGGGCGCTACCGCCTCGCCGGGATCTGCTTCCGCGACCGGCCCCGACGCTTCCTCTCAGCCGGCCGCCGTCAAGAAGCCGGCCGCGAGGGTAGTGGCGCACCATCAGGAGAAGGCCGACGACTCGACTCACGCCCCGGCTCCGAAAGCCGCGGAGGGCGTACCTTCCGAGGCGCCCAAGGCGGCTCCGACCGAGCAGGCTCCGCGGCCCGCCGCGCCGGCGCACAGGCCGGCGTCTTCAGGCCTTCACACCACCCGCCCCGCCGGCACCGGGCCTCGCGTCGTCGGCCGGGTCGGCGGCTATCGCGGTCCGTCCGGCTCTTCCGGCGGCTACCAGGGCGGCGGCTCCTCGGGCGGTTACCAGGGCGGCGGCTCCTCGGGCGGTTACCAGGGCGGCGGCTCCTCGGGCGGCTACCAGGGCGGCGG
>JAHIWG010000032.1 GCA_018816345.1 Spirochaetota bacterium | reverse complement strand
GTCGCCGGGACGGCCGGCGATGCAGGCGTCGGGGAGGGCCTCGTAGAGGCGAGCCCGCTCCCGGAGGAGCTCCGCGGCGGTCTCCGGCGAGACGAGGCTGAAGGACAGCTCGTCCCCCGGGCCCGCCTGCCCGAGGAGGCCCAGGTCGACGGAAGCGACGATGGCGATGCGGGCGTAGCCGCCCATGGTCTGGCCGTCGGCGGCGAGCGCTATGGGGAGGCCGTCGCCGGGGACCTGCACGGTGCCGGGCAGGACGGGCGACGACACGATGTCGGCGCCGCGGACGTGGGCCAGGCGAGGGCCCTCTAGGCGGACGCCCATGCGGTCGGACGAGGGGCTTACCCTGTAGCGGCCCGCCTCGAAGGCGGCGAGCGCGCCCGGCTCGAAGCGATCCGCCTCGTACAGCGGCACGGCCCGGAGCGGGGCCGACCGCGCCATGGCCGGGCGCGCGGCCTCCGGGAGCCTCCGGAGGGGGGGGCGGGCCTCGCCGCCGGACGCTAGCGGGACGACGTCCCCGGCCCGCAGGGCCCTGCCGTCGAGGCCGCCGAAGCCTCCGCGCGCGTAGGTTGACTGGCTGCCCATGACCGGCTCCAGGCCGAGGCCGCCCGCGAAGGCGACGTAGGCCCGCAGCCCGGCCGTCGCGATCCCGAGCGATAGCACGTCGCCGGCCTCGGCGTAGAGAGTCTCGTAGGGAGCGGCTGGCGCTCCGTTGAGCGCGACTGGTAGCCGCGCGCCCGTCACGGCGAAGGCGGCCGGCGACTCGAAGCGCAGCTCCAGGCCGCCGAAGGCGCACTCGAGGCCGGCTACGCCCGGCCCGTTACCGACGAGGATATTGGCTAGGGCGAGCGCGTGCGCGTCCATCGCTCCCGAGCGGGGCACGCCTAGGCTCTCGTAGCCGAATCGGCCCGAATCCTGGACCGTGGTCTGCGGCCCCGGCGCGAGCACCGAGAATACTTGACCGCCGGCCCCGGCCCGCGGCGCGGGTCGCGGCTCGTCTTCGGCGCGCTGCCCGTCTTCGGCGCGCGGATCGCTAGTCGCGGAGGAAGCTTCAGGCCACCTGTCTATCGGCACGAAGCGCAGGTAACGCCCGGGCGCCAGGAGGGCGGGCGGATCCCTGCGCGGATCGAACAGGACCGCGGGCGTCCGGCCGATGATGTTCCAGCCGCCCGGGGTCTCCCGGGGATAGACGCCCGTCTGCCCGTCCGCGATGCCCACGGAGCCCGCCGGTATCCTGACGCGCGGCGACGCCCGCCTCGGCGTCGCGAGCCGGGGGGACAGACCTCCGAGGTACGGGAAGCCGGGGCTGAAGCCGAGCGCGTAGACGAGGTAAGGCCTGGACGAGTGCAGGGCGGCGGCGGCGGCCGGCTCGAGGCCCTTGGAGGCCGCGAGCTCCTCGAGGTCGGGACCGTATTCGCCCCCGTAGACGACAGGAATCTCAATGACGGGGCTTTCGCCCGGCGGCCCGGCCCGGGCGCCCTCGGGGACGTAGGCGCAGAGGGCGGCCAGGGCCGCGGCGAAGTCCGGGCCCGCGACCGAGAGCGGGTCGTACGTCGCGAGGAGGCTATCGTACGCTATAACCAGGCCCGAGAACCCGGGAGGCGGGCACGCCTCGAGGCGAGCGGCCAGGGCCGCGAGCCTCTGGTAACGGTCCTCGTCGATCCCGCTCCCCAGGAGGACCATGTACGCGCCCTCCCCGTAGGGCTCCAGCCTGAAATCCTCCGGCGGGGCGCTCATCGGCGCGCCTGGGCGAGGGCCGCGACCGTTATGCCGCGCCCGGCGAGGGCCGCCCTGAGCGCGCGGGCGAAATCGGCGGCCTCGGGGCTGTCCCCGTGCAGGCAGACGGTAGCGAAGCGGATGCTCAGCTCGGCTCCGGAGGCCGCCTCGACGACCCCGCGCTCCACGGCGCCGAGGGTACGGGCTATCATCGCCTCGCGGTCGCGGATGACGGCCCCGGGCTCGGAGCGGGGCACGAGGCTCCCGTCGTCCCTATAGGCCCTGTCGGCGAAGAACTCCCCTGCGAAACGCAGCCCCAGCTCGGCCGCGGCCACCTCGAGCCGCGAGGCGGGAGGGCCGACCAGGTAGAGCCCGCCCGAGTCCTTGACCGCGCGCGCGACGGCCCGGGCCTTGGCCGCGTCCGCGGCGGCGTCGTTATAGAGGGCCCCGTGCGGCTTGGCGTGGCCTAGCTCCAGGCCCCTCGCGCCGGCTATGGCGCGGAGGGCGCCTATCTGATACAGCACGGCGCAATAGACCTCGGCCTCGCCGAGGGCCATGGAACGCCTACCGAAGCCCGCGAGGTCGGGATAGCCGGGGTGCGCCCCGACGGCGACGCCCGCGGCCGCGGCCTCGGAGACGGCGCGGTCCATGACGACGGGATCCCCGGCGTGGAAGCCGCAGGCTATGTTGGCCGAGCTGACCGAGGCGAAGATGTCGGCGTCCCGGCCCATGGACCAGGCGCCGAATCCCTCTCCGACGTCGGCGTTGAGGTCTATCGTTTTCATGGGCGCTCCTCCGCATCGCGATCCGCCTACTCTACCTAGCGGAGGGCGGATCGGGCAAGCCGCGCCGCGGCGCGACGGCCCGCTGGCCGGTCTCCCGAGCGGCCCGACGGACCGTCCGGGCGGGCCGCGCGGGTAGGCCCCGGGCTAGCGTCCCGCTCCCGAGCCGTAGCGGGTGAGGATATCCCCGGCGTTGGCGCGCACGAAACGGGCGTCGCCGGTCGCGGCCAGGGGCAGGCTACCCGAGTCGTCGAAGTTGCCTTCGTTGAGCTTAAAAATTCCCCGGCCGTACTCGCCGCCCTTGTCGTCGGCCAGGTAGTAGGCCTTGCCCGCCCCGTTGCCGTAGAAGAGGCAGGATTCCATCGAGAGCAGCCCCCGGTGGAATAGCGCCTGGCCCTTGCCGCCGCTGGAATTGCCGGCGACGGTGCAGCGGGCCATATCGAGCGCGCCGCCGGCGAGGTCTATGGCGCCGCCGCGCTTAGGCGCGGTATTGCCGTAGATAGTGCAGCCCACGAGGCTGGCGGCGCCCTCGCAGGAGACGTGCAGGGCGCCGCCCGCGACGACGGCCTCATTGAAGGCAATCAGGCAGTCCTCGACCAGGGCGAAGCCCCCCTTTTCGACGCGCAGAGCGGAACCCCTGCCGCCGCATTCCACGGCGTTGTACTCGTCGGGCTGAGGCCTCCTTAGGCCCCGGTTGCCCGCGATGACGCAGCGCCTCAGTTCCAGGCGGCCCTCCGTCCACACGCCGACGCCGTAGGTGGCCCGGTTGTCGATTATGGCGCAGTCCTCCATGACGAGGGAGCCGGAATTGCTCACCCCGCCGGCCCGGCGCGGGATCTCCGTCACCCTGCCTCCCCTGATGGTCACGCCCGAGACGTAGGCGTGGACGCCGGCCTCCACCCCGATCACGCCAGACGTCGCCTCCTCAGGCGCGGAGGCCGCCTCCAGGACGGTGTCGCGCGCCCCGAAGCCTATGATCGCGGCGTCGCGCCCCAGGCGCAGGCCGGACGCCCGGTGCACGGGGTCCATAAGGTAGAAGGCGCGCGTCGAAGAGGGCGCGCTTTCGAGCGCCTCGGCGAGATCGGCGTAGTCGCAGCCAGTAGCGCCTACGGTGACGTAGCCGGGGCCGCCCGCCAGTATCGCCGCCCGACGCGCCGCGACCGCCTCCCTGTCGTAGTCGGGCAGGAGCGAGGCGATGTCCGGCTTCATCGATACGAGGGAGAAGCCCCGGCCGGAGCAGGCTATAGCGGATACCGCGACTAAAGCCGCGGCGGCGAGCGCGGCGGC
>JAHIWG010000031.1 GCA_018816345.1 Spirochaetota bacterium | reverse complement strand
GAGCAGGACACTGGCACCCAGCAGATAAACCAGGCCATAGCCCAGCTGGACACGGTGATACAGCAGAACGCGTCCATCTCCGAGGAGTTCAGCGCGACGAGCGAGGAGATAGCCAGCCAGGCGACGATGGTCGCGGGCACCACCGAGGAGCTCGCCGCCCAGGCCGGCAAGCTCAGGGACGCCGTCGCGTTCTTTAAGATAAACGATGACGGGGCGGGCGGCTCCGACCGTTCCGTCCCTAAGATGCTAGCCTAGAGTACGTATGGAGGGATGCATATGCGTCAATACTTGACGTTCGAGCTTGACGGTCGTCGGTACGGAGTGCTCGTCGAGCACGTGAACTCCGTCCTGGACCCGCAGATGATTACGCCCCTGCCGCACGGGTCTACGATCGTGACCGGCTTGACTAACGTCAGGGGCAACGTCGTTCCCGTATTCGATCCTCGCGAGACCCTCCAGAGAACGAAGGTCGACGATATTCGAATAGCCAAGAACGTAAATAAGCCCGACTCCGAGCATAACCCCGCCTCGCGAGAAGAGGAGAACGACGAGGAAGGCGGCATCGTCATCTTCGAGGTGGAGAACGGGACGCTGCTCCCGTTCATAGGCCTACAGGCGGATAAGATCGGCAAGGTAATCAACCTGGAGGATTCCGAGATCTCGTCGGTCCCAGATTTCCTTCCCGAGAACGCCTCCAAATTCTTCGAGGGATTCTGCTTCGTCGGGGACACGAGGCACTCGATCATAAGCCTCAAGGAACTGGCGTCGAAAGAGTCGCTGTTCTCGGGGGGCGAAGGAGGGCGCCGTGCTTGATATAACCGTGCAAGCGCCGGAAGACGCGGGGATCGCCGCTATCTCGTCGATAAAGGCGGAGCTAGTCGCCGCCATGGATAAGGCGGGCAAGGGCTCCTCGATAGTCCTCGATATCAGCCGCACCAAGCGGGCCGACTCGTCGCTCGCCCAGCTTATCATATCGTTCAAGGCCGAGGCCGCGGCCAAGGGCTTGACGGGCGCCATAAAGGGCGACGACGAGGACCGGTCGATGCGATCCATGCTGTGCTGCGACGGCGGCGGCGAGTCCTGCGCGGTCGTCCGCCGGATCGGGACCAAGACTCCGGAGGCCAAGAAATGAACGACAAGCTCATAGAGACGTTCCTCGACGAGGCGCACGAGCTACTCGACGGGCTCGAGGACCAATTACTGGAGCTCGAGAAGAATCCGGCCAACATCGAGACGATGAACGCCGCGTTCAGGGCGCTCCATTCAATAAAGGGCTCGGCTTCCATGTTCGGCTTCGAGGCAGTAGGCGCTTTCGCGCACGAGGTAGAGGCCGCGCTAGACTATTTCAGGAGCGCGGCCCTACCCGCGACGCCGGAGCTATCGGACGCGGTGCTCCGGTCGCGCGACCATATACGCGCCCTGCTCGACGCTCCGGAGACGGCGTCCTCGGAGGAGCGCGAGGACCTCGTCGCCACCCTCGCGGCCCTCTCGGGGAAGACGGCCAAGCCGGCGGCCCCGGCCGCGCCGCCCTCCGCCCCTAAGAGCATAAAGAGTTTCACGGCCAGCGGCTTCAAGACCTTCCGTATCAGGTATAAGCCCTCCGCCGACGTATACCATCGCGGCGTCAAGCCCGAGGCGCTGGTCCGCGAGCTCAGGGAACTCGGGGAGGCCAGCGTCAGGTGCGACTGCGGAGACGTCCCGCCGCTAACGGAGCTGGACCCAGAGTCGTGCTACCTCGCGTGGAACGTGCTCCTGACCACGTCGATGCAGAGGAGCGCCGTCACGGACGTCTTCATCTTCGAGGAAGGGACCTCCGAGATAAGCGTCGAGGAAATAAACCACGATGACGTCCTGGACGGCGACGAGGTACGCAAGCTAGGCGAGATACTCGCCGCCCGCCGCCTTCCCGAGGTCGATATCGATACGGCCCTCTCCCGCCAGCGCCCCATCGGGGAGATCCTGGTCAAGGAGCTCGGAACGCCCAAGAAAGTCGTCGAGGACGCGTTGTTCGAGCAGCAGCACGCGCGCAACGTCGTCCAGGCGGCCCGGGAGGAGAGCGAGAAGAAGACCATACGCATACGCTCGGATAAGCTCGACGGCCTCCTAAACCTGGTAGGCGAGCTCGTGACGGTCCAGGCCCAGCTATCGCAGACGGTCAAGGACTCGAGCGATCGGCACCTGCACGGCATCAGCGACTACGTGAAGCGCCTGGCCGGGGAGCTTCGGGCGACGTCGATGGAGCTACGCCTCGTTCCAGTGGACTCGCTATTCGCGAAATTCAAGCGCCTTGCCAGGGACCTCTCCAAGAACCTCGAGAAGGAACTGGAGCTTAAGCTGGAAGGCGGCGAGACGGAGATAGACAAGTCCGTCATCGACGTCCTGAACGACCCCCTCGTCCACCTCGTAAGGAACGCGGCGGACCACGGGCTCGAGCGGACCGCGGATCGGGCGCGGCTCGGCAAGCCTGCCTCCGGCACCATAACGATGAAGGCCCAGCACGCCGGGGCCTTCGTCCGCATAAGCGTGTGCGACGACGGCAAGGGCCTCGACAGGGACAAGATATTCAAGAAGGCGGTTGACCGGGGCCTCGTCTCCGCCGACGCGAGGCTGACCGAGGAGGAGATAGACCAGCTGATCTTCAAGCCCGGCTTCTCCACGGCCGACGTCGTCTCCAACGTCTCGGGCCGGGGAGTCGGGCTCGACGTGGTGAAGACGGCGATAGACCAGCTGGGCGGCACCCTGACCGTGCACTCGCAGCTCGGCAAGGGCACCGAATTCTACCTCGACATACCGCTGACCCTGGCCATCATCGACGGGTTCCTCGTCCGCTCGGGCAAGAGGAACTTCGTCATCCCGCTCTCCTCCGTAGACTCGTGCTTCGAGCGGGAGAGGCCGCAGAACCCGGAGCGCCTCATCGTACGGGGCAAGGACTTCATACCGTACGTTTCCTCCCGCGACATGTTCGGCGAGGACGAGGCCGCCCCGACCCGCGAGGAAGTCGTGATCGTAAGCGTCTTCGACTCGAAGCTAGCCATAGGCTTCGACCAGGTCATAGGCGGATACCAGACGGTCATCAAGCCGATAGGCGAGATAGCCCGATACGCCACCGGCGTCTCGGGAGCGGCCATCCTGGCGGACGGCGGGATAGCGCTTATCCTCGACGTCGCCGCGCTGGCCAGGTCCCATAAGGGAGCTTGATCCGGCGGGGCAGGCGGAAGGACGGCCGGAAAGCCGCCCTCCCGCCGTCGCCTATCGGCTTTCCCGGCATAATCAGGTTTTTTCCGCCTTCGATCGCCTCTTTTTGCCCCGATTCGCTTCACGCGCCGACGGATCCGCGATAGTATCTATAGCGGGCGGCCGCTTGTTATAAGTCGCTATCGCACCGATATGATACTAACGCACGGAGGCTCGCATGCTCGAATTCATCGCTAAGGGCGGTATCGTTCTTTGGGTAATCATGGCGCTGTCGGTCGTAGGACTGGCCATCATCATCGAGCGCGTCCTGTACTTCAGGAGCATCAAGACGGACGAGGATAAGCTGTTCCAGCGGGTGAAGGCGTCCGTCGAGAAGGGGCATTTCGAGGAGGCCCTCTCTATCTGCGACAATAACGAGTCGCCGCTATCGGCCCTCATCAAGGTCGGCCTCGAGTACCGGTCGTACCCGGAAGCGGCCCAGAAAGAGGTGCTCAAGGACGCCGCGGCCCAGGAGGTCCCGAGGCTGGAGCGCAACGTCTCCGCGCTAGGCACCATCGCCCACATTGCTCCCCTCCTCGGCTTGCTCGGGACGGTCACCGGCACCATGAAGGCGTTCGGCGTGCTCGGGCGCTTCGGCTCGGTCGCCGATCCCTCCATCCTCGCCAAGGGAGTCTCGGAGGCGCTCATCACCACGGTCGCCGGCATAGTCGTCGCGGTACCCGCCGTCATCTTCTACAACCTGCTCGTGACCAAGGTCAACCTCATACTCCTCAAGATGGAGAACCAAGTCACCGCGCTGGTCCTCATGATCAACTCCGGCAAACGAAGAGTGCTCGCCTCGGCCGCGACGGCCGCGAAGGACGAGCCTAGCCGCGGAGCCGACGCATGACGATAGAACGAAGGCTCAAGCCTCAGATCAACGTGGACCTGACGCCGCTCATCGACGTCGTCTTCCAGCTCGTCATCTTCTTCATGATCTCGAGCACGTTCAAGACTGCGCCCGGCATCGAGCTCATCCTGCCGGACTCAGGGACCGCGACCTCTATTACCATAACCGAGCTCACCGTTGTGGCGGTCTCCGAGGACGAGGTATACGTCAACAAGACGAGGACTACCGCGGTCGGCGCCGAGGCGGTCGTGAGGGCCGAGCTCGAGGGCAGGTCGGCCTCGGACGTGCAGGCCGTGCTCGAGGCCGGCGCGGACGCGCCCTACCAGCTCGTGGTAACGCTGCTCGACTCGCTCAAGAAGAACGGCGTCGATTCGGTAGGGCTCTCCACGAGGCCCGCCGGCGAGGATTCGCCATGACGGCAGCCCGCGACGAATGGCTTCGCGCCAGGCAACGGAAGCGGGCAGTCGTATCGTGGGCGGCGGCCCTCGGCGCCTACCTCGTCGCCTTCGCCGTCGCCGCCGTCCTGTCGCTATTCTATATCGACGACCTAGCCGACTACTCGGGGCCCATCGTGGTCCGCCTCGGCTCCGCTGACGGCGCCGACGCCGCCCGCCCCGTGCCGGAACAACCGGCGCCGGTATCGCCGGAGACCGCGGCCATCCCCGAGACGAAGCCGGAAAGCCCCGCCCCGATCGTCCCTATTAAGCCGACGCCGACGCCGGCCCCCTCCGTGCCCGCGAAGGCCCCAAAGCCGACGCCTTCCGTGCCTGCGCCGTCCCCTGAGAGCTCGCTCCCCCCGGCCCCGGCTCCCGTGGTGATACGAGGCTCCGAGAGCGGCAACTCGTACGACATGACGTTCATCTCCGGCTCGGGCGTCGTCGGCCGCAGCTTCTACGTCCCGATCTGGCTCTTCATGCCGGTACCCTACGATATACCCGGCTCGCTGTACGACAGGATCCCGGATCAGGCGGGCCTATCGGGTACCGCCGAAGCCCGCAAGAAGGTTTTCGCGTCGCACTACGTCCAAGCCGGCGATACCTGGCGGCTAAAGCGCAACGCTCAACCCGACTACGATATTCGCCCGACCATATGGATAATGCTCGAGGACGCCGGGTACGACGTCAAGAAGGCCGACTATAAGGACGGTAAGAGCCTGAGGCCGGTCGTCGTGCTATTCAAGGTCTCGGCCCCGGGGCCCGACGGGAAGCCCTCCCTAGAGGCGGTCCATATCGAGTCCGGCTCCGGCTACTCCACCATAGACGACGACGTGCTGTACGGCTTCAAGAAGGCGGAATTCTCCAATTCCGGCGCTTCATCCATTTCGGGCAGGTTTACGTATCGTTTCTAGCGCGATTTAGCCTTGCGGCTACGCCCCGGTAGCCCTATCCTAGAGGAGGGGAAGTGAAAAGAGACTATGAAACCGATTATCCTGGCCATGCTCGCGGCCTCTATCGTCGTGAGCGTTTTCCTCGGCGTCTCGGCTTTCCTGCGGGCTAGATCCAAGGGCCGGTATTACTCGCTGGCTACGCTGTTCGCCAGCGCCGCTATCTTCGCCGCGGCCTATACCGCCGAGCTGCTGCAATCGGATCTCGCGGGCGTATTCCTATGCATCCCCGTGGAGTATCTCGGGGTGGCGGGCCTGACGATCTCGATGTTCTTCGTGATACGCGATTTCAAGGGGGCGGAGCAGGCCCCCGCCCGGCTCGCGTGGCTGGTCGCGATAATCCCCGCCTTAACCGTAGCCATAGCGGTCACGGCGCCCGGCAACGAGCTACTGTACATCTCCCCGTCTATCACCGCTCTCGACGGCCTGGCTATCCTCGGCTTCGAGCGCGGCCCCTGGTATTTCGTGCACCTGGCGTACTCGTACGGGATCTTCCTCTACGGTATCGTAGTCTTCGCCAAGGCTATTCGATACGGCAACGCGACGAGGCGGGCCCAGGCGAGATTCATGCTCGCAGGTACCCTCGTGCCCATCGCAGCGAACGCCGTCTACGCCCTGGGGCTATCCCCCGCCTCCATCGACATGACGCCCGTAGCCTTCGCGGTAAGCGGGGCATTCTTCTCGGCCGGGTTCTTCAAGTACCGCCTCTTCGACCTGCGCCATATCGCCCGAGACTCCGTATTCGAGCATATGCGAGAGGCGGCCGTAGTCATAGGCGAAGGCGGGGCCATAGTCGACTATAACAGGGCCGCGGCCGCCCTCTTTCCTATGATCTCCGCGAAGGCGCCCGGGCTCACGTTCGCCGCCCTTAGCGAGAGCCGACCGAGCCTGTTCTCCGCGCTATCCCGCGGAGACGGCCGAGACACCATCGCGCTCGCCGCCGCGAACGGAGACGAACGATTTTTCGAGACGCACCGGTCTCGCGTGCTCGACAAGGACGGGCGCAAGCTCGGCGTGCTGCTCATGCTCCACGACGTCACGGAGCGGGAGCTCCTGCAGGAACGGCTCCGGGAGCTGGCTTCGTTGGACGAGCTGACGCGCATCGCCAACCGCCGGCATTTCTACGAGCTGGCGGGAATAGAGCTGGAGCGAGCGCGGAGGCACGGACGGGCCATAGGCTTCGCGGTCATGGACATGAACGGCTTCAAGGGGATAAACGACCTCTACGGGCACCGGGCGGGAGACGACGCCCTGCGCCTGGCGGCGCGGCTATGCGTCGACGCGCTGCGCTCCTGCGACATCGTAGGCAGGACCGGCGGAGACGAGTTCGCGTTCGTGTTCCCCGAGTGCGACGAGGCGGGCGCGGAGGCGGCGGTGGAGAAGATCCGTCGCGTCGTGAACGCCGCGACGTTCTCCAGCGGCGAGGATACGGTAAGGATTTCCGCGTCCTTCGGCTTCGTAGGCTCGCCCGGGCCAATCCACCTGGACCTGGAGGACCTCCTGTCGACGGCCGACAAGCGCATGTACGCGGATAAGCCCGTCGCCCGCGCGGTCAAGGCGGCCGCGGCCAGGAAGCAGCCCCGCGCATAGGCCCGGCGCTGCCCCCTGGGCCCGGCGCCCCTCGAAGAGGCGCGCCGGGCGACACGGACCGATACTACTTTCCCTGATCCACGAGGCCGCCCTTGCGCGCCTGGGGACGCGTCATGCCTTCCAGCGAGGCCGCGACGATATCGTTCCTGGCGGACGCGACAGCGTTCGGGTGTATGGCCGAGATAGGCTCGCGGTCCCCCCCGGACCCGGTCACGACCGATACGTGGTCGGCGGGATAGCTGCCGAGCGTCGCGGCGAACGGCCCGAACAGCTTCTCGAAGTTATCCAGCACCCACGCCCGCCTGGCCTCGCCGCCCGCGGTCTGCATCGTCTTGAGCGTGACGGCGAGCTGCTCTATCTCCGCCCTGGCCACTTCCCTCCAGCCCGACACCTCGGCCTTGGCCTCGAGGATCGATCGCTCCTTCTCGGCGACGGCGGGAGTGGCTATCTCGGCCTTGTAGCGGTTCTTGAGCATCTCGATATTCTGCTTCTCGGCCTCGAGCTCGGCCTTAATGCCCGAGACCCGGGCGCGGGCGTTCGCCGACTCCTGCTCTACGCCCACCTTCTGCCTCTGGGCTTCCTGGGCCAGGCGGACCCTGACCTCGGCCCTGAGCCGCTCGAGCTCGTTATTGAGGTTCTTCACCTCGGTCTCGGCCCTGCGCGCCTCCGCCTGCTCGGCGCTCGCCGCCTTGGCCTCGGCCTGGGCCTGCCTCGCCTTGGTCTCGGCGTTGGCCGACTGGATACGCTTCAATAGCGCGATATACAGGTCGGGCTCCTCGACGCCGGGCAGGCGATGGTCGTCGACGTCCGCGATGTTCATCGTCGTGATCTCGAGCCCGATGTTCTCCAGGTCGTTCTTGCAGACGTTTATCATCTTGGCGACCAGGATGTCCTTGTCCTTCATCACCTGCTCCGGCGTCATGCTGGCGATGGAGTCGCGCAGGTGCCCCTCGATGATGTCGCCGGCTATCTTGGTCAGGTTGTCCCTGTTCGACGCCAGGTCAAGGATGCGCGTCACGGCGTGGGACCGCCCGGCGTCGTTGCTAGCGATGGCGAACGAGACGGTCGCCTTGACGTTGAGCGGCACTATGCCGGCGGCGATGGCCGAGTCGACGACGACCTCTATCGTGATAGGGGTCAGGTCGAACTTGCTGAAGCGCTGGAGGAGAGGGATTATGAAGGCCCGCCCGCCCGAAAGCGTCCGGAAGCCCTTGGCCCCGCCTGAGCCGGTAACGACGCCCAGCTCGTTGCCGCCCACTATCTTCATGTTGGTGATTAGCTGGATGAGGATCGTCACGCCGACGAGCCCGCCCAGTACCGCTATGAACGCCATCATCGGACGCCTCCTTCAGGAGCGGCGGCGGCCGGTTCCGGCATCGCCAGGGATCGTACGTCGACGCCGAACGCGTCGGAGAACGTGCGCAGGAAGTCCGCGAAGGCCCGCGGCCCGCGGTTGACCGCGCCGGAGAAGCCCTCGTCGTCGTTCATGACGACGAAATTATCCACGGTGCCATTCTCGATAGCAGCCATGTACGCGCTGAAGAGCGCGGGCAGCTTCTGCTGGAGGAACATGACGCTCGAGGCGTCGTCGCCGTAGGCCGCCAGGAGCTCGGCCTTGGACTTGAGGAGCTCGTTCCTCGCGGATTGCCTGATGGAGACGGCCTCGCGGTCGCCCTCGGCCACGATGCGCGCCTCCTCCTCGCGGGCGGCGGCGACGAGCGTCACCGACGACTGGTTCTTGAGCTTCTGGAGCTCGACGAGCTGGGCCTGCACCGACGACTCGCCCGAGTTCCTCGCCTCGGCTATGGACTGGTCCGCGGTCAGCTTCGCGCCCTCGATGAGGCCGGCGGACTCGCGGCGGTATACCTCGAGCTCCTGCCTGGCGGCGATGATAGCCTCGTCGGCCTGGCTCCTGGACACCTCGATGCGCTTGCGCGCGTCGCTCTCGGCCTGGTCGGCTATCGCCCGCAGCCGGGACTCCTCTATCTCGACGGCGCGGCGCTTCTCGGCCAGGGTCTTCTGCGCGAGGTTCGCTATGTAGTTGGACGTGTCCCATATCTTCTGCAGGGATACGGAGACGACCTTCATGCCGAACGACCGCAGGTCCGAGTTGATATCCGCCAGGAGCTCGGCGCGGAACTGGGCCCGCTCCCCGAGGTCGGCGTTCGTCTGGCCGTCGTCGTTATTCACGTCCTCCATGCCTATAGCCTGGAGGGGCGTGGCCTTGTTGAGCGCGCCGCGGAAGTTCCCTACGAGCGTCTGCTGTATCTGCTCGTGGATCTGCTTGACGTCCTTGCCCATCAGGCGTTCCACGGCGCTATAGAGCATAGCCTCGTCGTCGTCGTCGATGCAGACGCAGGCCGTCGCGTCGGCGCCCATGGTGATCCCGTTTGCGCTGTTCACGCCCTCCACGCGGACGCTGATGGGGAAGACGCCGAGGTCAAGCGTCCCGACGGCCTGGAAATACGGCACGACTATCGTCCGGCCGCGATCGACCGCGAAGCCGAAGTCGCGGCCGTGGTGCTTCGTCTTCCTGCCCGTGACCACGAGTATCCTGTCCGGCGACGCTACCCGGATGGTAGCCTTGAGCAGCCCCACGAGGGCGATGAAGGCTACGATGCCCAGCCCCCCGAAGATGAAGCCCTGGGCGTTCGAAAAAAGCTCACGTAGCATACGCGCGTTCCCTCCCCTTATTGAATTACGTACTACGGCGACTCTACCCAATAGCAGTCGTCGTCGAAATCGACTATGCGCACCGCGCTTCCCTTGGGGAATTCCTTCCCCGGCTCCCTAGAGCGTACGTACAGCTCGGTCTCCCTGCCGTAGCGGCGGACTACGGCCTTGCCCATGGCCCCGGCCCCGACGGGCACGATTATGGTCGCCTCGTCCATGATGAATTCCTCGGGCTTTATCGACGAGTCCAGGTCCTTGCGGACGAGCGAGCGGAGCGCGCGGGCCAGCGCGGCTATGAAGACGCCGGCGCCGGCGCTCCACGCGAGGCTCGCCCCCGGTCCGACGCCCGTGAAGACGGCGAACAGTCCCGTGGGCCCCGCCCCGAGCGAGAAATAGACGCCCAGCCTGAGCGCGCCTATGGCCTTGGCGACCAGGCGCGTTCCGGTATCGGCCGAAGCGACGTAGGAGCCTCGCGCTCCGCCATGCTGGGCGACCGCGGTATCGTCGTGCCCGGTAGCCGCGTCGTGGCCGCCGTCCGTTTCACCGCCGGAGTCCGCATCGCCAGCGTCCTCGCCGCCAGCGTCCTCGCCGCCAGAAGCGTCGTCGCCGCTAGAGAAGGCGTCGTCGGATGCCGAGTCCGCCCCGTCGGAAGCGCTGTCGCCGCCGTCGGCTTCAGAGCCGGCGTGCTCGAAGACGCCGAACAGGTCCACGATCGTGACGCCGACGCCGAATACGGCGAGCGCCGAATAGAGAATAAACAGACTATTCATGCTACCTCGTATTATCTACCGTTACACTCGCGACCGCAAGCCCGCGTAGATACGCGCGATGATACTACCCGCCGGCTACGAGCGCGGCGCGTCGATGCTCTCCCGGGCGGGTATCAATAGCGATTCCGATAGGAAATGCAGCCCCGCCGACGCGCTCGTATCGGCGTACGCCCGCGCCAGGATAGGCATGAACCGCCCCCGCCTCAGGGCGCGGCCCCCTAGCCTACGTTTATACTCCATATCCATGCCGAGGTCCCAGACGCGGATCCCGCACGCCGCGAGCATGCATCCCAGCGCCGCCAGCTGCACGGTGCCGGCGCCCGAGACGGTCGTATATCCCGTCAGGCTCGCGTACGAACTCCCTATCAGGTATCCTATCTCGCCCGCGACCAGGTCCTCTCGGCTTTCATCGACCCGCCACAGCTCGGTCGATACGAAAGCGACTCTGCGTATAGCGCGCTGTTCATGGAGGGTAGCGAACGCGCCGACGAGGTCAGGGACGAGCCACTCCGTACCGTGGGCCGAGGCGCACGACGCCAGCACCCTATGGAACGCCCTGTTAAAGCTTATCGAGTAGGCCTTCGATTCTCGCCTGGCCGTCCTCGTGACCCTCACGCCCCTAGGATCGAGGAGGCAACGCTCCATATGCAGCTTTGGCAGGAAGAGATCGCGCGATCCGCCCCCTACCTCCAGGGTAAGCCCCATGGGCATGAACCTGGCCAAGGCGGCCGCCTCGACGGCGTCGGCGTCAATATAAGGAAAGAAGGCGAACTCCTCCTCGCGCTCGGCGGCGATTATCTCCGCGCACTCCAGGAAATCGTCGCCGGGCTCGATACAGGGATAGCTACCGTCTTCCAGGAACATTGGCCCGCCTCCCTCTCCCTCGACGCGATTGGGGATGTCGCCCGCGGGCGGGCGACGCTCCCCCAGCACGAGCCGCCGGTTAGATAGTATACTACGCGGAATGGAAACGATCCTGAGCTATATGAACGGGCGCATCGTCGTCGCTATCGGCGATATCACCGGATTCGAGGGAGACGCCGTCGTGAACGCGGCGAATTCCGCCTTGGCGGGCGGAGGAGGCGTCGACGGCGCCATCCATCGGGCGGCGGAACCCGAGCTCGCCGAAGCGTGCAGGCGCCTCCGAGCCGGCCCCTGGAAGGACGGCCTGCCGGCCGGACGCGCCGCCGCGACGGAGGCGGGAAGGCTCCCGGTACGGGGCGTCATACATACGGTAGGCCCGATATGGCGCGGCGGCGCGTCCGGCGAGGCGGGGCTCCTCGCGTCGGCGTATAGGGAATCGCTGAAGATAGCTACCTGTCGCGGCTGGGGCCGAGTCGCCTTCCCGGCTATATCGACGGGCGTCTACGGATACCCGAAGGCGGCGGCCGCGCTCGTCGCCTTCGGGACGATTTCGGAGTACCTATCGGCCGAATCGGTGCCCGAGACGGCCTGGCTAGTATTCTTCTCCCGCGCAGACGCCGACGCCTTCGCGTCGGCCGTCGCCGGAAGCGGGCCGCACGGCCCCGAGGAGCCCGTATGAGCTCTGCGGTCGCGGTCGGCGCCCTGTCGTTAAGCCGGGAAGAAGCGATCGGGATAGCCTATCGCGCCCGCTTCCCTTCGCCGGGCCCCGGGGGGGAGGCCGCCGATACCGCCTACGGGACCCTCGAGCGGCTCGGCTACGTCCAGATCGATACTATCTCGGTCGTGGAGCGAGCCCACCACCACGTCCTCTGGAGCGGCGACGGCCGGTACCGCCCGCCTTGCCTGCCGGCCCTCGAGGCGGAGCCGAGGCGCGCCTTCGAGTACTGGGCCCACGCCGCGGCGTACCTGCCCATCGGCGACTACCGCTACTGCCTGCCGCGCATGAAGCGCGTCGCGGAGACCGGCCATGATTGGTTCCCGACCGAGCCGCGCGTCGTCCAGGGGGTGCTGGAGAGGATCAGGTCCGAGGGTCCCCTCCGCTCGGCCGACTTCGCCGGGGGAGACGGGCCTCGGGGCCCCTGGTGGGACTGGAAGCCCGCGAAGGCCGCCTTGGAGTTCCTCTTCATGTCGGGGACCCTGCTCGTCGCCTCCAGGCCAGGCTTCCAGAAGCTATACGACCTCGCCGAGCGCGTACTGCCGCCAGGCATAGACGCGCGGTTCCCGAGCGACGAGGAGATGGGCGACTGGTACGTCGACCGGGCTTCCCGGGCCTACGGGATCTTCGCGGAGGCCGACGTCGCCTATTTGCGCAAGGACGGGCTCGCTGGAATAGGGGCAGCGCTCGAGCGGGCGGTCGACTCGGGCCGCCTCGTAAGGGTCGGGGTAGAGGGCGACGAGAAGCGCGCCCAGTGGGCCGCCCCGGCAGCGCTCGAGGCCGCGGCGCCCGGCGAGGCCCCGGGCGGGGGCCTCGGTCCGGACGGACGGCCTGTCCGCATACTGTCGCCGTTCGATAACTACGTCATCGACAGGAAGCGCGCTCGCCGCCTCATCGGGCTCGACTATACGCTGGAATGCTACGTACCGGCGGCGAAGAGGAAATTCGGCTACTTCGCCCTACCGGTCATCTGGAAAGGAAAGCCCGCCGGCCTCCTCGACTGCTCCGCCGACAGGAAGACGCGGACCCTCGTCGTCAAGCGGTCGAGCGCGGCCGCGGGCCCGGATGAACGGGACGAATTCGATTCCGGCCTCGCGGCGGAGCTCGCCTCCTTCGCCTCGTTCAACGGCTGCGACTCGATACGATTCGCCTAGCTATCGGCTCGCGGGATACCGTCGCTTGCGTTATGCTTATGGAATGGCAAAGGACTTCCACCGGAAGATACTGCACTCCGCCTTGCGCGTGGCCGGCATATACGCGGCCGTGTCGTTCGCGTGGATCGCCTTCTCGGACAGAGCGGCGGCCGCGCTCGCGGAGGATTACGCCCATCTCGCGGGCTTCCAGACCGCGAAGGGCTTCTTCTTCGTCGCGGCGACGTCGACGCTGCTGTTCTTCTTCTCGAAGCGCCAGCTCGAGCGGCTCGTCGCGGCCCAATCGGAGCGGGAACGCGACACGACGGCGGCGCTCAAGGAGAAGGACGCCCTACTACGCGAGATAAACCATAGAGTCAAGAACAACCTCCAGGTCATAATCAGCCTCTTGCACCTCCACGGCCGAGAACGGGGCGGCTACATGGAGATTGAGCAGAAGGTCCGGTCCATGGCGCTAGTGCACGAGCTGGTAACGTCGTCTCCCGATATGTCGACGCTATCGGCCAGGAGCTTCGCGGAGCGGCTGGCGGACGCGCTGCAAGGCAGCCTCGCTCCCGGAACGGCCTCGATACGCGGGGACGGGGACGATAGCCGCCTATCCGCCGACGAGGCCGTCCCTATAGGCATAATAATCGCGGAGGCCTGCTCGAACTCGGCGAAGCACGCCGGGGGCGAAGCCCTCAAGCCGGTATCCGTAACGATAACTATACGAGGCGACGGCGACGGCCTCGTCGTGGGCATACGCGACGACGGCAGGGGCTTCCCCGATATCGACGACGAGAGCGGATCGATAAACAAGACAGGAATCGGGCTAACGCTCATGGAAGCGCTAGCGGACCAGCTCAGGGGACGGCTATCCATACGCAACGAATCCGGCGCCGCGGTGGAGCTTCGCGTTCCCCGCGAGCCGCGCTAAGGCGCGACGCGCCTATATCCTCAGCGCGTCCCAATCGGCTAAGACGAGCGCTATCCGTTCCGAGGCCGCGGCGAGCTGGGCGGGGGACGGTGCCTCGGGCAGGCCGTCCACGACCTCGGATACCTTGGCCTGGGCGGCGGTCAGCTGGGAGGACCGGTCTTCGGCTATCCGCGGATTTCGCCTCGCGCGCTTGGCCGAATCCCTCCTCGAGCGCCAGTACGCCTCCCCCGCCGCGGAACCCTCCGCATAGTCGTACGCGTTCCACAGCGGCGTGAATTCTCCGCCGGACAGCAGGATAGGCTTAAAGACATTGGTGCAGGCGTAGGAAGCCCCGGTGAACCAGAGCACGGCCCCGGAGGCCCGGTATTCTACGAGCATAGACGCCGTAGTCGGATTGCCCATAACGTCCCTGTCGTGGTCGCATACGTTGCGCGGCCGGCCGGGCCTCTCCGGGTCGATGGCCGCGTGGGCCCTGAGCACGGCCAAGGCCGAGGCCCTGCCGCCGGCCATGGCCGCCGCGCCGAGCAAGCCCTCGACGGCCCTGCGCCTCGCGTCACCCGCCGAGAACCGGGACAGGAACCTATCCTCGACATAGGCCTTCCACGAGCCCTTCTCGCCCAGGCGACCGGCGTCGGCCTCGTCGAGGCAGGCCATGCGCTCGTTGACCGGCGATATGGACTTCCTCGTATCGGCGTCCAGGCGCTTGTAGTCCTCGAGTATGGAGTACGAGTTCGATACGGCGGTAGGCCCCTGGGCCGGCTTCCAGGCCCAGCGCTTGGCCGCCGTCTCGAGCACGAACGCCCCGTCGGGGCCGGCTATCAGGTAGGAGTTATTATACACCATCCTACCCTTGAAGGCTCCGTTGCCTCCCTGGTCGTAGCGCTCCGTCAGGGCTATCAGCGTCTCGAGCGCCTCCTGGGCCGTCGACGAGGACGCCAGGGCGGCCCTGACGAAGTCCATGCCCAGTATCCCGCCTGGCGCGGCCTTGAAGCGGCTGAACACCGCCTCGTTGCCTATGGCGACCCCTGCCCCGTTCAACCCCATCTCAGCGCCGGGCATCCACGTCGGGCACGAAATAGCCATGGCGTGGCCGGCGTCGTTCAGGTCGAATTCGCGCGGCCCGACCCTAACGCGGTTCGAGGCCTTCCTGGGCGGCACGAGCCGCAAGGCCTGCGGCTCGGCGGCGTTACGGTCGGAGTTCTTGCCGAAGAATACGCCGCTATCGCTAGGCAGGTAGAACGTGTCGCACATCGGGCCCTCCAGGAAGCGTTGATGAGCCGCGCCTGGCGGTATCGCCGGCGCGGCGGAAGCGGACGGCGTATAGGCGGGGCCTATACGGCGGGGAAGGGCGCGGTGTAGTCGAGCGGTATGGTCGGCGTCCGCGCGGCGAGCTCGGCGTTGAGCATGAACAGCCCCTGCTTGTTCTCGCCTATCAGGTCTATCTTCTGGATGATGTCGACGGCGTTCTGCTCCTCCTCGACCTGCTCGTTGACGTACCAGCGCACGAGGTTCTCGGTCGCGTAGTCCTTCTCGGCGAGCGCCAGCTCCAGGAGCTCGCGGATCGAGGCCGTCACGTACTTCTCATGCTCGAGCGTAGCCTCGAATATCTCCTTGACCGTCTTCGCCTTGACGGTCGGGGCGTCAATTTTGTCTATCTTCGGCATGGCCCCCTGGCTCTGGAGGTAGGCGAAGAATTTCATCGCGTGGAACATCTCCTCGTGGTACTGAGTCATCATCCACGTCGCGATGCCCTTATAGCCGTCGTCGCCTAGCTTGGCCGACATGGCCATGTACAGGTAGGCGGAATACATCTCGCGGTTGATCTGAAGGTTGATCCTGTCAACTATTTTCTTGGAAATCATGCGTCTCTCCTCGTTTCGATCGTGCTTAGCGGCCCACGGCCGACTCGGCCAGGCCACGATTGAAATATAGCCCTTACCCGGCGCCAGGGCAAATTCTAACAATGATTAGCCAGATATCCAGCTCGAGTAGTACGAGAGAGGATCGTCGTACGCGACGGGCGCGTCCTCGAGCCTCGTCCAGGCCCCGGGAAGCCCTAAGGAACGCGCGGCCGCCTCGAAATGCCGCATGGCTACGCCGATATCTATCTCCTGGATCCTGACCCCTCGTATGGCGTTGTTATAGCCCCTGTCCTCGTCGAGGAATAGATGGAAAAGAGGGCCGGTCCCCGGGCCCGTGCGTACTATCCTCCAAGGCTGCTTGTTAGAGGCCGAGGGCCCGGACCTGACCGCGCCGAGCGCTCGGGCCCACGGCCCCGCGTCCGCCTCCGAGAGAGGCCGGTCCCAGGTTCCGTCGAAGAACAGCTCTGACCAGCCCTTGCGCTTCTTCGACCCGGCCAGGGCGCGCATGGCCGAGTCTACGAACGACCTGCGCTCCGCCGGGTCGCCCACGGGCGTCACCGCCGGCACGATCTCTCCGTCCCCGAGGCGCAGGGCCGAGGCTACCCCGGCCCTGTCGAAGGTGCCGCCCAGCCAGCACGTGCCTAGCCCCGCGGCGGCCGCGGCGAGCATGACGCCCTCGAGGGCGTATCCGTAGTCCGCGAACGCGAACGGCGCCGACCGGGTCGCCCCGATGACGAAGGCGGGCGCGTTCTTGATCACCCCGTAGGTGCCTATTCGGCCCGACGCGACCTCGCCGACCGCCTCCGGCTCGACGAGGACGAAACGGGGTTGCGTGCCGAAGGGACAGGGCCCCGCTTCGGCCATGGCCCTCTCTAGCAGCCTACGATCCGCGGAGTCGAGGGCGAGCCCGGAATAGGATCGGACCGAGGTCCTGGAGTCTATGGTTTCTATCGCTATGTTCATGATCCTAGTGTACGAAGGCCCGGCCCGCGCGGCAAGGAAAACGGGGGGGCAATCGGTATTGACCGCCCTCGGGGCGGCCGCGCATGATACCGCCCATGGATCTTTTAAGCGACGGCCCGGACGAGGCGGACTACAGGGAGCGATCCGGCGCTCCGCGGAACAGGACCATACGGCTATCGCCCCTCGAGGAGGCCCGGTACGCCGCCATGGCGCGCGATCCGTCGGAGATGACGCCGGCGCCGGACGGCCGGATGAGGCCGGGAGACGCCGTCGACGCGGTCTTCCTCGGGGACTCGTCCGAGATAGGCCCTCTGCTGCCGCCCTCGAGCGTAGACCTCCTCGTCGCCGACCCGCCCTACGACCTTCCCAAGGACTTCGACGGGGAGCGCTTCGCGCCCATGGGCCACGAGGCGTACCTAGAATATACCCGGGCCTGGCTGGGCTCCGTACTCGCCTCGCTCAAGCCGACCGCCTCGGTCTACGTCTGCTCGGACTGGCGCTCCTCCTCGGCCGTCTACCTCGCCCTAGCCGAGCGCCTCGTGGTCAGGAACAGGATCACCTGGAAGCGGGACAAGGGCCGGTCGTCCGCGTCGAACTGGAAGAACGCCTCCGAGGACGTCTGGTTCGCCACGGTCGGCCGCGACTACCGCTTCGACGCGGACGCCGTCCGCCTGCGCAAGCGGGTCGTGGCGCCCTACCGGCGGGACGGCGCACCCAAGGACTGGACCGAGGACGAGACGGGCCGGTGGCGGCTTACCGGAGCCTCTAACCTATGGGAGGACATGACGGTGCCGTTCTGGTCGATGCCCGAGAACACCGACCACCCAACGCAGAAGCCCGAGAAGCTGATCGCCCGCATACTGCTGGCCAGCTCCGCGCCCGGCGACCTGGTCCTCGATCCGTTCCTGGGCTCCGGCACAACCGCGGTCGCCGCGAAGAAGCTCGGGCGCCGCTTCGTCGGCATAGAGCGTTCCCCGTCCTATTGCGCCCTGGCGCTACGGCGCCTGGAGCTAGCCGAGGAGGGAGCGCGCATCCAGGGCTACGAGGGCGGCTCCTTCTCCGAGCGCCAGTCCACTTGACCACCGGACCGCTCCGGCGTATCCTCTCCGCGGTATCGAGAGGGGAGTAGTTGCATCGTCCGGATCAACAGCCGGCGCCCTAAAACGGGTTAGCCTGGTCGGACGGCCGCCGAGGCCTCGCCATGGGCCCGGACGGAAACAAGACCTTTCGCATGCGCCCGTAAACCGGACCCATGCGAAAGGTCTTTTTCATTGTAGCGGCCTCTCGGCCGCGAAGGAGCATCTCTGATGAAATACTTGATACTGGGCCTAGCCGTCGTCATGTACGGCCTCGTCATCGCGTTCCCGCACAAGAAGGCGTGGTTCACGCTCGGCGCGGCCCTCGTCGTGGGGCTGCTCGGCGTCGTTTCGCCCGCTAAGATCTTTGGCGAGCTGATCAACTGGAACGTGCTGCTCATCTACGTAGGCAGCCTCGTGATAGCCGACCTGTTCATCTATTCCAGGGCCCCGGCCCGCCTCGCCGACAAGATCGTCGTCAAGGCCCCGAACCTGGGCTGGGCGGTCGTGTTCATACTGGTCATGACTGGCCTCCTCTCCGCCTTCGTCGAGAACGTCGCGACCCTGCTCGTCATGGCGCCCATCGCGCTGGCGCTGAGCGACAAGATGAAGGTCGACGTACGGTACTTCCTCATGGGCATCGCGGTCATGTCGAACCTCCAGGGCACCGCTACCCTGGTAGGCGACCCGCCCTCGATGATATTCGCGGGCTTCGCCGGCTACTCGTTCAACGACTTCTTCGTCAAGGACGGGAAGCTCTCGGTATTCTTCGCCGTGCAGGCGGGCATGCTGGTAGGCGCCGTATTCTTCTATTTCTTCTACCGCGGGATGAAGAACCAGAAGATGGACCTGCCGGCCGAGCCGGTGAGGACCTGGTTCCCCACGGCGCTCCTCGTCTCGCTCATAGCCGGCCTCGCGGTCATCTCGTTCCTGTTCGAGGGCTTCTCGCTGCTCTCCGGCGGCTACGTCTTCGCGCTCGGCCTCGTCGGGCTCGCCTGGTACCGACTCGTCATGAGGGAGTCGCGCTCGGAGGTCTGGCGGCTCGTCAAGGGCCTGGACTGGGAGACAATCCTATTCCTCGTCGGCATCTTCGTGGTCGTAGGGGCCATCTCGGAGACCGGCCTCCTCGAGGACATGTCCCTCGCCCTCGGCCGATTCGTCGGCGACAGCGTCGCGACCGGCTACATAGTCATAATCGCCGTCTCGGTCCTGCTCTCCGGCTTCATCGACAACGTGCCGTACATCATCGTGATGCTGCCGGTGGCGGCCGAGCTAGCCTCGGGGCTGGGCCTCCGGCCCGAGCTGTACATGTTCGGCCTGCTCATAGGCTCGTGCATCGGCGGCAACCTCACGCCCTTCGGCGCCTCCGCGAACGTCGTCGCGGTAGGCATACTCAAGAAGCGCGGCACGGTGCTCAAGTTTAGCGACTGGGTCAAGGTCGCGGGGCCCTTCACCGTGCTGACGACCGCGGCGGCGGGACTCTTCGTCTGGTTCGTCTGGCGCTAGGGCCGGACCGGCGTCGTCCGAGGCCCTCTCGCGGCGAGAGGGCCTTTTTTTATTCCTAATTGAAATGTATATCGAGGGCGGCGGGCCCGGCGGCTATACTGGCCCTTAAGAGGTGCCGCCATGAGAACAGCCATGCGCCGATACAGGCCGGCCGAAGACTTCATCCGCGTCCGCGACTTCCTCAAGGAGACCTTCTACGCCTTCGGGGAGCCGTTGAACTGGGGAATCGAGCGATGGAACTGGGCTCGCTTCCATCCGAGCGTGTTCAGGGAAGGCGACCCCGCGGGGACGGCTAGGAACATCGAGTTCTTCGAGGGCTCCATAAGGATATGGGAGGACGGGAACGGGGAAATCGCGGGCGTAGTCAACGTGGAATCGCCCGAGCCGGACGGGGAATTCTTCGTGCAGCGAAGGCCCGGCTACGACGCTCTCCTCGACGAGATGCTCGACTACGCGGAGACGCTGCCGAAGCCGGCCGGGGCGGCGCGCTCGATCTACGCCTACGATCGCGACGACGCCCTGCTAGCCGCGCTCGGCGGGCGGGGATTCGTCGCGAACCCCGAGCGCTCTTCCTGCTGGGCCGATCTAGCCATCGGGACGGCGCCCTCCGCCAGCCTCCCCGAAGGCTTCGGCCTCGCGTCGATGGCCGAGGACATGGACCCCGCGGAGCGGTGCAAGGTCCAGGGACTCGGATTCGGCCATGCGGACCCGCGGGAATGGATGAGCGTCGCCGAGTACGCGGAGGTCAGGAAGGCTCCCGATTACCGGCCGGAGCTCGACCTCGCGACGGTCTCTCCGGGCGGCGAGTACGCGTCGTGCTGCATCGTGTGGCTCGACGACCGCAATCGCGCGGCCTTCCTCGAACCCGTGTGCACGCGCCCCGAGTACCGACGGATGGGACTGGGCCGGGCCGTGGTGATGGAAGGACTGCGCAGGGCCTCGGGTCTCGGCGCGGAGCGGGCCTTCGTAGGCTCGAAGCAGGACTTCTATCGGCGCATAGGCTTCTCGATGAGCCTCCGCTCGCGGGCGTGGGAGAAGGCGTAGGACGGGACGGCCGCCCGGGATCGCTCCCGAGCGGCCGTTATACGTACCGGCCGGCAGGAAGGCCGGCCGGTACGCCGGTTAGCCGGCGGCCTTTACGGCCCGCAGCTCCTCGACCAGGGCGGGGACCAGCTTGTTCACGTCCGTGACGATGCCGATGTCGGAGTACTCGAAGATGGGCGCGCCCGCGTTCTTGTTGACGGCCACTATGAACTCGGAGTCCTCCATGCCGGCTATATGCTGGATCATGCCGGAGATGCCGCAGGCGATGTAGACGTCGGGCCTGACCGTCTTGCCGGTCTGGCCGACCTGCCTGTCCTGGCCTACCCAGCCCGCGTCGACGACGGCGCGGGAGGCCGAGACGAGCCCGCCCAGCTCGGCGGCGACGCCGTTTAGCTTCTCGAAATTCTCCGGGGTCCCGAGTCCGCGCCCGCCGGAGACGAGCACGGAAGCCTCCTCTATGCTCTTCTTGGCGGCCTTCTCGACGACGGCCTCGAGGATCTCGACGTTCTTGTCGGCGGCCTCGATCTTGAGCCCGAGGCGCTTGACCGTACCGGTCCTGGAATCGTCGCGCTCCAGCTTGCGCATGACGCCGGGGCGCACCGTGGACATCTGGGGACGATGCTCCGGGCAGATGATGGTAGCCATGATGTTGCCGCCGAAGGCCGGCCTGGTCATAAGGAGGTTGCGCGTGCCGTCCTCGACCTCGAGGCCGGTGCAGTCGGCCGTCAGGCCCGTCCTCACGCGGGCGGAGACGCGGGGCGCCAGGTCGCGCCCGATGGTCGTGGCTCCGGTGAAGACTATTCCGGGCTTGCGCGTCTCTATGGCGAGCGTCATGGCCTTGGCGTAGGGCTCGGTCATATAGACGGCGAGGGCGGGGTCGTCGGCGATCAGCACCTCGTCGGCGCCCTGGGCTATCAGGTCCTTCGCCTGCGCGTCGGTGACGCCGGACCCGACGAGGAGTGCCACCAGGGGCTCTCCGAGCGTGTCGGCGATGCGGCGCCCGACGCCAAGGAGCTCGTACGCTATCTTCTGGACCTGGCCCGAGCGCTGCTCGGCGAAGACCATCACGCCCTTGTATTCGGATATGTTCATTTCGTTTACTCCTGTATGCCGCTCGCCTTAGATGACGAACTTCTCTTTGAGCGCCTCGACGATTATCCTGGCGCCTTCCTTGGGATCGACCTCGTAGACCTTGCCGGCCGACTTGGCGCCCTTGGTGAAGGATTTCTTGACCCGGGTAGGCGAGCCCTTGAGGCCTATGTTCGCCTCGTCGACCACGATGTCGGCGAGGCCCCATACCTGGACGTCCTTCTTGTACGCGTCGAATATGCCGGCGACCGACATGTAGCGCGGGCTGTTCATGTCCTTGAGGGTCGTAAGGAGGCAGGGCAGCTTGACCTTGATCCGCTGGTATCCGTCCTCGAACGTCCTCTTGACGACGACCGAGTCCCCGGCCAGCTCCAGCTCGCTGACGTAGCTGACCTGGGGCAGGCTCAGGTGCTCCGCTATCTGGGGCCCGACCTGGGCGGTATCGCCGTCGATGGCCTGGCGGCCGCAGATGATTAGGTCGAAGCCGAGCTTCCTGAGGGCGGCCGCTATTGTCGTCGACGTGGCCCAGGTGTCTGCCCCGCCGAAGGCGCGGTCAGACAGGAGCACGGCCTCGTCGGCTCCCATCGCCAGGGCCTCGCGCAGCGCGAGGTCGGCCTGGGGCGGCCCCATGGACAGGACGGTCACCTTGGCGCCGACCCTCTCCTTGAGCACGAGGGCGGCCTCGAGCCCGCTCTTGTCGTCGGGGTTGATGATGCTCGGGATGCCTTCCCGTATCAGGGTCCCGGTGACGGGGTCGATCTTGACCTCCGTGGTATCGGGGACCTGCTTCATGCACACTACTATGTTCATCGCGTTCGTTCCTTCTCTATGCCGGCCGGGCCGGTTACTTCAGCATCGTCGCCGAGATGACCATGCGCTGGACCTCGGAGGTGCCCTCGTATATCTCGGTGATCTTGGCGTCGCGCATCATGCGCTCCACCGGGTACTCGCGGGTGTAGCCGTAGCCGCCGTGGAGCTGAACGGCCTTCGTGGTCACCTCCATGGCGGTCTCGGAGGCGAACAGCTTCGCGGTCGCCGCCTCTACCGAGTAGGGGAGCCTAGCGTCCTTGTTGCACGCGGCCTTGTAGACTAAGAGCCTCGCGGCGTCGGTCTTGGCCTGCATGTCGGCGAGCTGGAACTGGGTGTTCTGGAACTGGGCTATGCTCTTCCCGAACTGCTTGCGCTCCTTGACGTAGGCCACGGTCTCGTCGATCGCGCCCTGGGCGAGGCCGAGGGCCTGCGCCGCTATGCCTATGCGCCCGCCGTCCAGCGTCTTCATCGCTATGCCGAAGCCGCCGCCCTCCTTCCCGAGGAGGTTGGCCGCGGGCACCTTGACGTTCTCGAAGATGAGCTCGCAGGTCGAGGAGCCGCGTATGCCCATCTTCTCTTCCTTCTTGCCTATGGAGAAGCCGGGCATGTCGCTCTCGACTATGAACGCGGAGATGCCGCGCGTTCCCTTGGAGCGGTCGGTCATCGCGAAGACTATATAGACGTCGGCGTAGCCGGCGTTGGTGATGAACAGCTTGGAGCCGTTGAGGACGTAGTGGTCTCCGTCGAGCACGGCGGTCGTCTGCTGGCCGGCGGCGTCGGTTCCCGCGTTGGGCTCGGTAAGCCCGAAGGCCCCGAGCTTCTCCCCCCTGGCGAGGGCGGGCAGGTACTTCTGCTTCTGCTCGGGCGTGCCGTACTCGTAGATGGGCGCGGCGCAGAGCGAGGTGTGGGCGGAAAGTATCACGCCCGTAGTCCCGCATACCTTCGACATGGCCTCTACGGCCATGACGTAGCCTAGGTTATCGCCGCCGGCCCCGCCCACTTCCTTGGGGAAGGGCATGCCCATCATGCCGAAGCGCGCCATCTTCTTGACGGTCTCGACGGGGAAGGCCTCCTTCTCGTCGACTTCCTTCGCGAGCGGCTTGACCTCCGTCTCCGCGAAGTCCTTGAGCATCGTCTGGAGCAGCGAATGCTCCTTGTCAGTCTGAAAATCCATTGGTATCCTCTAATTTCGAGTCGTTGGGCTCGTGGTTGATTTCTGGATAGCCGCGCCCCCCACGGACGCGGCTATCCGCTTCTATTTCGAGTAGTCGAAGAAACCCTTGCCCGATTTCCTTCCGAGCAGGCCGGCGCGCGCCATCTTCCGCAGTAGCGGATGCGGACGGTACTTAGGGTCGCCGAATTCCGAGTAGAGCGTCTCCATGATGGCGAGGTTGACGTCGTTGCCTATCAGGTCCGCCAGGGCGAGCGGCCCTATCGGGTGGTTGGCGCCCAGCTTCATAGCCTCGTCGATGTCCTTGGCGCTCGCCACCCCGTCGGCGAGTATGCCGATGGCCTCGTTGATCATGGGGACGAGGATCCTGTTGACCACGAAGCCGGGGGCCTCGTTCACCTCGACGGGAGTCTTGCCCAGCTTGGCGCACAGATCCGTGATGGTCGCCTTCGTCTCCTCGGAGGTCGCGAGGCCCTTTATTACCTCTACGAGCCTCATCATCGGTACCGGGTTGAAGAAGTGCATGCCTATCACCTTGTCGGGCCTGCCGGTCGCGGCGGCGATCTCGGTGATGGACAGCGACGACGTGTTGGTCGCGAGTATGGCCCCGGGCTTGCACACGGAGTCCAGCTCGGCGAAGACCTTCTTCTTGATGGCCATGTTCTCTACGGCGGCCTCCACGACGAGGTCGACGCCTGCGGCCAGGCCGATGTCGGTCGTGCCGGTCACCCGGCCGAGCGCGGCCTTCTTCTCGTCCTCGGTCATGCCGCCCTTGGCAGCTATGCGGTCGAGGCTCTTGCCTATGCCAGCGAGGCCCTTGTCGACGTAGGCCTGCTCCAGGTCCCTGACTATCACCTCGAAACCGGACTGGGCGAACGCCTGGGCGATCCCCGAGCCCATGGTCCCGGCTCCTAGTACCATTACCTTCATTTCGCTCCTCCTTGGCTCGACGATCGGGCCTATTTTCCTACGAAGGACGCGGGCCTCTTCTCGATGAAGGCGCCCATGCCCTCCTTCTGGTCGGCGCTAGCGAAGCATAGGCCGAAGAGATTCTGTTCCAGCTCCATTCCCGTCTCGATGTCCGTCTCCAGGCCGCGGTTCACGGCGGCCTTGGCGTAGGCGACGGCTCCAGAGGCGTTCTTGCCTATCTTCGCCGCTAGCGCCCTGCACGCCGGCAGGAGCTCCTCGGGCGGGACGACCTTGGATACGAGGCCGATGGCGAGCGCCTCGTCCGCCTTTATCATGTCGCCGGTGAAAATAAGCTCCTTGGCCTTTGACGCGCCTACGATACGAGGCAGGCGCTGCGTGCCGGAGAAGCCTGGAATAATGCCTAGCCCGACCTCGGGCTGGCCGAACTTAGCCTTGTCGCTGGCTATCCTGATATCGCAGGCCATGGCCAGCTCGCAGCCGCCGCCGAGCGCGAACCCGTTGACGGCGGCTATCACCGGTATGCGGAACCGCTCGATGCGCCTGAAGACGCGCGACCCGAGGACCCCGAAGGCCCTGCCCTCCTCCGCGCTCATGCCGCGCATCTCGGCGATATCGGCCCCGGCCACGAAGGCCTTGCCCTCGCCCGTCAGTATGACGGCGTCGACGCCTGACGACGACTCGATCTGGTCGAGCGCCTCGTCCAGTTCCTCGAGCACGGCCCGGGACAGCGCGTTAAGCGCCTGCGGGCGATTTATCGTGACGAGCGCTATCCGCTCCTCCACGACGACGACGAAATTCTCGAATGCCATCCATGCCTCCGTGCCTCGGGTATCGGCCCTCCCGAATGTAATTCCGGATCGTTGCCATTGTCAAGCTTTTTATATCGATACTATGTATCTTATTAGAGCGCTTTCTTCCTCTGCTTATCCTTCGGCACGACGCAGGTACCCGTCGCCCTGCAGACGACGACGGGCTCGGAGAGGAGGTCGGCGGCGGAGTCGCTTAGGTCCTTCCTGGGGGCTATCACCTTCCTGGCCTCGAAGCTCATCTTGCGCGAGGAGTTGCCTACGTTGACGATCTCGCCGGAGGCCTCGATGTAATCGCCCGCGAATACGGGTGCGAGGAACTCGACCTTCTCGTAGCCCGCGAACAGCCCTTCGTCGCCGTCGTTACGGATGAGCAGCTCGGTAGCCACGTCGCCGAACAGCTGCAGCATCTTCGCGCCGTCCACGAGCTCGCCGCCGTAATGCGCGTCGTGCGCGCCCATCCTCAACCTGATCATCGCCTGTACCATAGGTCTACCTCCTTGATTACTAGTCGACGACTAGAATAACCCAGATTCCTGAAACAGGATACTGTACTCGTGAATCACCTCTCACCACTACGGGCGAGAAGGAACGAGGATGGTCGCTTCGCCGTCTACCACGATTTTCTCGCCCACCGAGCAGGTCGTCTTGAACGTGACGAATTTCTTCTCCGGAACCTTTCCGACGACCTCGACGCGAGCGGCGACGGTATCGCCGATGCGTACGGGAGCCTTGAACTTAAGCGCCTGCGAGACGTAGATGCATCCGGGGCCGGGCATCCTCATGCCTAGGACGGTGGAGATGAAGGCGGCGGAGAGCATTCCGTGCGCGATGCGCCCCTTGAACATGGTCGTCTTGGCGAACTCCTCGTTCACGTGGACCGGATTGAAATCCCCGGAAAGGCCGGCGAAGGCCGCGATGTCGGCCTCGGTGACGGTCTTCGCGAAGGAGGCGGACATGCCCGCCTCGAGCTCTTCGAAGAAATAGCCGTGCAGATCGTCGCTCATGCATGACTCCTTACTAGTGACTGGATACCGGGCTCCGACGGCTCGGTCGTATTGCGGCGCGACTGTCTTTTAGAGGAGCTGCGTCGTGTTTTTTTTGTGCCCGATTCGAGCGAAGGGTCGATTCGTGCGCGGAACGATACGAAAGGACGATATCGCCGAAGATGACATTTGTCAAGCAATAAATATCTATATGAACCAAATGTCATGTTAAAGAAAAAACGCTCCGCACTTGCCGAAGGTCTCGTATTCGGCGATATTATAGGATTAGGATCGTAGCCCTTACGCCGAACGGGTACGGGGACGGGACGCCGCATCGGGTCCGATACGAAGCCGATCATGGAGGGAAGAATGACCGCATACCAAGGCCAGCCCAAGGACGACCGATACCGGGGCATCGAATCAGTCAGGCAAGACGCTATAGACAGGCTAACCGCGGCCTTCGCGTCGGACGCGATAACCATGGACGAGTACGAGCGACGCGCGACGGCCGCGACGGCCGCGACGAGGATAGAAGAGCTGGAACGGCTTTCCTTCGACCTCCCGGCCGTCAAGGGCGCCGAAGGCCGCCGCGAGCGCGGAAGGGCCCAGGAGCCCCGGACCGGAGCGAGGAACCGTACCGACAACTCGCTGGTCGGGGCCGCGCCCATGACGACGGGGTGCGTGATGGGCGACAGGAACCTTACCGGGAACTGGCTATCCAGCGATCGCGTGTCCTCGTTCACCGTCATGGGCTCGACCAAGCTCGACCTGCGGGACGCCGACCTGCCCCCCGGGCCTATCCGCATCGAGGCGTTCACCCTGATGGGGGAGACGAAGGTCATCGTGCCCAGGGGCCTCCCCGTCCGCCTCAACGCCTTCGCCTTCATGGGCGAGAGCCGGGCCGGCCGCGAGGTCGACCAGCAGATACTGGGCGCTCCCACCTGGGTAGAGATATCGGGCTTCGCGATGATGGGATCGGTGACCGTCCGCGCGATGGATTAGCGTACGAGCGCTATACGAGAAAAGCCGCCTCTCGGGGCGGCTTTCCTATTAGTATCGTATCGGGCTGGTCGGGCGTCGGCTATATCTTGTCGATCAGCATCGAGCACTTGCCGGACGGGATGGGAAGCGTCTTCTTCTTCTTTCCTATGACGTTAATCGTGAAGTAGTACAGCTTCTCGGATTCCATATGGATCTCCCAGCCGCGGCCGCTCTTATTCGACAGGATAGTCACCATGTTACGCTTGAGGCTCAGGTTCTCGATGCCCATGATCTCGAGGTTGGGGATGATCCAGTCGACGGTCTTGCGCGGCAGGGACACGGATAGGCCCACGATGTTCTCTATCATCAGCGCGACGGTCGCGAGGCCGGAGAAGCCCAGGTACTGCGCCCGCGGCCAATCCGCCCTATCGGGCCAGATCGCCTTGCCCTCGTTCTGCGGCTGGTACGCCTCCCAGAGCGTCTGCCTATGCTCGCCGTTCTGATGGGCCGAATCAAGCATGAAGTACAGGTGGCGGATGGCGCAGTCGCGCGCCAGCTCCCACTGGTTATACTTCTCGAGCCCCTTGATCACCATGTAGGTAAACTGCGGGAGTACCGCTCCCTTGTAGCCGAGGCCGCGCTTATCGTAATGCTCGCAGTCAACCGCCAGCGACGGGAAGGGGTTCTCCGTTCCGAACGTCGCGGGATCGGTCAGGTGGGCGATGATGGCCTCGGCCCTCTCCTCGTTAGGTATCTCCGCGAGCAGGGGCCAGAAGCCGCCGATGGTCTTATTGCGGACCTGGCGCTCGGCCGCGTCGACGTCGTAGTAGAAGCCGTCGTCGGCGTTCCACATGAAGTTGTTAATCCTGGTCTTCAGGGAGAAGTAATTGCGCTTGTACTGGAAGCCGATTTCCTTGTCGTTGAGGATATCGCCTAGCGCCGACATGTAGAGCGCGTTCACGGCCATCGCCGCGTTGAAATCCACGAGGTAGCAGGCGCCGTCCCTGGGCGAGTTAGCCATCCCGGTAGCGGCGACGGGTACCTCGAAGAGGCCGTTCGGGCGCTTGAAGGTCGCCTCGAGCCACGCGTAGTAGCGCTGGAGGACGGGCATGACCTCCTTGACGCGCTTCTTATTGGCGCTCTTGTGGTAGAGGTTGTACTCAGCCCACGCGAACAAGGGCAGGCTCACTCCCTCGGGGTTCTCCGGGGGCAAGACGGCGGCGCCGGAGTCTATCTCGTACATCCAGCGTATCGCGCCGTTCTCCTCCTGCTTGGAGTACAGGGCGTCGAGCCCGTTGGACGCGGAATATATCCTATTGGAATAGACGAGGAAGAACGAGGCGAACGATTGCTCGAGCTGATCGAGCCTACGCTCGGGAGGATAGAAGAAGAACTTCCCGCCCCCGATGCCGCTGTCGGTACCGGAGTTTGTCCAATAATCCGCTATCCACGCCCAGGTTCGGTCATAGATATCGACGAAGTCTTGGTCGTAGAAGTGTATTCGCGGAAAATCCCGTTTATTCAAGGGTAAAACTCCCGATATCGCCTTTGCGTAATTAGTCAAGAAACGCAAAGCATTTCAAGTCTTTTCAAGAGAAATGAAAAAAGAGGCAGAGATAGAATATAATCGCCGCGTGTCCTTTTGTCAAATTATTCTATACCGAATTTTACGTAATTCTAACGGCAGCGTCGATAAAAGCCGCGGCCCCCACTTGAGCCCCGGAGCCTTCCTGCCGATAATCTGGCTGATGATCATTACGCTGTACAAACCGGGTGCCGACGGCTCCATAAGGTACTATACCATCCACGACAGGCAGCCGCTCCTCACGGCGCGCTTCGCCCTTACCGTAGCGTGGCGCGCCGGCGAGGGCCGGGAGCGCGAGAAGATATACGGTTTCGAGACCCTGTCAGAGGTGGATACGAAGGTTCGCCAGGTATTCAAGCGTAAGGTCAAGGACGGCTACCGGCTCCTCTACTCGTTCGTGCGGGAACGGCCCCTCGCCGAGGCCACGGCAGAGGCGCGGCGCATTTCGGGGGCCTAAGGCCTCGATAGCCCGGCCCGCCCGGTCCATTTCCCGCTCAGTCCTTATCGAGCCCCGGCGGCTGCAGCCGCTCCATATTGATAAGCTCCTCGGCCAGCTTCCTCACGTTCTCCCTGAGCTTGAAAATGCAGTCGGTAATCAGCGCGTCGCCCTTGGCGACGTCCTCGGCGAAGGCGCGGCAGGTCGGCGCGCCGCACGAGCCGCAATCGAGCCCGGGAAGGGTCTCGCCTATCAGCTCGGTCTCCTCGAGCAGTATCATCGCCTTGAGCATATCGGGCGCCAGCCGCAGTCCCGAGCGCGCCTTCACCGGTTCCTCGAACCCGAGCCCTATGCCGGGCGCCCCGCCCTGGATCTCGCCGACGGGGTTCCGCCGGTCCGTCCCCTCGCCGGACCGACGCTCCAGCGCCTTGAGCCTGGCTCGCGCGATATAGGGGTTCTCCACCGTCAACGGACCGCCGACGCAGCCCGCCGGGCAGGCCAGGGCCTCGATGAACGCGACGTCCTTCAGCTTGCCGTTCTCCAAGGCCTCGAAGACGCCGATGACGTCGGCGATACCGGACACGCTTATAGCCCTCGGCACGCCCACGGCGTCGCTCTCGCCGTCGATGTGGGCCCAGGCCACGCCTCGTCCGCTCGCCCTGGCGATAGGCCGCTCCTCGACGCCGGGCAGCGCGTTCCGCAGGGGCAGATAGATATCCTTGATGGAGATGACGCCGTCCACGGCCGACTCCGACAAGCCCTGCGGGACCCTGGAGACCGTCACCTTGCCCGCGCACGGGGAGATGAAGAACACGCCGACGTCGGCCCGCCCCGGATACAGCCGCTCCTTGACGATCCTGGCGGCGGCCTCCATCGGCGAGATCACGGGAGCGAGCCTGTCGAGGAGGCTAGGGAACCTGACCTGCAGGAGCTTGACCACGGCGGGGCAGGCCGACGATATCCACGGGCCGCCGTCGCCGGCGGCGGCGATCCATCCGGCCGTCTCGCTCGCCACCGCCTCCGCGGCCTCGGCTACCTCGAAGACGTCGGTGAAGCCCAGGTCCAGGAGCCCGCAGAGGATTCGGTCGACGGAGAAACGCTCGTCGAACTGGCCGTACAGGGTCGGGGCGGGCAGGGCCACGCGCACGGCGAAGCGCTCGATGGCCGAGAGCGGGTCCGAGACGGCTTTCTTAGCGTTATTGGGGCAGGTCCGAATGCACTCGCCGCAATCGATGCAGCGCTCGTCTATGATGTAGGCCCTGCCCTTCCTGACCCGGATGGCCTCGGTAGGGCAGAAGCGTATGCACGTCGTGCAGCCCTTGCACTTGGCGGGATCGAGCGTGACGGAATGGAAGCTGGGGCCGTTCAAGCCTCGGCCCCCCCCGCGGCGCCGAAGGCGACGACGATGGTGACCTTCGTTCCCCTGCCGACCTCCGACTCGATGCGGAGCTCGTCGGCGTTGCGCTTCATGTTGGGCAGGCCCATGCCCGCCCCGAAGCCCATCTCGCGTATCCACTCGGGGGCCGTCGAGTAGCCCTCCTGCATGGCCAGGTCGAGGTCGGGGATGCCGGGGCCGGAATCCTCCATGACGACGACCACTCGCTCGGGGCTCAGCTCCGCGGTGGCCACGCCCCCGCCGCCGTGTATGACCATGTTGATCTCCGCCTCGTACATCGAGACGGCGGCGCGCTTGATGGCCCCGGGATCAACCCCGAGCCGGCCGAGCGCGCGCTTGACCTCGGCGCTCGCCTTGCCCGCGAGGGATAGATCGTCGCCGGGCACGTCGTAACGGAGCTTCATCCCGGCCTATCGCGGCTCGCGCGTCCCGCCGCCGCGGAGGCCGGCCTCGTAGAGACGGCCGCAGGCCAGGAACATCGAGTATCTCGTGGCGATGACGGCCATGCCGTTCCGCTCCGCCTCGGCGACCATGTCCTTGGGCGGCGTCTTGCCCCTGACGTAGACCACGACGCGGATATCCATAAGGTCCGCGGTGCGAATGGACTGCGGGTTCACGAGCCCGGTGAGGAGGACGACGTTCTCCTTCACGAAGGCCATGACGTCGCTCATGAGGTCCGCCCCGCACGCGGCTTGGATATCAACGTCGAGCAAGCCCTCGCCGGTAAGCAGGACCCCGTCGAGCGTGGTGACGATATCGCGAACCTTCATCCAGATCCCCCCATCGGCGCCGGATCGGCGCCCGCCCCAGTCTAGCACGTCGCTAGCCGCGCGGACAAGCTAAACCGGGCCGGGCCGGCTATGCGCCGGCGGGCCCCCGCGCCTTGCCCGCGTAACGCTCATTACGCGCTAAAGCCCGCGCGCCGTACGCCGATAGCTATTAGTGTAGGCCCGCCGGGGGACGGATGCGAAGCGAACGCGCGATCGCCGAACGCCGTTCCCGGGCGAGACTATTCGGTTCACGTTCACGGGTGCGGCCCGGAGCAGCGTACCGGAGATATCGTCACATGCATTTCGGCAAGGATGCCGAGGCGGCCGTAGGCCGTCGCTTCTATGGAAAGGAGATCAGGTTATGATCATCAATCACAACCTTAGTGCGATGTTCGCCAATCGCTCTCTAGGGGTCACGAACGGCAGCGTCGAGAAGAATATGGAGAAGCTCGCCTCCGGACTGCGGATCAACCGCGCCGGCGACGACGCTTCCGGACTCGCGGTATCGGAGAAGATGCGGTCGCAGATCAGGGGCTTGAACCAGGCCTCCAAGAACGCGGCCAACGGCATCTCGTTCATCCAGAGCACGGAAGGCTACCTCCAGGAGACGCAGGACATAATCCAGCGCCTCCGCGAGCTCGCTGTGCAGTCCTCCAACGGCATCTATACCGCCGAGGACCGCATGCAGATCCAGGTGGAAGTCTCCCAGCTCGTCGATGAGATAGACCGCATCGCGAGCCACGCCCAGTTCAACGGCATGAACGTCCTCACCGGACGTTTCGCCCGCGAAGGCGGCGAGAATATCGTCACCGGCTCGATGTGGTTCCACATCGGCGCCAACATGGACCAGCGGGAACGCGTCTACATAGGCACGATGACCGCCAAGGCCCTCGGCGTAAAGAACGTCGGAGACGATACCGTCCTGTCATTGGCCAGCCCGGACAATGCCAACAGGTCCATCGGGACGCTCGACGCGGCCCTCAAGCAGGTAAACAAGCAGCGCGCAGACCTGGGAGCCTACCAGAACAGGCTCGAGCACGCGGTTCGCGGCATCGACATCGGCGCGGAGAACCTCCAAGCCGCCGAGAGCCGCATCCGCGACGCGGATATGGCCACGGAGATGGTCGAGTTCACCAAGAACCAGATCCTCTCGCAGGCCGGCAACGCCATGCTCGCCCAGGCCAACCAGAAGACCCAGCAGGTCCTTCAGCTCCTCCAGTAGGCCGTGGCCGCGCGGACGTGACGGGGACCGCCCTCCTGGAGGGCGGTCCCTCCTTTTATCCCCCGGCTTGAATCGCGGCAACGGCGCGCATATAATGCCGACGCAATGGAAGCCAGATCCAGCGACGTCCGCGAGGCCATACTCGAGCGCGTCTTCCCGGAGCTCCGATACGGGGGCGACCCGGACATAGAACGCTACTTCGACCTACGGGCAGCCGGCAGGATGCTCGACGCCCTGGCTATCTATAGGTCGCGCCTCAGGCCGAGGTATCCCGACGACGAGAAGCGCATAGTCCTCCTCAAGCTCTACAGGACCAGGTCCCCCGCCTTCCCGGACTTCCTCCGCGGGCTCCTCCACGAGCGCGCCGACGAGATAGTCGATAGGCTCAAGGCTAATATAGACGCCGTGGTGGCGCCCCTCTCCGGCGTGCCGATGAGGGATACCTACGCCGTGCTCAAGGCCGTCGAGCGCGTCGCCCGGCTCCTTCCCGACGACTCCGACGAGGCCCGCCGCATGGCCTGGACCTACGCCGACTACGCCAAGCTGCTCGGCCACCGCAAGGCGGAGACTGAGCGCGCCGCCTTCCTCCTCAGCGAATTCTACGACCAGGCGTCCATAGACGAGGACGCGCCCGCCGACTTCATAGCGGCCAGCCTGGCCGAGGAGGAGTCCAAGAGCCGCCGGGCGCGGGAGGACGAGAAGAAGAATTTCTTCGACCTCGCCAAGATAGAATTCGACGAATCCGACGTCAGGCGCATCGAGATACCCGCGGGGATAGAGCGCGACGAGGACATCGTCCTGGCGTACTGCCACAAGTACTGGCTACGCGCCGACGACCCCGCCTTCGAGCGCATCGTCTGGCTCTATTCGAAGAAGTACGGGACGAAGAACTACGAGGTGCTCAAGGCCATCAAGACCGGGCGCGCCAAGAGGTACCAGGACGACGATATACTGACGATGGTAGGTACGACCATCGCGACGCGCTACAGCTATACGGTGCAAGGCGATATCTACATGCAGGTCGCGTGGCGCAGGATCAAGGCCGGCCTATACGGCCAGGTCTCGCAGGCCGCCTCGGCGCAGGCGGCCTCAGCGCGGGCCGTGGCCGCTCAGGCAGTCTCCGAGGCGGCGCGACCAGCTCAGGCTCGCACGCCCGCGAGCGCGCCTGAGCCTACCCGCGCGCCTTCGCCTAGACGCGCGCCCTCGCCTAGGCGCGCCGCCGCTCCGATTACGCCGGCTAGACCCGCGACGGCGAAGCCTAAGCCCCGGGATGGATCGGGACCGGGCCCGCGGCGGCTATCGCTAGCGCCGAAGTCCTCGCCGCTAGCCTACGAGACGCGTAAGGATAAACGGCGCGAGGAGCGCGTTCCGGAGCTGCGCGCCGCCGGATCGATCAGCGACAGGATCAAGCGCCTCTCGGGAAGGGCCTACGACGTCTATAAAGAGATATTCCTGTCGAGGGTCAGGGCCCATATCAGGGCCGAGCTGCAAAAGAACCGGGTGAAGCACGGCGGAGTATTCCGCGACGATCCCAACCGGGCCGAGAACGTCGTATACGACTTCATGGAGCGCAATTACGCCAACGCGTACATGGACTGGTCCACGTCCGAGCATAGGTCCACAGTGCGGGAGCTGGGCTTCGAGCTCGAGAGCCTCGACGGCATCATCGAGGCCTGCTATAGGAAGATCGAGGCCTAGAGGGCCACGCGGCCGCGGAACGATCGGGCCAAGGTCAGCTTGTCAGCGTACTCGAGGTCTCCGCCCACTGGAATCCCCGTCGCGAGCCTCGTGACACGGGCGCCGGTTCCTTCAAGGACCTTCTTCACGTACAAGGCGGTGGTATCGCCCTCGACCGTCGGGTTGGTGGCTATGACCACCTCGGCCGCTCCCAGGTCGCTCACCCTCGCGACGAGCCGGTCCAGCCTCAGCGCTTCGGGGCCGATGCCGTCCAGGGGCGATATGAGGGCGCCCAGGACGTGGTACAGCCCGCGATACTCCCTTGAAGCCTCGATGGTAAGCACGTCCTGGGCCTGTTCCACGACGCAGATCAGGCCTCGGTCGCGCACGGGCGAGCTGCAGACGTCGCAGGGCTCGTCCTCGGTATAGGAACCGCAGATCGAGCAGAACCTCACCCTGTCCTTCAGCGCGCCGATGCGCTCCGAGAGCAGGGCGACGTATTGGTCGTCGGACTTGAGGATATGGAAGGCTATCCGCGCGGCGCTCTTCCGGCCTATCCCGGGTAGCCGCGAGAGGATGCCGACGAGCTCCTCGAGCGCCTTCAAGCGTTGAACCCCGGAATCGACCCCATCGACCTCGCGACGTCGGCCTGCATGGCCTCCTTCACGCGATAGGCGGCGTCGTTATGCGCGGCCTTGATCAAGTCCTGGAGCATCGCGGGGTCGTTTGGATCTATCGCCTCGGGCGCTATCTCGACGCTCAACAGGTCCATGGCCCCGTTCAGCGTCATCTTGACCATGCCGCCGCCCGCCGAGCCCACGGCGCTCAATGAGGCCATCCTCGCCTGAGCCTCCAACGCCTGCTTCTGCAACGCCTGGGGATCCTTCAGCATCTTCATCACGTCGTTCAAGTCCATTATTCGCTCCGTTCAGCGTCGGCGGCGTAGCCGCCGCTGGATTCCGCTCGATCGTCGGCTCGGCGAGCCTCTCCGACGCGCCTGCCCCTGAAAACCTTCTCGACGATGCCGACCGGGTCGGCCGGCCCGTCGTCCCCGTCGTCGGGATCGTCCCCGTCGTCGTTCTTGGGCGCGGGGGCCTGGCGAGGCGCCGCCTCGGCGGCCCTCGGCTCTATCCTCAGCGACCGCCCGGATATCTCGAGTATCTTCTTGGCCAGCAGCCCCGCGTCGGCGAGCACCGCGCCGGCGTCGTACCCGTTCTGGCAGGGAATGACGAGCTTCTCGCCTTCTATCGACCATCGGCCCGAGCGCTCCAGGCAGGTGGACAGGACGACGCGGTTCTTGCCGACCGCCCCGAGCGCCGCGGACCTGAGCGCCGAGAGGTCTAGCTCGTCGGGACCCTCTACGCCGGCGGCTATGGCCCGCGCGGTCTCGCCCGCGGGAACGGCGGGCTCCGAGGCGGGCTCGGCCTCGCCAGCCGCGCCCATAGCGGCGGCCATCCCGGCTCCCGTCCCGACGCCTTCTCGCGAGACGACGGGCTCGGGCCGTTCCGCCTGGCTCGAGGGAACCTCCCCGGAGGCCTGCCTCAGAGCGGCCCCGACGGAAGCTGCGCCAGGGGCTCGCCCGTCCGCGATGGCGGACTTCATAGCCCGTATGGTCCTCGAGAGCTCCGCGGGGGACACGTAATCGCGTATGGCGCACAGCCTTGAGACGGCTAGCTCCAGTTCCCATCGCGGATTGACGCTATAGCGCATATCCCGGTACAGGTCGAAGAGTCCGGCTATCATACGCTCAAGCCTAGGCGCGTCGAGGCCCGAGACGAGCTCGGGCGGGAATGACGAGAGAGCCGCGCCCAACAAGGCCTCCTTCTCCACGCCGCTCGCTATGAAGAGGAGCGAGCGGGCGTACGACACGGCGTCCGAGGCGAACTGCTCCACGGAGACCCCGGAACCCAGGATAGCGTCCAGCGTCTCCAGCGCGCCTTTCCTGTCCCCGGCCACGCAGAGGCCCATGAGCGCGCCCATCCGCTCGCTGCCGACCAGGCCAAGCTTATCCCGTATCTTCGCCGCGGTGATGCGCCCCTCGGAGAACGAGGCCACCTGGTCGAAGAGCGTATAGGCGTCGCGCATCGACCCCGTAGCCTCGCGGGCTATCCACAGGAGCGCGTCGTCGTCAGCCTCTATGCCGAGGTCGGCCGCGGCGCTCCGCAGGAGATCGCGGATCACGTCGAGCGCGAACAGCCTGAAGTTGAACTGCTGGCACCTGCTCTTGATGGTAGCCGGGACCTTGTGCAGCTCCGTCGTCGCGAACATGAAGACGATATAGGGCGGCGGCTCCTCTATAGTCTTAAGGAGCGCGTTGAAGGCGCTATTCGAGAGCATATGCACTTCGTCGATTATATATATCTTGTACTTGGACGAGTTAGGGGGGAACAGCACCTCGTCCTTGATTTGCCTGACGTTCTCGACGGACGTATTAGAGGCTCCGTCTATCTCGATCACGTCGAGGGACGAGCCCCGGGCTATCGAGACGCACGAGTCGCAGACGCCGCAGGGCTTATCGGTAGGCCCGCGCTCGCAGTTGAGCGACCTGGCTAGGATCCTCGCCGTACTCGTCTTACCGCAGCCGCGAGGGCCCGAGAACAGGTAGGCGTGGGCTATCCGGCCGCTCGCAATCGATGCTCGGAGCGTCGTGGACACGAAGTCCTGCCCTGCCAGATCGTCGAATGTCTGGGGGCGCTTGCGCGTGGCTGTTATCTCGTAGGGCATGCCGGGCAGGATAGCACGGAGGATTGCGCGAGGCAAGACTACTAAGAAAACCTCGAGCGCTCGTAGCCAGGCTGACTACGGCACAACGCCCCTCCGCTTACCGTTGCTTCCTTCCGGACCTGGCGGAGTTAGGCGGCGGGCGCTAGCGTAGGGCCTGGCTACCAGCGCTCGAAGCGAGGGACTCGTTTCGAATCCCCCTCTCTTAACGGAAACGATAACGGCTGCCTGATTTTATCATCGGTAGCCGTGAATTACGACGGAGAGAGGGGGATTCGGTCTCCTCGCGCGCGTCCTACGCGCTTCGTCGACCCGCCTCGTCCCTCTTCCGGCGCCATCCTGGCGCCTCTTCCTCCCGTTGGTCGGCGAGGGACTCGTTTCGAATCCCCCTCTCTTAACGGAAACGACAACGGCTGCCTGATTTTATCATCGGTAGCCGTGAATTACGACGGAGAGAGGGGGATTCGAACCCCCGGTGCCTTGTGAGCACGCACGCTTTCCAAGCGTGGACCTTAAACCACTCGGACATCTCTCCAAAGGACTACAAGACTTCAGGGACGTTTTTAAAAAAACCGCCTGCGAGGGCGGCCTATTAGAACGGAGAGAGGGGAAGTCGGTCTCCTCGCGCGCGTCCTACGCGCTTCGTCGACCCGCCTCGTCCCTCTTCCGGCGCCATCCCGGCGCCTCTTCCTCCCGTTGGTCGGCGAGGGACTCGGTTCGAATCCCCCTCTCGTAACGGAAAGAAAACTGCCATCTGTTACCAGCTATGCAGTCGCCTGGAACACAACGGAGAGAGGGGGATTCGAACCCCCGGAACCCTTACGGGTTCAGCGGTTTTCGAGACCGTCCGATTCAACCACTCTCGCATCTCTCCAAAAACTAGTGAGGCTAAGAGGATTCGAACCTCCGACCTTCAGATCCGCAATCTGACGCTCTATCCAGCTGAGCTATAACCTCATATATAAAAGACCGCCGGCCTCGTAAGCCCAAATCAGATACGGAGAGGGGGGGATTCGGTGTCTTCGCTCGCGTCCCGCTCGCGTCAGGAACCCGCCTCGCCCCTTTTCGGCGCCATCCCTGGCGCCTATTCCTCCCGTTGGTCGGCAGGGGCTCGGTTCGAATCCCCCCCTCGCAACATCAACTACGAACAACAAAAACCCTTGTCAGAACGCTAAATCAGATACGGAGAGGGGGGGATTCGAACCCCCGGTGCCCTTGAGAGGCACAACTCCTTAGCAGGGAGCCCGATTCGGCCACTCTCGCACCTCTCCAAACGATTGACCGGAACGAGCCGGCATCCAACGGAGCAGGGGGGATTCGAACCCCCGGTGCCTTACGGCACAACGGTTTTCAAGACCGCCTCCTTAAACCGCTCGGACACCGCTCCAACTCAAGGCACCGAATACTAAATAAGTAGGGCGCGAATGTCAAGGTACGCGAGGCTCTCGGAAGGGGAAAATCGGCTCCCCGCTAGCCTACGAGGTAGCGCCCAAGCTCGCCGAGCTCGGGGAACCTCGCGTAGACGGGCTGCCGGCCGGCCGAATTCGCCTTGTCTATCTCCACGACCTTGACGTAGAGCTTGTTCACGGAATCCGCCAGGATATTGAGATTGGACGAGAAATTATTGACGACCATTTCCCTAAGCACCCGGTCCTGGGAACTGAGCTTGTCGACGCTACCGTACCGGAGCGTCTGCGTTCCCTGCTTGCGCGCGGCGGAGACGAACCTGGCCATCGCGAGGATAAGCCCGTACAGCTCGTCCAGGTGGTAGCCCTGATAGCGGTAGTTATCCGTCTTCTCGGTCAACTCCTCTATCTGGTTCCACGTGGCGTTATCGAGCACGAGCAGGGAGAGAGCCCCCCTGGTAAAGCGGTTCGATATATTCGTCTTATAGTGGTGCCCGATCGCCTCTATCATCGAGTACACTTCAGGTGTCTTTATCTGCATGGACTCAGTATACAAGTTAAAGACGATCGGCGCCATAAGGAAACGAGGCTTCCGCTCGGCTTGAGCAAGCCGATGCTTTAAGCTAGTCTTCGACCATGAGTAGAGCGACTGCTATCTCGTCGACGGTCCGTGCCGTCGCTATGGCGCTATGCGCCTCCCTCGCGTCATGCGGCCTCTTCGAGCCGCCCGTGGCCGAGCTCAGGACCGACGTCCCGCAGATGGCCCTCTACGCCGCCGCGTTCAACGTATCGCAAGGCAGGTACAGGATAAACGTCGCGTACGACGAGTCCTTGGCCGAGGCCCTGCCCTCCATGGAGGAGAAACCCGCCCTGGTCATAGGGCGATACCTCAAGAACTCCCAGTCCCGCTCGAGCTTCCAGGCCCTGGACCAGCTATTCTCGGAACTGGTCATCAACCCCAGCTCGTTCTATCCGGGCCTCCTGGAGCTCGGCAACGTCGAGGGCAGGCAGCTCCTCCTCCCCGTGTCGTTCAACCTGCCGCTGGTCGTCTTCGACAAGAAGCTGGAATCCGCCATGAGCGACGGCTTCGTGCTCGACCTGGCCGCGCTCGAGGAGAAAGGGGCCGCGCTCAACGTCCCGGGCAAGACCTCGTTCACTAACATGGGCTTCGGCCCGCGCTGGTCCCCGGACTTCCTCTACTCAGCCATGGAACTTCTAGGAGCCGGCTTCAAGGAGGGAGCCCCGCTCAAGTGGAGCCGCTCCGGGCTCGAGGAGGGCCTGTCGTATATTCGCGCCTGGTCGGAGCGAGCCAACGGGTCGGCCCTCAAGGAAGACGAGTTCCAGTTCAAGTACCTTTACCTGCCTGGCTATAAGTCGGTCGAGGAAGGCCGCATCGGCTACGCGTCGATGGACTCCGCCGACTACTTCGTCGTCTCCGAGGAGAGGCGGGCGTCGCTATCGTTCCGATGGCTCTCCAAGGACGGATCCGTGCCAGTAGGCGAGGATATCGTTTACGCCGGCATCTGCAGGAAGGGCAAGGGCAGGCAGGCCGCCGAGGCGTTCCTCAAGTGGTTCTATACTGAGGAGACCCAGCGCGCCGTGCTCGACGAGGCCAGGCGCTACCGGTCCATGGAATCGTCATTCGGCGTAGCCGGCGGCTTCTCCGCCATACGCTCGGTTAACGAGAAGCTGTTCCCGCTGTACTACCCGTCCCTGCTCGGGAAGATGCCGCCCGCCCATTACCTCAAGGCGCCCAACGTCCTGCCGGCGACGTGGCCGGATATCAAGCGCTCTATAGTGCTGCCGTTCCTGCTCGAGGCGACGGGCCCGAGTCCCTTGCCGGACCCTAACGCCGACCTCGAGGCCCGCGTCCAGGCCTGGCTAAAGCGCCGCTCCACTAACTGACGCCGCCGCCGGGGATCGCCCGTTCCCACGCGTCGAAGAAGCCCGCGTAGTCTTCGGCCGTCGAGCACGCTACGGCCCGCCTGCGCAGCTCGGCTCCGCCCTGCATTCCCTTGAGGTAGGCGCAGGCCTGCTTCCTGAATTCGACGCAGGCCGTGCGCTCCCCGTAATGGCGCAGGGACAGCTCCAGGTGCCTGCGCGCGGCCGCGAGCCTGGCGGAATCGCCTATGGCCGGCTCGGGCAGTCCCTCGAGGGCGGCGCGCGCCCTCGCGAAAATGAACGGGTCTCCCATGGCGCCCCTCGCGAACATCACGCCTGCTACCGCCGGCGCTCCCTCGGAGCCCCCGGAGAGTATGTCTACCGCGGCCGCCGCCGAGAACAGGTCGCCCGACGCGAACACGGGCACCGGGACGGCGGCGGCGAGCCGGTAGAACGCCGGCCTATCCGCCGTGCCCGCGTAGCCCCGCTCCCTCGTGCGGGCGTGCAGCGTCACGGCGGCCGCGCCGCCCTCCACGGCGGCCGCGGCCGCCTCGAGGTAGTTTATCGACGAGTCGTCCCATCCCAGCCTTATCTTTACCGTCACGGGAACGTCTACGGCCGCGCTCATGGCCGCGACGATGGCCCGTATCCTGCCGGGGTCCCGCATCAGGGCCGAGCCGGAGCCGGCCTTGACTATCTTGGGAACGGGACACCCGCAATTGACGTCTATGACGGCGGGCTTCCACCGCTCGGCTACGATCTCGGCGGCCCGCGCCATGACGCCAGGGTCGGAGCCGAAGAGCTGGACGGCGTAGTCCGGCTCGTTGTCCTCTCGCGCGAGGAGGACCTCGGTCTTGAGATGGCCGCGGGTAAGGGCCTCGGAGCTTACCATCTCGGTGAACGCGAGGTCGCAGCCCTGGTCGGCGCAGACGGAACGGAAGGCCGCGTCGGAATAGCCGGCCACGGGCGCGAGGAAGAGGTTGCCGCGCGCCTGGAAGCTTCCGATTCGTACCGGGACGTGAAGGTTCATCGCTTCTCCAAGGTATATCGCAGATTAAAAAAGGGCGCCCGATGACTCGGGCGCCCGCGCGGTCGCTTATGCCGGGGACGGGGCCTTACTCGCCAGAGACCCTGAACAGCCTGCAGGCGTTCTGGTACGTAGCCTCCGCCACCTCCTCGATGGGCAGGTCGAGGAGCATCGCCAGGTCGTCTACGGTCGCCGGGAGGAATTCCGGCTTGTTGCGCTTTCCCCTGTACTTCGACGGCACCATGAACGGGGCCTCGGACTCCACGAGTATCCTGTCCAGCGGCAGGACCCGTACCGTCTCGTGCAGGTTCTTGGCGTTGCGGTACGTCAGGTTGCCCGCGAACGAGAAATACAGGTTCAGGTCGAGGGCGCGCATCGCGTACTCGGCGTTCTCCGAGTAGCAGTGGAGCACGCCGCCGGCCGGGGGCAGGCGGTCGCGAAGCACGTCCAGGACGTCCTTGCCCGCCTCCCTGTTATGGATGATGACGGGCAGGTCGTGGCGCGCGGCTATGTCCAGCTGGTCGATGAAGAGCTCGATCTGGCTATCCTTATCGCCGTAGCGATGGAAATAGTCGAGGCCGATCTCTCCTACGGCGATGACCCGCGCCATCTTGAGCGCCTCGTCGAGCCTCGCGCGCCAGTCCTTGCCGGGAGACGCCACCTCCGAGGGCGATACGCCCGCGGCGTGGTATACGTGCTCGGACGTCTTCAGGTTTTCGTATACCTGGAAGAAATCGATGAGGCTGTTGCAAATGCTGACGATCTTCTGGACGCCGTACTGCTTAGCCTGCTGGCAGGCTAGCAATTGCTCTATAGGATCATCGTAAATAAGCCCGATATGGGCATGAGTGTCGAAGTATCGCATCTGTCTTCCGTTGGGATTAGTGATGATGGAGCCCGTAATGGGTACGACGACTGTAGCACGACCGTTCCGCGCCGTCAAGTTTAGCGCGAAATGCCGCCGGGACCTGCCCCGGAGCGCGAGGACTCTACATTCGGAACGTCTCGCCCAAGTATATCTGTCTTGCCAGCTCCGATTCAAGTATGGTCTCGCGGTTCCCGGAGACGAGTATCTCGCCTTTGTTGATGATATGGGCCTCGTGGGTGATCTCGAGGGTGTCCCGGACGTTATGGTCCGTTATGAGCACGCCTATGCCCTTGCTCGAGAGCCGCCTGACGATGCTCTTTATCTCGTGGACCGCTATGGGGTCTATCCCGGCGAAGGGCTCGTCCAGGAGGAGGAACTTAGGCTTGATGGCCAGGGCGCGCGCTATCTCGGTGCGGCGGCGCTCCCCTCCGGACAGGGTATAGGCGTATTGCCTTCGCAGCGACGAGATGCCGAATTCCTCCAGGAGGGCGTCTAGGGCGACCTTCCTGGAACGGGAATCGAGGTCGGGCCGCGTCTCGAGGATGGCGCGGACGTTCTGCTCCACGGTCATCTTCCTGAACACCGACGGTTCCTGGGGCAGGTACGCGATGCCCAGCCTCGCCCGCTTATACATGGGCAGGGCGGACAGGAGGTGATGGTCGAGCGACACCGTACCGCCGTTCGGCCGCAGGAACCCGACGATCATGTAGAATACCGTGGTCTTGCCGGCGCCGTTGGGGCCCAGGAGGCCCGTCACCTGGCCCGTCCTCATCGAGAACCCGACGCTCCGCACGGCGACCTTCCTCCCGAAGCGCTTATGGAGGCTCCGGGCCTCGAGCACGTGGGACGAGAATCCCGCTTCGGCATCGGCGGCCTCGCCGGGCCCGTCGGTCCCTCCGGGCTCCTCGGCCCCGCCGTCTTCCTCTAGGACTATCGGCTCGCCCGACTCGTCGACGATCCCGTCCTCTTCCTCGTCCGGCTCTATCACGGGGCGGCCTCCTCTATCGGCGCGGGAGCGGGCTCCGACTCGGTCGGCCCGGCGG
>JAHIWG010000030.1 GCA_018816345.1 Spirochaetota bacterium | reverse complement strand
TCCTCGAGCTCCTTGGTCGCCTTCAGCGCCTTGCGGTACGATTCGAGGGCCGCGTCCCGGTTCCCCAGGCTTATCGCCGCGCGCGCCCTATCCGACTCCTCGCGCACGACCGCCAGCGCGTCCAAGGCGGCCGATACTCGGGTCGTGTCGGCGGAGGCCTTGGCCCGCTCCGTGCCTATGGCCCGCTCCACGAGGTCGAGCGCGAACAGGTCCAGTTCCCGCCTCGAGCGCAGGGCCGGCATCGCGGCGACCTGCGGATCCGAGAGGTAGGCGCGTAACGATTGCGCCGCGCTCGAGGCGTCGTCCAGGCGGCCTTCCCTGAGCGCCTGGCGGGCCGCGGCGTAGAGCCCGACGAGCCGGTCCTCGGCCGCCTTGACCCTCGCGGCGTCCTCGTTCAGCCGGGAGAGCTCGGCCTGGGCGCTCTGAAGCGTCGCGGCGGTCCTGGCCCGCTCCGCCTCGAGGGCCTTATTCTTATCGTCGAGCTGGGCGCGTAGATCCTGCTCCCGCTTGCGCGACTCGTCCTGGATTCGCTGGCGTTCCGCGGTAGCGTCGGATAGGCTGGTCCTGTACTCGTCGCGGGCCTTGTCCAGCCTCGCTTGCAGCTCTACGCGCTCGGCTTCCGCCTTCGCGGAGAAATCGTCCAACTGAGAACGGAACTCCTCCGTCTTACGCTTCTCGAATTCGCGCATTCGCTCCTGTATGGCCGACTCCGAGAGACCTTCGGCGACGAGGCGCGCGCGCTCCCGGTCCAGCTCGGTCTTGAGGGCCGCCTCGAGCTCGGCCTGCTTGGCCTTGACCCTGTCCTCGACGCTGGCGAGGAGCTGTTCCTTCTCCTTGTCCAGGGAGGCCATGCGCTGCTGTATAGCGGCTATCTCGCGATCCTTCTCCTGGAGCCGCCCCTCGGATTCCCGCTTGATCTCCTGCAGGAGGAGTCCCTCGGCCGACGATAGCGAGGACGAGCCGGCGACGCCCGACGATTCTCGCGGCGCGAAGAGCGCCCCGAGGCCGTAGATCCCGCCCGCGAGCACGAGCGCCCCGACGAGGTTTACGACGAGGGGCAGGGCTAGGCCGCGCTTCCTAGGCTTGACCTTCCAGGTCTCGGGCCCCGCGAGAATGCGGCTGGAGCGGGAGACGCGGTCGATATGCAGGAGGATATCCTTCTGGTCTTCCTTGGAGATGCCGGAGGTCTTGTCGAACGAGAAATCGCCGTCGGATCCTAGGCTGGAGCCCACGGCCTTCCTGAATTCCTCCGCCTTCCTTAAGAGGCTCTTGATTCCCACTGCCATCTCCCCCGCGGATCGTCGCCGACGTACCAGGGATTAGCGCGCGCTGCTCCCTATCTTATCAGTATATCGGAAGTTCGGCGCGATGGAAGAAGCAAGAAGGCGAAATTGCATACGGGCGGTCAAGCCGGCTTATCCGGCCTAGCCGGCTTGACCGCCCGGGCGCCGCGGGCTACGCTCGCGGCATGAGGAAGACAATAGTCGTCGTGGACGGCATGGGAGGCGGCATAGGCGCGCAGCTGGTGTCCAAGGCGCGGGAGCTGGTAGGAGACGCGGCCGACATCGTGGCCCTGGGGACGAATTCCTGCGCGACCGAGCGCATGCTCAAGGCGGGAGCCGACCGAGGGGCGAGCGGAGAGAACGCCATACGCGTATCCGTGGCGCTCGGCGACGTCGTGCTGGGGCCCATCGGGATAATAGCGCCCGATAGCATGATGGGCGAGATCACGCCCTCCGTCGCCTCGGCCGTGCTCGGCGCGCGCGGGCGGCTCGTGCTCGTGCCCGTGGCCCAGACGCATTTCATCCTCGTCGGCGTCGAGCGCGTCCCCATGGCCGCCCTTATTTCCGCCGCCGCCGCGGAGGCGGCGAGGCAGATCGGGCTGGCCGACGCGTAGAGCCGGCGCGATCGGTCGGCTAGGCCCTCAGGAAGAAGCGTCGGTAGACGAAGTAGACGGTCCCGATGCCGCCGCAGATAAAGGCGGGCAGGGCCAGGACGGCGTTCCCGACGAGGGGATAGAGGAGTCCGCTCGCTAGCCCGCCCGCGAGGAAGCCCGCGAGTATATCGCTTAATAGCTTCAGCTTCCTCTCGGGCATGGGGATACCCGCCAGGCGGTTCCCGAGGAGTATGCCAATGTCGGTGAAGACGCCAGTCAGGTGGGTCGTGCGGACTATCGCCCCCGAGTACGTCGTCGCCAAGGCGTTCTGAAGCCCGCTGGCCGCCGACAGCATGAGCTGGGCCGCGTACGGGTTAGCGTCGAAGGCCGCCCACGCCCCGAGCACCGTCGCGCTCTCGAGGAGGAGGCTGAGCCCGTAGCGCCGGCCTAGCCGCAGGTGGCTATCGCGTATTATGAAGCCGCTCAGGACGGAACCGGAGACGAACGCGATGATGAGAAGGCCGAAGTGGACGGACCTGCCGTACTCGCCGCGCGAAAGCGCGAGCATCATGCTCGAGGAGCTGCCCGAGTGATGCGTGACGGCCTGGCCCACGACGCTTTCGAGCACGAAAACGTTCATGGCTCCCGCCGCCAACGCGAGCAGGAAGGCGCCGAGGCCGACCCAGGCCGGCAATTTTGAGAGCATAGGAATCCTCCGATACGGCCGCGATGATAGCTCGTAAGGAGGGCGGGGATAAAGCCCCGGCCGCCTGGACACGGCCGGGGCGCGCGGCTAGTATCGCCCCATGGAACACGATACGGGCATAGCCATTGTCACCGGCGCCTCCTCGGGCATAGGGGCCGCCTTCGCGCGCGCGCTCGCGGCCTCGGCGGCCGGGATGGAACGGTACCGCGGACTCCCCCGCTTCGGCGCGCTGTGGCTCGTGGCCAGGCGCGAGGACAGGCTGCTGGCCCTGGCCGACGAGCTGCGCGGAACAGCGCCCGGCCTGGCGGTGGAAGCCGTCGCGGCGGACATCGCCCGGCCCGGGGCCCTCGCCGCGCTAGCCGGGCGGGCGGCGGGCGCCGGCCCGGGCCTGGCCGCGCCGGTGAGGATACTGATCAACAACGCCGGC
>JAHIWG010000029.1 GCA_018816345.1 Spirochaetota bacterium | reverse complement strand
GACGACGGCGACGACCCTCCCGCCGGACGCGTCGACGGCGACGGCCTCGGCGAAGGGGCGGATGACGGCGCCCAGCCGCCTAGCGGCCGCGAAGAAGCACAGCGGCACCCTGAATGCGTCGAAGGCGCCGTCCGGCACCCATACGGCCCGCTTGGCCGCCGGGTTGATGGCCGGCTCCCACGATCGGGCCTCGGGGACGGGGACCTCGCGCGCAGGGATGCCGGCCTCGAGGCAGGCCGCGACGAACGACGGCGCGTAATCGGCGTCATCGTCGTCGATCGCGACGAAGACCCCGCCGTTATACTCGATCGCGTCGGGCACTATGCGGCGGAGCGCGAGGGTCTCCTCCATGCACTCGCGGGCGATGGCCCGGTCCCCGACGGCGTACCTGGCGCCGGAGTGCAATTGCCCGTGGTGCCGGCCGGTCGTCCCGGAGGTCAGCTCGCCCTTCTCGAGGAGGGTCACCGAGAACCCGCGGAGGGACAGGTCGTAGGCCAGCGCGGCCCCGGTGCCGCCCCCCCCTATCACGCAGACGCGGGCGCCGTTCTTCTTCGTCACTATTGGGTCGAACATGGCGGACAGTATATAAGCCGGCCGCCGGGCGGGCAACAGGATCGGGAGGCGCGCGGCCTGGAACGCGCGAATATTGACAAGAGCGCCAGGCCGCCCCATCATGCGGAGGAACCAGCGGCCGCGGCCGGGGAGAGCTACGAATGTCAGTCTACGATCTATTCAACTTGGGCGGGGGCCTGGCCCTCTTCCTCTTCGGCATGCTCAGGATGAACGACAACCTCACGGCGCTCGCGGGCGACAAGCTCCGCAGCGTCATGCTGATGCTGACCAAGAACAAATTCAGGGGATACCTGACGGGCCTCGGCATCACGATAGTCAACCAGTCCTCGTCGGCCACGACGGTGCTCGAGGCCGTGCTGGTAGGCGCAGGGCTCATGACCTTCCGCCAGAGCCTCGCGGTGACGCTGGGAGCGGAGCTGGGCTCCACCTTCCTGGGCCAGCTCTTCGCGTTCCCGAAGATAACCAAGATAGCCACGCTCTTCGTGGCCCTCGGCTTCTTCGCGTTCCTCGTAGCCAAGAACAAGAGGCGGAAGGCCGTAGCCAACGCCGTGCTCGGCTTCGGGCTCCTGTTCCTCGGCATGGACATGATGTCCGGCGCCATGGAGCCCCTCCGCGGCTCCGCCCTGTTCCTCGACGCCATGGCGAGGATAGAGGTACCGATCCTCGGGATACTCGTCGGGCTCCTGTTCACCATGGTCGTCCAGTCGTCCGGCGCCACGACCGGCCTCGTCATCGCGATGGCCCTCTCGGGGACGATAACGCTCGAGCAGGCCGTGCCCATCAACCTCGGCGCGTCCATAGGCACCTGCATCACCGCTATACTAGGCAGCCTGTCGCTAAACCGCGAGGCCAAGAGAAGCGCCTACGTGCACGTACTGTTCCAGACTATCGGCGTCGCCATCGCCTTCGTCCTCCTCTCCATCCCCTTCGCGGGCGGCCGGCTCTATATCGAGATGGCCAAGTGGATGGCCTCGCTGGTCTCGGGCTCTAGGGAGGACCTGCCGAGGCAGATAGCCATGGCCCATACCCTCATGCCGATCGTCAACCATATCGTCATAATCCCGCTCCTCCCGCTCATCGCCGCCGCCTTCGACAGGCTCGTCCCGCCGGCTCCCCAAAAGGAGGCGTTCGGCCCGGAATTCCTGAGCGAGGCGATGCTGTCCGAGCCGTCGGTAGCCCTCTACCAGGTCAAGAAGGAGCTGCTGCGGATGGCGGCCATCGCGGCCGAGATGCTAGCCGCGAGCGAGCGGCTCCTGTCGAGCCGCGACCCGGCGGCGAAGAAGGCGATCCGATCGGACGACGACAAGGTCGACATACTCCGCAGGGAGATAGTCGCCTACCTGGCCAAGCTCGCCAAGCGCAGCCTCTCCGGACGCGAGGGCAAGGCGCAGGTCTCCTACCTGTTCATAGCCAACGAGCTGGAGAACCTCGCCGACGTCATCGAGCAGAACGTGCTCGAACGAGCTAAGAAGCTCATCAATAAGGACCTCCGCTTCTCGGACGAGGGGCTGGAAGACGTCGCCTCGCTATACGCCCTGGTCTCGGGCAACCTCCGGAGCGTGCTCTCGGCCTTCGAGAACGACGACGCGGACTTGGCGAGGGCCGTGCTCGCCGAGGCGGACCGGAGCTCGCGGCTACAGCGGGAGCTACGCGGAAAGCACTTCAGGCGGCTCAACGAGGGCCATAAGACGTCGGAGGAGACGACGGAGATACACATGGACCTCCTCGGCGACCTAAACCGCATCAACCGGCACGTCTACCACGTCGCCCAGGCGCTGGAGGAGATGGCCGAGGCGCCGAAGGATAGCTAGGGGGCGGGAACCTCAGCGCTCGGGCGGGGCGTGCGGCGGCCAAGCCGGCCCCGCGTCAGGACTCCGGCGGCGAGCCCCGAGCGGGGCGCCGCCCGGCCTATCCGTGGCTCCGGCTATGAAGACCCTCCTCCGTCGGCTCCCCGGGGCGGGCTCCGCGTAGCGCGACGCCAGATCCTCCACGGCCTCCCGGAAGGCCTCCCAGCGCGCGTCGTCGCAGTGGACGACGTGCTCGAAGAGGAAGGCCTCGCTATCGCCCTCGGCCGCTCCGCTACCCGGGCCGGTCGTGCTATCGAGGAAGGAGCGGAGGCCGTCGCGGAAGCGGCGGCTGATCATGCGCGCGACCTCGTCGCGTATCGACGCGTCGCCCATCGCCCCGCTCGCCGAGCCCGGGACGCTATAGTGCCTGGCGGCCGGCTCGTAGTAGCGGGCCACGATGCCGTTGACCGTCTCCGTCCGGGCGATCGTCACTATCCCGGCGGCCTCCATCACGCGAACGTGGTAGTGTACCTTCCCCGGCCCCTCCCCGAGGGCCTTGGCTACTTCGGTAGCGGTCATCGGCCGCCTACCCTCGCGGTAGACGTGGAGCACCTTCATCCTGAACGGGTGGGTGAAGGCCTTGATACGGTCCTCGGTATCGAGGAGCAGGACGTCGATCATCGTTTTAGCATAACGTTCAGCTTATTTGAACGTCAAGGAACCCGTCGCTATCTTCTCTTCGAGCCGACCGGCAGGCGGAACTCCACCCAGCGGACGCGCCCCGCCTCTATGGCATCCTTAAGGGCGCGCTCCGGTCCCGACAACCGCGCGTCGCCGGTCTTCACCTCTATGAAGACGACCTCGCTCGGGTAGCCCTCGGACGCGCCGGGGAAGGCGACGAAGTCTACAGGCTTGCCTATGAACCGCGCGTCGCACGGATCGCACGGAAAGCCGGGGAAGAACGGCGCGAGCTGCTCGCCTATCTGGCCCGTCAGCACGGCGCGAGAACGGCGCACGGCGTCGTCCCGGGCGGCCGACTCGGCCTCCCTGCGCCCGCGCTCCGACTCGAGCCTACCCGCCCTCCGGCCCAAGGCAAGGCCGAGCCATAGGGCCAGGGCCGCGGCTATGGCGATGAGCGCGAAAATGAGCGCGACGAGGGATCGGACGGCGGAACCGTCGGCTTGCGCGAGCGACTCTATGAAGGGCATACTATCCTCACGCGCGTCCGAGGGCGACGCGTAGGCCAAGGGGAAACGATGGACGACGATAACATACAAAAGGCCGTGAGGCGAGCGGCCGATATAATAGCGGGCTCGTCTCGCCTCGTCGCGTTCACCGGAGCCGGCGTATCCGCCGATTCGGGCATCCCCACCTTCAGGGGCCCGGGCGGTATATGGGGCTCGTACGACGAGCGGCACCTCGAGCTCGGCTTCTTCATGAGCCGGCCGGAGACGGCCTGGAATACGATACGCAAGATCTTCTACGATTACACCCTGAGCGTCGAGCCTAACGACGCCCACCGCATACTGGCCTCGTGGGAACGCTCCGGGCGGCTCGGGCTCGTGGTCACGCAGAACATAGACGGCCTACACGGCCGCGCCGGCTCCAAGGCGGTCGCCGAGTTCCACGGCTCGTGCTCCGAGCTCGTATGCCTTGCCTGCGGGGGCAGGGTTCAAGCGACGCGGGAGCTCGTCGCCCCGTCGCCGCCCCGCTGCCCCTGCGGCGGGCTGTACAAGCCGGGCTTCACCTTCTTCGGCGAGGGCATCCCGCCAGAGGCCTACGCCGCCTCCGTCGACGCCGCCGAGGAGGCCGACGCCTGCCTCATCATAGGCTCCACCGGTACCGTCTACCCGGCGGCGTCCATCCCGCGGATCGTCAAGCGGCGGGGCGGCCTCGTCGTCGAGGTCAACCCCGTGCCCAGCGAGTTCACCGAGGCCGTAAGCGACGCCTTCGTTCCCCTCGGCGCCGCCGAGGCCATGCGCCGGATAGACGCCGCCTTGGCGACCCGCGCTACGGAGCGGCCATGAGAGCCGAACGCCAGCTGTCCGTAGTCTTCCTCACGGCCGCGGTCGGGCCCGGTACCCGAGCGGCCCCCTTCGGCGCCGCCAGGGTCGCGTCGGCGCTCAAGGCCGACCCGGCGCTCAAGGGCCGGATACGAGTCTCCCTGATAGAGGGGCTCTCCGACGAGTCCCCAGAGGCAATAGCCGACAGGGCGATGGCGCTACGGCCCGACGTCGTAGGCCTGTCGCTATACTCCTGGAACTCCGGGCTCCTCGAGGCCGCGGGCTCTCTGCTCAAGGCGCGCCTACCAGGGCTAACGCTCGTGGCCGGCGGGCCTAACGCGAGCGCGGACCCGGATCGCCTGGCCGCGGGGGTTATAATCGACATCGTCGTCTCCGGCGAGGGAGAGGAGGCGATGGCGAGGATAGTCCGCGACATCGCCGACGGCCGCCAGTCGCCCGGAAACCCGTCGCCCGGACGCGTCGTCAAGGCGCCGCTCCTCGATCCCGCGAGGCTGGCCTCGCCGTGGCTGGACGGCACGCTGGACCCCGGCGCCTGGGGCGGGGCCGCGCTGGAGCTGACGCGGGGATGCCCGTACCGCTGCGCCTTCTGCTTCGAGTCAAAGGGCGAGGCCCGGCTCCGGCGCTTCCCGCTCGAGGTCGCGGCCAAGGAGCTAGCGTCGTTCGAGAAGGCGGGACAGACGGGCCCGGGCGTCGAGGAGGTCTTCGTCCTCGACCCCACCTTCAACGCCGACTCGAGGCGCATGGCCGAGGCCGTACGCGTCTTCAGGGAGCGCGGGCCAAGCCTTCGCTACTTCCTGGAGCTCCGCGCGGAGCTCCTCACCGCCGAGCAGGCCAGGCTCCTGTCGACGATAGACTGCTCGGTGCAGATAGGCCTCCAGAGCTCCGACCCGTCCGTCCTCGGGCTCGTCAACAGGAAATTCGATCCCGAGCCGTTCTCTAAGAAGCTTAGGCTCCTAGACGAAGAGGGCATAGTCTACGGGCTGGACCTCATCTACGGGCTTCCGGGAGACTCCCTGCCCGGCTTCAAGCGCAGCCTCGACTACGCGCTCGGCCTCGGGCCTAACCACCTCGACGTATTCCGCCTGGCCGTCCTGCCCGGCACGGCCCTCTACGACGGGGCGGACGGGCGCGGCCTGGAACGGGACGATCGCGCGCCGTACCTCGTGCGCTCGACGCCTACCTTCAAGGCGGCGGAGCTGGACGCGGCCGAGCGCCTCGCGAAGGCGGTGGAGATCCTGTACAACAGGGGGCGCGCGGTGATGTGGTTCCGTTCCGTCGCCGTGCTCGCCAAGGCCCGCCCATCCACCCTCGTCGCGCGCTTCGCCGACTACCTCGACGCGGCGGCCCCCCGCGGCGCGGCCCCCGGCGACGACGTACCCGGCGACGACGTACTCGGCGACGACGTACTCGGCGACGACGCCTCCCACCGCTCTATCGAGGAGGCCCAGCTAGGATTCCTCCGCGCGCTCTTCGCGGAGAAGCCGCCGAAGGTCGCCGGGGCCGCCGACGCGGCCTTGGAACTCGTCCGCGTCTCCGGCGCCTGGACCCGGGCCTTCGCCGAGGGCGAGCGCACGGAGCTCGATCTAGGCTGGAGCCCCGAGGACGTACTCGACTACGCCATGGCCGACATAGAGGAATTCGCCTCGGAGGCCCGGAAGGCCCCCGGGCGATGGGTCTGCGAGCCGGGCCCGGAGGGGCCTCGCTTCAAGAAGGTAGGCGCCCCGCGGCGGGGCCCGGGCCGCGCCTGAACGGAAGCTCCTCGTTCAGCGCCCGGACCGCCTCGGCCTCGGCGCTCGAGGCCCGCGCGACGGCGTCGGCGTAGACTCGCCTCAGGCGGGCGTCGAAGACGCGGTGGTAGGAGCTCGCGAGGTACGAGCGGAAACCCCGCCTGGCCTTATGATCGCTTCCCATCCCCGGGTCGAAGCCCTCCAGGCCCTCCGCTATCGCGTAGGCTATGGGCGCGTAATAGCACGTCTCGAAATGCAGGCCAGGCAGGTCGCGCGCGGAACCCCAATACCGGCCCCACAGCATACCGGGGCCCTGGAATAGCATCGCGATGGCGAGAGGCTCGTCCGAGCCGGCCTCGAAGGCCGCCGAGAACCTCACGGCGGAGCCTATCCTGGCCGGAGCCAGCTCGAAGAAGCGCCGGGGCAGGAAGCGCGCGGCCCACGGCCCGAACTTGTCGTTAGTGCGCTCGTAGTAATCGGCCATGAGCTCCCACGCGCGCGGGCCCGCCTCGTCGCCCCGCAGCATCCTCGCGACGACGCCCGCTCCCGCCACGTCGGCCCTGTCGCGAGCCACGTTGCGCCTCATGTTCTTGGAGAAGGAAGCGGTAAAGTCGTCGAACGACGAGTAGCCGGCGTTCTCCCACCTGTAGACCTGCCTCCGCCACTCCACCCAGCCCGATCCGGCGGATCGTCCCGAGGCGCTCGTCGCGACGGCCGAGCCTAGATCGGGGTCGGCCCAATGGATATGCGCGCCCGAGAAGCCGCCAGAGCGCGCCAGCCCGGCGATAGCCTCGACGCTCGCGGCGAGTATCGCCGCCTCGTCCTCCCCGGGCGCGACCAGCGGCCGCCAGAGCGGCGCCGGCGTGAACGGCACGGCGGCCGCCAGCTTCGGGAACCAGCGCAGGCCCACGGCCCCGGCTACGTCCTCCATGCCGTCGTCCCACACGAAGCTGCCAGCCGAGCCCGCTAGCGCGAACAGAGGCAGGTACGCGACAACCCGGCCGTCCAGCGACAGCGCGGCGTGCGCCGGAGACCAGGCGGCGCCTGGCGCGACGGCCCCGCATTCCTCGAGCAGGGCCAGGAAGTCCCACGAGAGGAAGGGGCATGCGGCCGCGGGGCAGCGGTTCCAGGACGCTCTGTCGATGTCGAGTATAGATCCGACTACGCGGAGGGTAGGTTGCGGCATACCATTAGAATACTAGGGGTAGCCGCCCTTCGTCCAAGGGATACCTATCAATGTATTATAACGATGAGGGCGTCGTGCTTCGCTCTCCCATCGGAGGTGAACAGCTCGCTTGACGATACCGCGCTTCCCGCGCCGCGCTCCACGACCCGCAGGTCGATATAGGCGCGCCGCCTACCGGCCGCCCGTGCGATCGCCGACGCCACGAGGGGATCCCCGATCAGGAGCCCAGGCCTCGCCACGAGTATCGAGCGGACCGCTCCCTTCGTATCGGAGAAATCCTCGTTGAAGTACCTCGCCTCGCTAATCCTACCTACGGGATAATCCTTATGGTCGAAGTCGGTGAGTACGGCGTGAGCACCTCCGACGTAGCAGATAAGCTTCGCGCCTCGCCTGGCGGCCTCGGCCCAGGCGCGCTCTATGGTAGAGCGGAAGTAGAAGCCCCGAATCTCCTCGAACCTCGCCCGCTCAGCCGCGAATCCCTCGGCCGCCGCGCTCGATAGCTGATACTTGGCCGAAGCTCGCTCAAGCGCCACGGCGAATGCCAGCTCCGCCCTATCTCCAGCGCTCATCGAGCCGGAGTACTCGGAGAAGATTCGCTCGAGCCCGTCTAACCAGGCTTGTATGCCTTCGAGGGTGCCGTCCTTTTGTAGCGTCGGGATATAGGCGGCCAACTCCGCGCGAGCCGCGGCCGACTGGCACTTCGTCGCTACGTAGCCCCAATACGCCATCGTAGCCGCCTTGGTGTGGTTGATGGCGTGATCTATATCGAGGGTCGTACAGAAGATACGCTTCTCGGATGGCAGGGACGCGTTGCCCTCGACGAGGCTGTCGAGCACCGTACCGAAGCCTTCGCCCACCCGGGCCGTTGCCGTAGGCAGGACGCTCGGCAGGGAGACGCCGTCGCTCGCGGCCATCACGAAGGGCGACTGGCTAAAGAGCGATTCCATGGCGAAGACACCGTAGCCTCGGGTCTCGCCTAGGTGCCTAGCCAGGCCTTCGACGGTCTCCGCTATGAGGGCGTCGTGATGCGGCCCCTCGCCTATGAACAGCATCGCGCCGTCGGCGTACGCGTCGGCGAAGCCATAGTCTCCGTCCTCGGGGAACGATAGGTACGTCGCGGCGGCCGCGTCTATGGCGGCTTTAACGGCTGCTTGGGTATCGGCCCACGCCGAGGCGCTCGGCCTAGCGGCCTCGGGATGCGTCTCATCGGGGACCAAGGCGAATCGGCCCAGGAGCGAGCGTATCCGGCCTCCTTCGACTAGCTCTCCCGCCCCGTTCATCAGGCGATAGGTCCAGGGCTCGAGATCGATATCGGTATTGACGATACAGGAGAAATCGCTCGTCGCCTGGAGCAGTATCTCGGCGCCGTCGCGACCGTAGCGGGCGACGACGTAGCAAGGCCGGAGGTCGTAGGAGCGCCGCCCGAGCCTCGCCCCGCTCCCCTCGAGCCTCATACCAAGGGCCGCGAGTTCGCGCTCGACGATTCTATTGGAAGCGACCGTACCGATAACCATGTAGCGATCGCCGCTATTGTAGCGGTCGAAGCTCCTGGCATGACGTGCTGTCTTGAAGCTCTGCGTCGCCTGGCCCGACGAAAAATAATTGCTTATCGCTTGATAGGCGGGATCGTCACTATCGGGCAGAGAATATACGAGGTGATACTCAGGTCCGCTTCCCAATAGAGGATAATCCATCGGGGACGGCGGCGGATCGGAGGGGCATGAGCCCAGGAAGCCCGCTATAGCCAACACGCAGATCGCAGAGGAGAAGTGCCGAACGGTCCTTGAACGAATGATGGTTTGCATGATGCGGCGAGCATACAGGAGCGGCGTCGATGCCTCAAGGCCGCTATCCGCGTCTCTCCCCCGCTATGGCGAAGGGCCTGCTAATCTCGCCACCCTGTTCCGACCGCCTTCCTTGGCCTTGAACAGCGCCTTATCGGCGGCCGCGAATAGCGCGTCGGGATCCGCGGCGTCGGTGGGGCTCGAGGCGACGCCTATGCTCGCGCTCAGGCGGACGCGGTCGAGCTTCCCGCCGGGGCCCGACTCCAGGTCGATGACGAGGGCCTCGGTCTCGGCGCGGATACGCTCGGCGGCGGCGACGGCCTCCTCGGGCCCCGCGTCGGGCATGAAGAACGCGAACTCGTCCCCGGCGAGGCGGGCCGCGAAGTCGCCGTCTCGCACGAGCCTCCCGTACGCGGTTCCGGCCTTCGATATGATCGAATCGCCGGCCTTCGTGCCGTAGCGCTCGTTGAGGGCGTGGAAACGGTCCAGGTCGAGCATCAGGGCGGAGCAGACGGGGGCCTCGCCGGAGCCGCGTGAGAAGCGGGCCCGAGCGGATTCCTCTATGAAGCGCCTATTGAACAGGCCCGACAGCTCGTCCGTGATGGCCCTCTTCCGGGCCGTCTCGCCCCACCTGACGAGGTCGTGGAGGAAGCCCGACGCCTCGTCCAGCCAACCCGCCATGACGCGCGCCATGGAGGCGAGCATCCTCGAGCCTATCATCGGGTGCTCCCAGACGAGCCGGTAGAAGTCCAGGCCCTCGAGCACCAGGAGCTCTGTCTCCTCGAGGACGACGCAGGTCGCGGATCGCGGCTCGTTCTCGATGATGGACATCTCCCCGAAGAACCTCCCCGGGCCGAACTCGTAGAGCTGCCGCTCGTTGCCGTCGCGGTCCACGGCCATGGACGCGACGCGCCCGGCCCTGACTATGAACATCTCCGTACCCGGGTCGCCGCGGCGGCAGATGACGGCTCCCTTACGGTAGCGCCGGGGCTCGAGGAAGGCGGAGACGGCGTTCAGCTCGAGCCCGCTCATGCCGACGAAGAGCGGCGTGTCGGCTATCGAGGCGACTATCGGGTTCACCTGGCCTCCTCGCCACCGCCGTCGGAATCGTCGGCGACGCCTGAATCGTCGGCGACGCCGGAGTTGTCGGCGACGCCGGAGTTGTCGGCGACGCCGGAGTTGTCGGCGACGCCGGAGTTGTCGGCGACGAGCCTATATACTCGATCCCCGCCTTCCTTCCAGGCGCGCATCAAGAGGCCGTAGGCCTGCTCGACGAGGCTTTTCAGGTCCTGGCCGTCCTCGGGCCACGAGGCGACCGCGACGCTGGCGCTGATGGCGAATCCGGGATCGCCGGTTATGGCTCGCAAGTCTATACCCTTATACGCGGCGGCGATCCGGGCGGCGACGGCGTCCGCCTCCCGGGGATCGCAGCCGCTGGCGACGATGGCGGTCTCGTTGCTCCGCAGCCGTATCGCCCAGGCCTTGCGCAAGCCCCGGGCCTCGTCCTTGAGGATGGCGGCGATACGCTCCATGGCCGCGTCGCCCGCGGCGTGGGTCCAGGTATCGCAGAGCTCCTTGAAGCGGTCGGGCTTGCACAGCACGACGGCGGCGGGCGGCTCGAGCGATCGATGCAGCTCGTCGTCGAGGAACGACCGCGACCAGAGCCCCGTCGAGGCGTCGGTGTACATCTGCCGCCTCAGCTCCCGCACCCACGGCGCGTTGTCTGAGATGAGGGCCTGGGTGGAGCGGACGCGCGACGATATCATCGCGACCGTGCGCAGGAGTATCCTCGCGGAGACGTCCGGGCGCTCGAGGACCAGGTCGTCCATGGTCGAGCCCCGTCCGGGGAACGCGAGTATCTCGGAATCCTCGGCGCAGGAAGCCTCGGCGTCGTAGGTGGCGCCGCGGGAGAAGTCGAAGTCCCCTACCGAGTCGCCTGCGACGAAGCGCGCCATCTCCTCGGAACGGCCGGAGCCGTCGACCCTCGATACCGCTACCGAGCCCTTGCGGACTATGAAGAAGCGCTGGGCCGTCTCTCCCGCGTGGAAGAGCGCCGTTCCCGCCGGATACGAGGCGAGCTCGGACTTGGCCGCGAGCCAGTACATGTCGTCCTGGAGTAGCCGCGAGAAGAAGTCGGACTTCTTGAGGAGGGAGACTATATCAGCTAGGCCGGCCTGTATCTCTGGCATTCTGAGGATCAGTATAACCGCCAAGGGGCCGGAATGGAATAGTTCCCCGGCCACCAGGATACGGCGCGAGGCTCGTATCGCCGCGGGGGGTCCGGGGGGTATCCCCCCGGAGTCCCAAGTATTTGCTTACTACTAGTTCTGCGGTTTCATGGTAGGGAACAATATAATATCCCTGATGCTGTACGAGTCGGTCAGGAACATGATGAGGCGGTCGATGCCTATGCCCATGCCTCCGGTCGGGGGCATGCCCACCTCCAGGCTGGAGACGAAGTCCTCGTCGAGCATGTACGCCTCGTCGTCGCCAAGCTCGCGCTCCTTGGACTGCTGGGTGAAGCGGTCCATCTGGACTATGGGGTCGTTCAGCTCCGAGTAGGCGTTCCCTAGCTCGCGGCCGTAGACGAAGGCCTCGAAGCGCTCGGTCATCGTCGGGTCGCCGGGCTTCTGCTTCGTAAGCGGGGAGATGTCGGTCGGGTAGTCCATGATGAAGGTGGGCTGCACGAGCTCCTTCTCCGCGAACTTCTCGAAGGCTGCGTTGAGGATATCGCCCTTGGTGCAGTCCTTGAGCTTCTTCTTGAGCTCTTCCTCTAGGCCGTGCTTCTTGGCCAGCTCCCGCGCCTCCTCGTCGTCCTTGACGAGCGAGAAATCGGGGCCGCCGTAGGTCCTCACGGCGTCGGTCATCGTCAGGCGCCTCCACGGCGCCTTGAACTCGATCTCGGTGCCCTGGTAGCTGACCTTGGTCGAGCCGGTCACCTTCTCGGCCGCGTAGGCGCAGATGTTCTCGCACAGCTCCATCATGTCGTTGTAGTCGGCGTAGGCCTGGTACAGCTCTATCATGGTGAACTCGGGATTGTGGCGTATGTCTATGCCCTCGTTGCGGAAGTCCTTGCCCATCTCGTAGACGCGCTCCATGCCGCCGACGATGCAGCGCTTGAGGTACAGCTCGGTGGCGATGCGGAGGTACAGCTGGAGGTTGAGGGCGTTCGACTTGGTGACGAAGGGCCTGGCGGCGGCGCCGGAGGCTATGGTCGATAGGACGGGGGTCTCCACCTCGATATAGCCGCGCTCGTCGAGGTACTCGCGCACCGCCCTGATGATCTGGGTGCGCTTCTTGAAGGTCTCCATCACCTGCGGGTTCATCACGAGGTCCAGGTAGCGGCGGCGGTAGCGCTGCTCGGGGTCCTTGAGGCCGTGGAACTTCTCGGGGAGCGGCTCCAGGGCCTTCGTAAGGAGGACCATGCGCTTGGCGTGCACTGATATCTCGCCGCGGCGCGTCTTGAAGACGAAGCCCTCTACGCCGACGATGTCGCCCATGTCCCAGGTCTTGGCGTGGGCGTAGGCCTCCGCTCCGAGCCCCTCGGAATTCAGGTACACCTGTACCCGGCCGTCGCGATCCTGGAGGTCGATGAAGGCGGCCTTGCCTATGTCGCGGAAGCTCATGATGCGGCCGGCTATCGATACGTCGACGTTCTCGAGGGCCTCGAAGCCCTGCTTTATCTCCGCGGAGTGGTGCGTCTGTTTCCAGGTGACGACGGCGAAGGGATCCCGGCCCTCCGCCTGGAGCTTGGCGAGTTTCTCGCGGCGAACCATCTGCTGCTCGCTGAGCGCCTTCCTGGCGCTTTCCTCGTCTATCCTGTCCTCTGCCCCGGTCTCTTCCTGGCTCATGCTCACTCCTTCGCGGGCGTCATAGTCGCGCGCCGCGGAGGGACATTGTATGCGGAATACGCTATCCGTTTCAAGCGAGGGCTATGGGGCCGGGGCGGAGACGTCCGCCATGGGCAGCTCCATCCTGAAGACTACGGGGTCGCGGGAGGCGAGATACAGCCTCCCGCCATGGCGCTTCTCGACTATATCCTTGGAGATAGAAAGGCCGAGCCCGGTTCCGCGTCCCTCCGCCTTGGTCGAGAAGAACTCCTCGAAGACCTTGGCGCCCTCGGACTCGGCTATCGGCGTCCCGTCGTTACCTATCTCGCATATCACCCTGAATCCCTCGAGCCGCGTCTTCACCCATATGCGGCCGCGGGCCCCGGCCTGCGCGGCGCGCTCGCGTACGGCCTCGGCGGCGTTCCTTATGATGTTGAGCAGGACGCGGTCGATCTCCGAGCCGCGGGCGAGCACCCTCGGGGTGTCCTCCAGGTCGACGTCGACGATGGCGACGCGGGAATAGTCGCTCCTCGATAGCTCGAGGGCTCCCTGGACGCCGCGGGCGAGGTCGTAGGGCGCGGGCGCCTCGTCCCCGGCTCCCCGCTTCGCGTACTCGAGGAGGCTCCGCACGACCTTCTCTATCCGGCCGAGGCCGTCCTCGGCCGCCTCCACCATCTCGAACACGTCTGATCGGACGCGCTCGTCGTGGATGGCGCCGGCGACCGTGGCCTGGATAGACCGGAACTCCGCCCAGACGTAGCCGAGCGGATTGTTAATCTCGTGGGCGATATCGGCCGACAGCCGCCCGATCACCGCGAAGTGCTCGCGCTTGAGCATGTCCGCCCGGGCGGCGTCCAGCTCGTCCTGCATGCGCTCCCGCTCGCTGACGTCGGTGAGGGTAAGGGCGACGCCCCGAGAGACCGGAGACCCTCGCCTGCCTCCTATGCGCTTCGCGCGCGCGACGACCGAGCGGCCGGATACGACGGCGTGGGACACCGCCAGGCCCTCGGAGGAGACAGACGCCGACGCGATCGTCGTCGCGACTACGTCGAGCTCGGGGATGGCGGTGATCGGCCTCCCGAGCGACGAGTCGGCGAGACCGAGGAGGCGCTCGGCGAAGTCGTTATAATCGGCGAGACGGCCGGAGGGGTCGATGAAGACGACGCCCTCGTCCAGCTCCTGGAGCACCACGCCCCGCGCGAGCGGTATGACCCTGGCGGCCCGGCTCAGGTAGGCGCCGATGAAGAACAAGAGTCCTCCGACGGCCATGCCGATCGGCGTGAAGTCCTTCTTAAGACCCGGGACGAGCCGGAAGACGTAGATAAGGTTGAACGCGCACGGGGCCAGGGTTCCTAGCACGATGGCCAAGGACCGCGTCCGGTAAGGGCCGCGCTCGGCCACGTACGAGCGGAGTATGAAGAACGCCCCGATCGCTATGAGGCTCCAGGCGAATATTGCTATCACCCAGAAGAACGGCCCGTACGCGGGCCTCATGGTCGTAAAACCTTCGACGACGACGTACTCGACGGAGCTATAGAATAGGCCGTGCCATTCGTTAGTGACGACGATCGCGAAGAAGGCGGCGGCGCAGACGACTAGGGCCGCGCGTAAGGCCTTCGATACGTAGCGCTCGAAGCCGGTATACCGGAGGCAGAACGACAGGAATGAAATAGGCAGGAGCAGGAACGATACGTACTCGAGCTTTGAGAACTGCAGCGTCCAGAATTCCGCGGGGGCCAGTATCTCCCACGAGTTAGCGACGATAAGCAGGAGCGACAACGCGAGGAAACGGCTTAAGGAGCGCGCGGCCGGCTCCGAGCTATAGCGGCGGAGGGCGCCGAACGCGGCGATCAAGGCCATCGATACGACCGGAGCCGCGACGAGGTAGGCTAGGTATCCCATGGCCGAATAGTATACTACGCTCGAGGGCCGCGATAGGGTCGGCAGCGAGAAATCGCTAAAATTTTATTGCGACCCGCTGTTCACGCGAGCCGAGTATGCTAGACTTAGGATAGCGCTGACTTCATCCCGCGATCGGAGTACTGGATGCCCGTACAAGAGAAACGACTCAGGCTCGTCATCGTGGACGACGAACCCCGCGTAGCCAAGGCCCTCGAGCGCGAGATACGCATGAGGTATACCGAGGACGCGTTCGACATCCGGGCCTTCGACGATCCGCTCGCCTATCTCGACGAGACGGACCCGCAGGGCGGAGACGACTTCCTGGTCATCTCCGACCTGCGCATGCCGACGATGAACGGCGCGGAGCTGCTCGAGCGCGTCCGCGCGGCCGATCCCGACATCCAGACGGTGCTCCTGACCGCCTACTCCGACATGGACGACATTCGCCGCGCCGTCTCGTCCGACATCAGGGGCCTCCTCCAGAAGCCGTGGAACCAGGGCAGCCTCTACGCGGAGATCGACGGCGCCCTCTCGGAGTACAGGCTGCGCAAGGAGAACTCGAGGCTCAAGGAAGAATTGGCGCGCCAGCTCTCGACCGCGGGAGCCTTCCAACGGGCCATACTAGGATCGATGAGCGCGCCGGCGTATCCCGCCGTCTCGGTCGAGTATCGTCCCCTCGAGCGGCTTTCCTGCGGCGGCGACTACTACGATTCCTTCGAGCTTCCCGACGGACGGACCGCCATCCTCGTCGGCGACGTCTCAGGCCACGGCATAAAGCCCGCCCTGGTAACGTTGATCGTGAAGACGGTGGTTCAGGGTAGCCGATTCCTACGGGCAGAAAAGTACGATTCGCCGGCCGGTTTCCTATCGGAGCTGAACGACGACCTGTGCGCGATGCTCGCCAGCTCGCCCGACACCATAGTCGCGTTCGCGGCGGCCTTCGTCGACCCGAAGGCCATGACGGTCGCGGTCTCCAACGCGGGCCTCCCCGACGCGCTCCTCTGCTCGGGAGGCGGCGTCAAGGACATCTTCTCGTTCGACGGCCCGGCCCTAGGCTTCCAGCGCGGGCTCGAGTACTCGCAGCGAACCGCCGCCTTCGCGCCCGGCGACGCTATCGTCATGTTCACCGACGGGCTCGTCGACGACGTGAGCGTCGGAGAGCTCCTATCGTCTAACAAGCTAGCCCTCGAGATAGCCGAGGCGGTCGGAGGCGGCCTCGGTCCGGCGGGGCTTTGCGACGCCATACTCTCCCGCCACCCGGGGAAGGCCTTCTCCGACGACGTCACGGTGCTCATAGCCTCGCTATAAAACAGCCGCCGTTCCGCCGCGGCGGCTGTATTACAAGGAGGAATCAATCAGTAATGGCCCGAGCCCGGCCCAAGGTTACAATCCGGTCGCCTTTAGCCACAGGTTCAGCATCCTCAATGCCCGGTCCGTCCGCCTGAAGGCGGCCGGCATCGCGAGGAAGCGTATCGAACGTCGCCGCTGGGCGCGGCGTGCGATACCGCGGACCCGGAGCGCGGAAACTCGCTCCGGGCCGTTACGAGACGTTCAGGACCGCGCGTATTGCGACGCGGTCGCCTTTAGCCACAGGTTCAGCATCCTCAATGCCCGGTCCGTCCGCCTGAAGGCGGCCGGCATCGCGAGGAAGCGTATCGAACGTCGCCGCTGGG
>JAHIWG010000028.1 GCA_018816345.1 Spirochaetota bacterium | reverse complement strand
CGGGAAGGAATGGGGAACCCGGAGATACATGGACATGAGCAGGCTCAACGGCATGGTCACCGTCGAGATCCTGGACGCGTAGCCCGCGATAACCGGATGGGGGCGCCGCCGCAAATGTGCGAAAGTATGTTGACGTTATCATCCCCGCCAGTCCGCCAAGGATTGCCGCCAGCAGGCGCGCGCGGTCCCGCTGGTGTTCCGCTTCGATGCCTCGTAGGATCGCGTCCACGACCCGCTTCTCAGCCGCCTCGCGCTCAATCATCCGGGCGCGCGGGCGCGAGGAGTACTCGCGAAGAGCCCGGTCGCGCCATGGCGGATGTACCACCATACGGTTCTCAATATCTAGGAGACAGAATAAGGGGAAGGTGGCGCGAGGCGCCCCAAGGCATAACAGAACCACCTTTCGGTAGATAGTGCAATCGACACCGTGGAAACGTGCTCAAGGTAGTATTTAGATGATAGCCCGCTAAATATAATAGACGAATGATACGGAATACTATACGATAGTATCGCCTGCATTGAATCTAAAAAGGAGTACGAAATGAAGAACCGCCTGAGCATCGGATTGTTATCTAGCATCTTTTCGTTATTTCTATCTTCCTGCGTTTCAACGGGCTGGCCCGTTATCGGGGATCCGCCGTCGGAAGATCTAGCCACGTCATTCCTCTATGTTGACTCGTTTATGAACGTGATCTCGATAAACGGAGACGCTAAGAAGACATATCGCGGCCCCGTAATGCTACGATGCGCTCCAGGCGAGTATCACCTGGAACTGGAGTACCAACGAGTCGTTGACAAGATCGAGTATACGTTACGGCACTCGTTCCCGGTTATCGCTACGGTGACGGACGAACGACCTGTCGCCCTTGTTCCTTGTTTCGAGGATGGAGCATTTACCCCACTACATACTCCCAATAGTCCGAAGAAGGTGATGCAGTATGCCTTCGAGAAGGGGCGCGCCTCTCGCGAGAACGTTTCTTTCCTTAGTTTCCGGCCTGCGGAGGATTCCGCAATGGCGGTGCTAGGCGATAGAAGGGTCGTCTATTCGGTAAAGGAGAATATTTTTATCGCGGACGGCCGAGAGAAGGCTACAGAAGGGGCTAAGGCGAGTCTCAAGCCCTTCTTCAAGGCCGACGCCGGTAAAATTCTCGCGATCTCTATTGCCGGCTCGGACTGCCTTGCCGTCTCCGCCGGATCTACCGTCTACCGGTTCGACGCTACTACTATGATCTTGGCGTCGAATATGCAGCTCGGACCTACTCTCTCGGCTGTCGAGATCGTGGAAGGCACGATTTACGGAGTCGGGGAAGAGGGCGGGTTGTATGCTTGGAACCTTGACGGCACGAAGAAAGCCGATTGGCCTGTTAAAGGTAAGGCGATCGGCATCGCCGTCAGGGGACACTACGCAACGCTCCGCTACGAAGAAGACTTAAAGGTCGTTGATCTCATATCCGGAATCGTCACGGGATTCCAAACCGTGGTTAGTTCATCGAAAAGCGTAGTACACGCTATGGTCGATCCCGTCAGTTCCGCCTTGATCACGCTTACCGACGGCAACGGTTTCATCTGCTACGACCTCACGACGAAAGCCAAGATACCTGGCGATATGGTACCGATGCCTGGGCTAATCGAGGAAGCTAAGGCCTTCGACATCAACGATGACGGAACCGTCCTCTATGTGATCTCCGATATCCAAACGAGGGCGGGCATGTATCCGCGCGTATTGAAGTTCGACCTATCCGGGGCGGGGCGGGGTATTTACCGGTCCGGCCCCTTCGGTTCTACCCAGAGTTGGGAAGTAAAGGTTATCGATCCCCGCAAGATAATCCTGAGCGATGACGGGAAGCTATTGGCGACGTTCGGCTCGTTCGGGCCGCGAGGCCACCCGCTATATAAAACCATCCATGGATACGCGTTTAATACGGAAATCGCCGTTGAAGAGGACCAAGACTAAGGGCGTGAAGGGTATGCTATAGGAATATCGTAGAGTTCTATAGACCCGTCATCCAGCGAGTACACAGCGTCATGGCGCGCGCCACCATGCGAGTCTCGCGAGTCCGTTCGAGCGATACTCTCCGCCTTGGGCGCTTCCGGCGCCTTCGCCGCGAGCCGGCGAAGGCACGTCGGCTATCCGGCGATCTGGCGATCCGGCGGTACAGGCCACGCGCGCCGGCTTGCCTCCGTTATCGCCGCTTGAGTATCTTGAATATATGAAATTACCTATGATTATAGTCGCGGTCACGATGATGACGCTCTCGTGCGTGGCCGCTTCACCGGATGAGTCCGCGGGCGCTACGTCGGCCGCCGCGCCGGCGCCCGCTATAGCCGCGCCCGTCATGGCCGCTACGCCCGGGCGCATAGGCTACGCCGAGCTCAAGGCCCTGCTCGAGGCTCCGGAGGCCGGGATACTGCTCCTCGACGTGCGTACCAAGGAGGAATTCGACTCCGGCCGCGTCCCCGGGGCTATCCTTATGCCCTACGACGCTATCGCGACGTCGTTCGCCGAGCCGGATAGGTCCCGGCGTATCGTAGTCTACTGCCGCTCGGGCAGACGATCGGCGATAGCCGCCGATATTCTCGCCGGCATGGGCTACGCGAACGTGTCGGACTTCGGAGGCGTCGACGGCTGGAAGGGCGCCCTGGAACGGTGAGATAGGCGGATCGGGCATGAGACTGTGGTCGCTGCATCCTAGGTACCTGGACGTACGAGGCCTGCTTGCCGCGTGGCGCGAAGGGCTGCTAGCCAAGAAGGTCCTCGAGGGGAACACGAGAGGCTATAGGAATCATCCGCAGTTGATCAGGTTCGCCGCGAGCGTCGATCCTCTATCCTCTATTAACCTGTACCTATCCGGTCTCTTAGACGAGTCCATGGCTAGGGGCTATAGGTTCGACGGATCGAGACTATCGCGCCCGGCCGGATCGATGATCAATAGGATCAGCGTAACGAGCATGCAGGTGCAGTATGAGAAAGAGCTGCTTAGGATGAAGCTCAGGGAGAGAGACAAGGATAGGTATCGCGCGCTGAGCGGCGAGGCGGAGATCGAGATAGGCGGCGTCTTTCGCATGATCCCCGGGGATATCGAATCCTGGGAGAGGACGAAACCGGGGATAGCAATCCGGGAGCCCCGATCCGGCGGCGACAATATTCCCGTTCGATAGTAGAATGGGGGCATGAGCGATATACGACTAAGGGATAGGAAGACCCTGGACAAACGGTACCTCTGGAACGCCGACGGCGTTTTCGCCGACCGCGCCGCCTGGCGCGACGAGCTCGCGGCCGTCAAGGCGCCTATTCCCGCCATAGCGGCGGGCGCGGGCGGCATCGAGAAGGGCGGGCCTTCAGGCCTCGCCGGCTTCATGGAGTCGATGCTCGACCTGATGGACAGGTGCGGCAGGCTCTACGTCTACGCGTCCATGTCCCAGGCGGTCGATACCGGCGACGTCGAGGCCCAGGGGATGAACGGCCAGGCCGCGGGCCTCTTCGGGCTGTTCATGGCGGCCGTCTCCTTCCTCGACCCCGAGTTGCTCGCGATAGGCAAGGAGAGGCTCGATTCGTGGAAGGCCTCCGAGCCGAGGCTCGCGACGTACGGGCATTACCTCGACAACCTATTCCGCAAGCAGGAGCACGTCCGCTCCGCCGAGGTCGAGGAGGTGCTCGGGCTCGCCTTCGAGGTCTTCCAGGGCCGATACCACCCACGACATGCTCGTCGACGCCGACATGAGGTTCGCCCCCGTCGACGCGGCGTCGGGCGCGGTCGAGGTGGCGCAGGGCACCATAGACAAGCTGCTGGCCAGCCCCGAGCGGGAGCTGCGGCGGAAGGCGTGGCAGAGCTACTGCGACGGCCACATCGCCCACGAGAACACCCTGGCCGCGTCGCTGTCGACTGCCCTGAAGCGTGACGTCTTCAACGCCAAGGCCCGCCGCTTCGGCAGCTCCATAGAGGCGGCCCTGTTCGAGAACAACGTGCCGCGCTCGGTCTACGAGGCGACCATAGAGACGTTCAAGAAGAACCTGCCCGTGTGGCACCGATACTGGCGAGTCAGGCGCGAGGCCCTCGGGCTCGACAGGCTGGAGCACTGCGACATATGGGCGCCGATAGCGACGCGGCCTCCGGTGATCCCGTACGAGAGGGCCGTCGACATCATCGGCTCCGCCCTGGCGCCGCTCGGGGACGAGTATACGAACGCCCTGCGCCGCGGCTGCCTCGAGGAGGGATGGGTCGACGTCTACCCGACCGTAGGAAAGAGCTCGGGCGCCTTCTCCACCGGCTGGAAGGGCATGTCCCCCTTCGTGAAGATGCAGTACACCGACGACCTCTCCTCGCTCAGCACGCTGGCGCACGAGCTGGGCCACTCGATGCACTCCTGGTACACCTGGAAGAACCAGCCGTCAATATACGCCGATTACTCGATATTCGTCGCCGAGGTCGCGTCCAACTTCAACCAGGCCGTCGTCAGGGACCACCTGTTCAGGACCGAGAGCGACGCGCAGTTCCAGATAGCCGTCATAGAGGAGGCGATGGACAACCTGCACCGCTACTTCTTCATAATGCCGACGCTCGCCCGCTTCGAGCTGGAGATGCACGACAGGATAGAGAAGGGCATGAGCGCCACCGTCGACGACATGAACGGACTGGCGGCGGACCTGTTCTCCGAGGGATACGGCGGGGAACTCGACGTCGACCGCCATCGCGAGGGCTCGACCTGGGCCCAGTTCAGCCATCTCTACATGAACTACTACGTCTTCCAGTACGCGACGGGCATCAGCGCGGCCCACGCCCTGGCCGCGCCCGTACTCGCCGGCGACGGCGATGCCGCGAGGCGCTACGTCGGGTTCCTGTCGGCGGGGGCGTCCGACTATCCCGTCGACGTGCTCGCGCGCGCCGGCGTCGACATGCGCGGCCCGGCGGCCATGGAGAAGTGCTACGAGGCGCTTTCAGGCCTGGTGGACAGGCTGGAGAGGCTTACTAGCGCATAGCCCCGTGCCGTATCGGGCGGTCCCGGCCGCCTAGCCTGGCGGCGCGCCGCAGCGCCGGTCTATCCTCGCGCCGAGCTCGCCGATGCCATGGCGTCGGATTGCCGGATGGGTACCGCCCGTGCATAATGGGGGCGATGATCAGCAGAGAGGAATACCTCCGCCGCGAGTACGAGGCGAGGATCAACAGGGCCGTCGATTCCGTGTACGCCAACTACGGCCGCGATTTCGACTTGCTCGAGATGGCCGACGCGGCAAACTTCAGCCGTTTTCACTTTCACCGCCTCTTCCTGGCCTTCACCGGCGAGACCCCGGCCGGGTTCGTGCGCCGCATCCGCCTGGCGATGGCCGCGGGCATGCTGAGCAAGAATCCCGATAGGAGCGTCACCGAGATAGCCCTCGAATGCGGTTTCTCGGGGCCCAGCGTCTTCGCGCGGCAGTTCAAGGAGTGCTACGGCGTTTCAGCCGGCGCCTGGCGCCGCGCCAAGGGCGCCGGGCCGGGAACGGGTAGCAAGCCGGATCAAGCGATCGGCAAGCCGCGTCAAGCCGACGGCAATACCGGGCAAGCCCATCCGCACGATCCGCCCTATGCTCACGGTAACGTTCGAACGAGGAGGAACACCGCCATGAGCAAGCTCGCGTACAGCGCCGAGATCAAGGAAATGCCGGAAATGACCGTGGCCTACGCTAGGCACCTAGGTCGCTATGATCAAATAGGAGAGGCCTTCGGCCGCCTGATGCGATGGGCCGGCCCTCGAGGCCTCGCGACCGACCAGGCGCGGGTGCTCGGGGTCTTTCATGACGACACCGACGCCACGCCAGAAGAGAAGCTGCGTTCCAGCGCCTGCATAACCGTGCCCGCGGGCACCGCCACCGACGGGGACATAGGCCTCATGACCATACCCGGCGGGAAATTCGCGGTAGGCCGCTTCGAGATAGCGGCCGGGCAGTTCGGCGACGCCTGGGCGGCGCTGCTGGGGGAGTGGCTGCCGCGATCCGGCTATCAGCCCGACGACCGCATGTGCTACGAGGTTTACCTGAACGACGAGCAGGCGCACCCCGAGAAGAAATTCATCGTGGATATCTGCGAGCCGGTCAAGCCGCTCTGAGGCGGGCCCCCGACGCCCGCCTCGGGGCGGGCCGGGCGGGCCACGGCGCCCGCCTCGGGGGCCGATCAGTTTCGCTTTCGCGGGCGCTTGAAGGGTTTCATGAGCGCTATGCGTATCTTCCTCTTGATCATGTGGCGTATGACGATGGGCTTGAGCCTCTCGAACTCGACGCCCGACTCGTCGTGGGTACGAACGAGCGAGATGGCGTCGAATTTGCACTTGAGCGTGCAGGCCCCGCAGCCTATGCACATGACGTCGTCGGTGACGGTCGCGCCGCACGATAGGCATCGCTCCGTCTCCTTGCGCAGCTGCTCCTCGGTAAGGGTGCCGCGGGGATCGGCGAAGGCCGGGGCCGCGGCGGCGCGGTCGTGGCCCGCGACCTGCCTCGGGGCGCGGTCGTAGCCGCCCAGGTCTAGCCTGGCCTTGTCCAAGGGGCGGTAGTCGCGCTTCAGGCGGCCGATGGTAAGGCTCTGGCCGCGCTGGACGTAGCGGTGTATCGATATGGCGGCTTCCTTGCCCATCGCTATGGCGTCGATGGCGAAGCGGGGCCCGGTGAGCGCGTCGCCGCCCGCGAAGACGTCGGGCTCGCCCGTCTGCAGGGTCGCCGGATCCGCCTTGGCCGTCCTGTTGGGATTGGTCCCCGCGGCGCTGCCGTCCAGGAGCCCGCCCCATTCGATAGACTGCCCGACGGACACGAGGACGTAGTCGGCCGGTACCGTGACGGTTTCCGCCTCGTCGTAGGCCGGGGCGAAGCGCCCGCTCGAGTCGAAGACGGAGACGCATCGCCTGAATTCGACGCCGACGACTCGGCCGCCCTCGGCGACGATACGCATAGGACCCCAGGAGTTCTCCAAGGCCACGCCCTCGGCGAGGGCTTCCTCTATCTCCTCGGGGAGGGCGGGCATCTCCTCTCGAGCCTCGAGGCAGCGCATCGAGACGCGGGCGGCGCCGACCCTGGTCGCGGTCCTGGCCACGTCAATGGCGACGTTGCCGCCGCCTATGACGACGACCTCGCCCGAGAGCGGGACGCCCTCGCCGAGGTTGACCGACCTGAGGAAGTCCACGCCGGTCATGACTCCGCTAGCGTCCTCTCCCTCTATGCCGAGCGATCGGCCGGAGCGGGCGCCTATGGCCACGTAGAAGGCCTCGAAGCCGCGGCAGCGTAGCTCCGCGAGCGATACGTCCTTGCCTACCTCTATCCCCGTCTCGAAGCGCACGCCTAGCTCCCGGAGGACGTCTATCTCGGCGTTAACGACGTCCTTCTGGAGTCGGAAGGCGGGAATGCCCAGGGCGAGCATGCCGCCGAGGGCCCGCTCCCGCTCGAAGACGGTGACCTTGTAGCCGTCCTGGGCGAGGTAGAAGGCGCAGGATAGCCCCGAGGGGCCCGCGCCCACTACGGCCACCTTCTTGCCGTAGTCGTGCCTGACGGGCGGGACGTAGCGGACCGACTCGTTGAGGTCCTGCTCGGCCACGAATTTCTTGATCTCGTCTATGGCGACGGGGTCGTCCAAATCGCCTCTCGTGCAGGCGGACTCGCATTTGCGCGGGCAGATGCGCCCGCAGACGGCGGGGAAGGGGTTCTCGCGCTTGATGAGCTCGAGGGCGTCCCTGTACTTGCCCTGGGCGGCTAGCTTGATATAGCCCTGGACGCCGATATGCGCCGGGCACTCGGCCTTGCAGGGGCTCGTGCCCGAGTCGGTAACCACCTCGCGATTGGTGCGGTAGCCCTCGTTCCAGCGATCGGGGCCCCACTCGGTATCGAAGGGCAAGTCCCGGCGCTCTCGCTTGGCCTGCGCCGGGGCGCATATCTTCTGGCCCAGCTTGAGGGCGTTGGTAGGGCAGTTCTCGACGCACTCGCCGCAGGCGACGCACTTGTCGGCGTCTACGCGCGAGACGTAGTTAGAGCGTATCATGTCGGGATTGCCGAACATGGCGGCGTTGCGGATGGAGAGGCAACCGCACCCGCAGCAGTTGCATATAGCGTGGGTCTTGCCCGGTCCGTCGGTGTTCGGGATGGAGTGCATGAGGCCGTTGGCCTCGGCCTTCTTGATGATTTCGTAGGCTTCCGCTCGCGTTATAGCCCTGCCGCGCCCTGTCCTTATATAGAAGTCGGCGGCATGCCCCATCTGTATGCACATCTCTTCCTTGAGGTGGCCGCAGCCCTCGCCCTGCGCCTCGCGCGACGTGCGGCACGAGCAGTCGGAGACCGAGAAGACCGTGTTCTCCTCGAGGTACCTGGAGACCTCCTCGTAGGAGGCCCTGCGGGTCTCGCCCTCGATGGAGCGCTCGATGGGGATGACGCGCATGACGCCGGCGCCCACGGGGAAGTTGCCTACGGACATGGGGGCCCGGCGCTTGCCGTAGTCGTCGAAGCACTTGGCTATCTCGGGATGCGCCCTGACGTTCTCCTTGGTGTTGACTATGACCTCCATATGGCCGGGGACCCATATGTCGTGCCAGTACTTGGTCTCGCCGTCCTTGACCTCGAAGAAGGCGACGCCTACGGCCGCGCAGGCCTCGAGTACGCGCTCGGTATCCTCGGGGGACTTGCCGCAGCGGGCGGCTATCTCCCGGACGCCCAGGTGGGCGCGGAAGTCCAGGCAGAGGGCCACGTCGGCCATCTCGTCGGTCACGATGGGCGCCAGTATCCTATACTCGGGATACTCGGGCTTGATCTCGCCCTTGGAGCCTCGCTTCGTCCGCGAGATCTTATTCGCGAGGTCCAGTACCTTCTCGTTCACCGCCATGCCCTTCTCCTTGCGAGCCGTCGGTAGGATCCGCGGCCCGTTCCGTTTTACCGACGCTTCGCCGGCATTCTGTCTTTATTACCGACATATGCGTCGGAATAAATTGCGATCCAGGGATAATGCCTCGTAAATACGGAATCGTAAATAGTTAAAAAATTATCTTTATCGAGAGGGGGGAGGCGCGGGCGGGACGCGGCTCAGTACGGGGTCCGCGGAAGGAAGGCCGTACTAAGCCGCGCGGCGCTAGGCGGCTAGGGCCGAAGGCTTCTTTCGCGAGAACCACCAGACGGCGTAGGCGGCCATGAGGACGAAGTTGACGAGTCCCCAGGCGTTCTTGAAGCCGGCATCGAACCAGGGCGTCGCGTCCATGAAGGGCGTGAACACGTCGCGGAACGATCGGACGGAGACGTGGATCATCAGCGTGTAGATGCGCGCGTGGAGCCAGAGGTTGTCCTGCTTCTTCTTAGCCGATACGGCGTTGTACAGCTCGGGCACGAAGAGTATGCAGCAGGAGGCCGCGAAGTACGCGGGGCTCTCGGCGTACACGAAGCAGGCGTTCCAGGTCGTATAGAGGAAGCACCAGGCGACGGAGAAATCGGCTATGAGGACGTGCTTGTCGTCGTTCGTGAAGCGCCAGCTCTTCTTGACGGCGAAGGGCATGCACGCGATCATCACGAGGCCGCAGCCGCCGTTCCAGTAGTTGCCCATCGTGATGTCCTTGACCGACGCCTCGAGTATGTTGAGGCCAACGATGGCGCAGAAGAATATCAGGACGGGCGTCCCGGTGAGCCCCGCGAGGACCTTATTCCTAGGCTTGTACTTGGCCGAGAGCCGGGCGGCGTGCACTACCAGCATGGGGAAGAGGACCGATATGTCCTTGGCCCAGCGGAACCATCCCTCGACGTTGTCGCCCAGGAAAAGCAGGACGATGAGGGAGAGGTTAAGCGCGAGGCCGAACCATATCGAGCGGCGGGAGATCTCCGTGAGGGCTACGAGGATAGCCACATAGACCAGCATGGAGACTACGTAAGACAGGACGGAAGGCATGTTCGAGGCTCCTTTCGATAAATCGGGAGCTATATTTAACCTTAATCGAGGGATGGTCAAGCCTGAATCGGCGTTGACTGCTAACCCGTAATACTATACGATCCGAGCTCTATTCCCGGCCCGCTCTCCCGCGCGCGTAACAAGGACAGGTACATGATAAGCCTCTGCAAGGTGCGGATGGGGTACGGCGACCGCATCCTCTTCAAGAACGCCGACTTCCTGGTGCGACCGGGCGATAGGATAGGGCTCGTGGGCCCCAACGGGGCGGGTAAGACGACGGTCTTCAGGCTTATAACCGGGCGCGAGCGCCCCGACGACGGCGACGTGCTCGTCGACCCCGGAGCCGTGGTCGGCTACTTCTCGCAGGACGCCGGGGAGATGGCCGGGCGTAGCGTCATGGACGAGGCGTTGTCGGGGGCGGGCAGGGTGTTCGAGCTGGGCCGCGAGCTCCAGGCCCTCGAGCACAGGATGTCGGATCCGGAGGGCCCGCCCTTGAGCGCCTCCGAGATGGAAGCCTACGGCGACCTGCAGACCGAATTCATGCACCTCGAGGGCTACGACCTGGAGAACCGCGCCGAGGCTATCCTGTCCGGGCTAGGCATAGGCCGGGACCGCTGGCGGGAGCCCGTGGAGAGTTTCTCCGGCGGCTGGAAGATGCGCGTCGCCCTGGCCAAGATACTGCTCCTCAATCCGCACTGCCTCCTCATAGACGAGCCTACCAACCACCTCGACGTGGAGTCGATAGTCTGGCTCGAGGGCTGGCTCAGGGAGTATAAGGGCGCCCTGGTGATGACGAGCCACGACCGGGAGTTCATGACGCGCCTGTGCTCGCGCACCGTCGAGGTGGCGGACGGCGCCATCGTCTCGTACTCGGGCGACTACGACTTCTACCTGCGCGAGCGCGAGATACGGCGCGAGCAGCTGGTCGCCTCCTATAAGCGCCAGCAGGCGGCCCTGGAGAAGGACGAGGAGTTCATAGCGCGCTTCGCCGCCCGGGCGTCGCACGCGGCCCAGGTGCAGTCCAGGATCAAGATGATAGAGAAGATAGAGCGCGTCGAGCTACCGCGCGAGGCTAAGGCCATCAAGTTCGAGTTCGGCCCCGCGAGGCGCTCGGGCGACGTCGTCGTAGAGATGAAGGACCTGGCCAAGTCGTGGGCGAGGGGCGACGACGGCGCGCATCCCGTCTTCGGCGGCGTCTCGGGCATAGTCGGGCGCGGCCAGAAGATAGCGGTCACGGGCGTCAACGGGGCGGGCAAGTCCACCCTGCTCAAGGTGATAACCGGCCGGGCCGAGCCGACCTCGGGGTCCTGCCAGCTGGGCGCCGGCGTAGAGGTCGGCTACTTCAGCCAGTACTCCGGCGACACGCTCGACCCCGGCCTGACCGTCTTCGAGGAGCTGCAGGGCCGACTCCCGAGGGAGTCCGTAGGTACTATAAAGAACCTCTTAGGCGCCTTCCAGTTCTCCGGCGACGATGCCGACAAGCGTATCTCCGTCCTATCCGGCGGGGAGAAGACGCGCGTCATGCTCGCCTGCCTCCTGGCCTCGCCCGTGAACTTCCTCGTCCTCGACGAGCCGACGAACCACCTGGATATCGCCAGCCGCGAGGTCCTGCTCGAGGCGCTCAAGGATTTCGACGGCACCATCATGATAGTCAGCCACGACAGGTACTTCTTGAAGCACCTCGCTACCCGCGTCTTCGAGGTGGACCGCGGCGCCCTCAGGGTCTACGAGGGCGGCTACGAGTACTACCAAAGGAAGGCGGGAGCCTAGGGAGAGGCCCCCGGGCCACTCGCGGACGGGTAGCGCCGGGACTCAACCCGCGAAAAAGGCCTCGAGGGTCCCGACGTACGCGGCCACGCGCTCGGGTAGCGGAGGATCGGTCCTGGACCTGAGCACCAGCTCCGTCGTCAATACCGGCGAGCAGCCCTTCTTCTTGGCGAGCAGCTCGTCCACGGACCCGTCCTCCGAGTCGACTATCATGCCGCGGACGAGCGCCTCCCCGAAGCGCGTCGTTCCCGTCATCGCCAGGGGCTGGGAGCAGGTGTGTAGGTACCCGGCTACGCGCTCCGTCACGGGATGCGTGGCGGCGGCCGCGCCCGTCGCGTAGAGGTACGAGCCGCGTCCCTCGAAGACGTACCCCGGTTCCTCGAAGACCGGGTCCTCGTGCAAGTCGATCGCCGCGGCGCCGGGGGCTATGGAGGCCCGTCCCAGTATCCATGACAGTATCGAAGCCGCCTCGGGGCACGAAGGGCCGTCCGCGCGGCCCAGGAAGTAGTCGGCGTCGGTCACGCTCTTCCCCGAAGGGCCGTAGCGGGAGTCGTGGAGGTAGCCCCACGGATTGAGCAGCGGCAAGACGAGGATCGGGACCTCTCGCCCTAGCGCGACGAGCCTGTCGGCGAACGCCGCTATGGCGTTGGAGCCTGCCGGCTCGCGGCCGTGGATGCCCCCGATAATCACGCGTTCCGCCGGCCGCCCGTTAAAGTAGGCGAAAACGGGGAACGACTCCCCGTCGTCGGCGCGCTGCTCCGCTATCAGCCGCTTCTCCCAGCCGCCCCGCTCGAGCCCGGCCAGGGCATCGTATAGTCGGGCGACCGGAAGGCGGCCGTCGGTATGCGAAGGTTTCACTCGATCGTCCCCTCCCCTGCCTGCTTCTCTGGCGGCGAGCCCAGGGCGACTATAGAACGGTTCGCCGATTGACGCAACGGATTTAGGCGATCGATACTCTACGGTCAGGGGGGCGGCGATGACGGACGACATTTCCCGTTGGTTCGAGGCGAACATAGATTCCATAGCGCGCGATATACTGGAGCTCGTCGCCGTCCGCTCCGTCTCAGGCGACGTCGCCGCCTCGCGCCGCGCCCTCGAGCTGGCGCTCGAGAAGGCGCGGTCCTTCGGCCTATCCACTCGGCTCGAGGCGGAGGGTAGGGTAGGCGTCGCTGAGCTTCGATGCGACGGGGGGACGGCGGGCGGCGGGGAACCGGAGACGCTGGGCGTGCTGGCTCACGTGGACGTCGTCGATCCTGGAGACCCGGCGTCGTGGTCGCATGATCCCTGGGGGGAGCTAGCCGACGGGGCCGTGTGGGGCCGAGGCTGCGTCGACGACAAGGGCCCCCTCCTGATCTGCCTATGGGCCCTGCGCGCGCTCCGCGAGCTAGGCCGCCCCCTGCGGAAGAACGTCTCCGTCATCATCGGCACGATGGAGGAGATAGACTGGGAAGACCTGCGCGCCTATAAGGCGACGGGAGCGCGGCTCCCCGACTACGGCTTCACGCCGGACGGGGCCTTCCCCGTGACGAACCGGGAGAAGGGCTATTGCGACGTGACGCTATCGTTCCCCGCGGACGTCCACTCCGGCCTCGGCCCCTGGAGGATAGTCTCCCTGGAGGGAGGCGAGGCCGTCAACGCGGTACCCGAGAAGGCGGTCGCCGTGCTAGAGGAGACGGTCCCGGGCGCCGGACGGGGCTCGATAGCGGCCGCGCTCGAGTCGTCGCCGGCGACGGAACAGGACGAGCTGGTAGTGGAGCGTATCGGGGACGGCCTCGTTTCGGTAGCCGCCCGCGGCGTCGCTACGCACTCGTGCTTCCCCGGCAAGGGCGAGAACGCCATAGTCAGGCTAGCCGGTTTCCTCGCCCGCCTCGGCCCCAACGGCCTTGCCGAATTCGTGTCCTCCCGTCTCGGGGGCGACTATCTCGCGCGCGGCCTGGGCTTGCAGACGAGGCCGGAAATAGTCGACGGGGAGTATTTCGGGCCGACGACCGTATCCCCCGATCTGCTATCCACCGCGGCCGGCCGCTTCGAGCTGACGCTGAACCTCAGGCTCGCCTT
>JAHIWG010000027.1 GCA_018816345.1 Spirochaetota bacterium | reverse complement strand
GTCGTCGCGAGGCCCGCCGGCTCGGCTAGGGACGAGCGCGTCGAGTGCGACTACGTCGTCAGCGCCGCCGGCGCCTGGGCCGGTTCCGTGGGCGGGCTGGCCGGGCTGGACGTCCCGATAACCCCGGCGCCCGGCACCATGGTGGCCGTCAGGGGCAGGGTCTCCGACATGGTCCTCTCGCGGCTCTGCCCGCCGGGCGACGGGGACATAATCGTCCCCCAGCGAGGCCTCTCCATTATCGGGACGACGCAGCGGGTGGTCGACGATCCCGAGTGCATCCTGCCTAACGACGACGACGTGGCCTTCCTCCTCAGGCGGGCCGACGAGCTGGCTCCCGGGTTCTCGTCGCGGGCCGTCCACGCGACGTGGGCGGCGGCCCGGCCGCTGGCCGGCCGCGCTAGCGGCGACGGCCGGGGCATCAGCCGCGACTTCATGGTGCTCGACCACGCCCCCGAGGGAGTGGCGGGCATGGCGACGCTCATAGGCGGCAAGGCCACCGTGCTCCGAGCGATGGCGGAGAAGGCGGCCGACCACGTGGCCTCCAGCCTCGGGGTCGGAGGGCCATGCAGGACCCGGGACTACGTCCTGCCTTCCTGGCGGGAATACTACGCGGAGGCCGGGCGATGAGCGGCGGGAACAAGGATAACGGTACTATGGATAATCGTACTACGGATAACGGGACGATAGCCTTCGCGCTTCGGATACGCGACGGGGCGACGATCAGGGAGCTGAGGGCGGAGGCCGCGCCTGGCCGCACTGTGCTCGACATGCTGGAGGCGGCGAGGTCCGGGGGGGCGGCCGTGCCGGCGTATAGGCACTCGTGCCACCACGGCTCGTGCGGCACCTGCGGAGCCGTGGTGAACGGGCTGGAGGCCCTGATGTGCCTGACGAGCGCAGCCGACCTGGCCGCGCCCCGGCCGCGCCTCCCCGGAGGGCCGGCCGTTCCGCCGGAGCTCGACGACGACGGCGCCGTCGTCGTCACCCTGGAGCCGCTGTCCAAGATGAGCGTCGTGTCGGGCCTCGCCGTCTCGCCGGGTCCCGTCTTCGCGGGCATCCCGGCGGGCGTCTCCTATCTCGCGGCGGTAGAGGACGGCGGGCGGGCCCCGTTGCCGCCGGACCCGGAGGGCGCGCGCGCCGAGGGCGGCGGCGGCCCGGCTGACGACTCTCGCTGGCGACCGGCGGGCCGCGCGCGCTTCGAGGCGTGCATCGAGTGCGGGCTATGCGTCTCGGCCTGCCCCGTCGCCGTGCCGTTCATCGGCCCCGCGGCGCTGGCCGCCGCGAACCGCGAGCGGGAGAAGCGGCCGGAGCGGGCCAGGGCGATGCTGGACGCCGCGGCGCGTCCGGACGGCGAGGGGCCTTGCGGCCGCCACCTGGCCTGTTCCAGGGTCTGTCCCCAGGCGGTTTACCCGGGCAAGCACATCCAGCTACTGCGGAACGCCCTCGGAAGGGGTTCCTCCGGCGGGAGCGGTTCCGGCGGGAGCGGCCGGTAGGTACACGGTGAACGTCGAGCCTGCTCCCGGCTCCGAGCTGGCTTCGACGAAGCCGTCGTGCTGCCGCGCTATCAGGTGCACCATCGACAGGCCGAGGCCCGAGCCGTGCTCCGGATCCTTGGTCGTGTAGAAAGGGTCGAAGGCCCGGGCGAGCGCGCGCTCGTCCATGCCCACACCCTCGTCGCTCACCGAGAGCGCCCAGTATGGGCCAGGCCCCGCGTCGGGATGGGCCGTTAGGAACGCCTCGTCCGGCTCCGCGCGCTTGACCGAAAGGCCAATGACCCCTCCGCCGGCCTCGCCGATCGGGCGCATGATGGTCATGGAGTGCTCGGCGTTGATCAGGAGGTTGAGGATCAGCTGCTCCATCTGGGGCGCGTCGCCTACGACTACGGCGCCCCGCGCCATCCCCTCGTCCCGTATCCTGATAGAGCGCCCCATGGTCCGGCCAGCGAATTCGCTCATGCGGCGCGCCGACTCCTCGAGCGAGAACGGCTCGTGGCGCCTCGGCGTATCGGTCGTGAAGGCCATGAGGCCCCGCACCGAGCTAGTCGCCCGCTTGACCGAGCGGCGGATAACGTCTAGCTCCCTCGATATGTCGACGGGCGACTCTCCGTCGGCGGAATCGAGGCTCGCGTCTATCATCGAGGTCGCGCCGACTATGCCCCCGAGCACGTTGTTGAAGTCGTGCGCTATCCCCCCCGCGAGCGATCCTAGAGCCTCCATCTTCTGGGCGTGCCCTTGCCTGCGCAGCCGTTCGAGGGCCTCCTCCGCTGAGCGCCGCTCGCGGGTGACGTCCCTCAGGATGAAGGCCCATATCTCGCCCTCGGCGCTCGGTATCGTGAACGCGCTCGTCTGGAGCCAGCGCGGCTTCCCGTCCCGGTGCATGATCTTGAATTCCATTGGATGCAACGGCCTCATGGCTATATCCCCTAGCCGGGCCATTGTCTCTATCTGGTCTACCCCGTGGGTCGAAGGGTCTGGTATCACGAGCGATTCCTGAAGCCGTCGCAACGGGACTCCGATAGCCTCCGCGGCGGGGATGCCGGTCAGCGTCGCGAGCGGATCGTTCCAGTAGATTACCCGGCCCGACGAGTCGCTGATGGCGATGCCGTCCATCGACCGTTCTATGAACCTATCCATGAGGAGGCCCGTGACGCGGGGCGAGAACGGGGCCAGGAAGCCGTAGCGTTCCATGGCGATATTCAGCCCGACGGCCCAGACCCCGGCCCATAGCACGCCTACCTTCGGGAAGTCGACGCCGAGGGCCTCGAGTACCGTATCCGTAGTGAACCCGCCCGCCAGGGCTATCGCGTGCGTGACTACAATTATGCCGAGCATCGACCGCTCCCGCCGCGACTTGGAGAGGAACCAATTGCGCGCTACGAGGAACATGCCGAGGAGGTTGGCGACGAGGTAGTAGGCGGAGAAAGCGCTATATCCCGGTCCCGGGAGGACGTCGACCGACCAGTAGCCGGCCCTGCGCACCGCGCCCCGAAGCAGGGGGCCCGCTAGCATGTACGCGAGGAAGGCGGCGAGCGCGTATATGCCGACGACGGCGGCCTTCCCGGCCGCGCCGCGGAGGCGTTTCTTGTCGGCGCTGATCTCTATGGCGAAATGGAGGGCTATGGCGGGGAATAGCGGCCAGCTCCAGCTCATGGCGCGGGAAAGCGCGACGGTTACGGCGGGATCGTCGGCCGCGTACGAGATCGCCGCCTGCAGGGCCCATACGGCGAGGTCCGCGCATAGGAGGGCGGCGAGGCGATTGGCGAGCGCGTTCGGCGCCAGGGCCCAAAGCCTTATGGCCGACGAGACGTAGACGACTAACGCGACGAGCGCCATCCTGGAGAGCCAGAACGACGCGAACGATTCCTGCACCCTGCCCGCTCCGACGCCGTACCGTCCGGTCGCCTCCGTTACTATAGACGGTAATCGGGCGTTTGTGAACAGCGCGGCCGCGCCGCCGTCGCGCGGAGAGCCTCCTATACGCCGAGCCGCTCCATCGTCGACCTCGAAGGGGCGCCGCTCTTCTCGTCCCAGCCGAACTCCTTGCGGTATAGCCCGACCATGGCCTCGAGCGGCACGGTCTTGCCGGCTAGCGGCCCCCGCTCGAGCGGCGGCAGGCCGTAGATCCTCGGATTGGCCAGCCGGTAGTCGCGGGCCCTGTCCGAGCCGGCGTCGGCGGCCTTCTCCCTGGCGCCGAAGGCGGCCCTCGCCGTCTGGATGCGCCTGCCCGCCTCCATCCACTCGTCAGGCGATCGTCCCTCGCCCGTCGCGGCGTTCAGCCAGTCGAAGAGCCTCCAGTGCTGCAGGCCTATGGTCAGCGCGAACAGGCAGGAGCCGGTCGCGTCCAGGAGCTGCTTGACGCAGGCCCCGGCGACCGACTTGAGCGCTTCCTCCTCGCTGGGCAGGTATTCCCTTGCCTTGGCGTAGGGCCTCGTCACGGGCGGCGCCCAGCTGACGAATTCCCATAGATGGGACACGTTGTAGTAGACTCCGGCGGAAATAGTATGGCGGCCCGGGGTAGGGTCGGCGGCGAAGGCGACCGCCATCATCGGGTCCATCCTGCCGTCGTGCATGCCGGGCTCCTGCCCTCCCGCGTGCACGGCGATCTCGTCGGATCCCTTGCCGATGCGCTTCGCGGCGAGCGCCACGCCGTCCGCCAGGACGTCGCCTATACCCCGGCGCTCCGCTATCATCGCGAGCAGGGCCGCGACCCCCTTGCCGTCGCCCCAGCGCAGCTCGAGGCCCCCGGTGTCGGCCGCGGTCAGGATGCCGCGCTCGTAGCACTCGAAGGCGAAGGCGACGACCGAGCCGGCCGATATCGTGTCCAGGCCCGAGCGGTTGCATATATCGTTGCATAGGAAGATCGAGTCCAGGTCGTCGGATAGCGCGAGCGCCCCGAAGGCGCAGCACGTCTCGTATTCCGGCTTGTGCATATGCTCGCCCTTGGCGCCCGTGCCCGTCGCGTCGCAGACGCCGCCGCATCCGACGACGCAGGAGTAGCAGTGGTACTTCCTCGTCTCGCGCTCCCGAATCCTGTCCGGGTTGAGCCTACGGTACTTCGCGGGCCCGAAGTCCTTGACCGAGCCGCCCCAGTTCCGCACCGGCGAGTCGCCGTTGACGATGCCGGCCGTATTGTTATAGATAGTACCCCATTTCTTGAGGATCGCCGACGCCAGTATCCCGTCTATCGGCACGACCGTCTTCATGCCTAGCATCCTGCCCATAAGCGGCATGAAGGCGCCGGTCATTATCCCGGGAAGATTTATCTTGGCGACCTTCTGGGCGAAGGCCTTGGATATCTCCTTGACGCGAGCCGGATCGGCGCACGGGATCGGCCTGGAACCCGCGAGCGCTATCGACTTGAGCCGCTTGGAGCCCATCACCGCCCCGACCCCGGAGCGCGCCGCGTACCGCCCGCCGTCGTTGGATATGCCCGAGATGAGCGACAGCTTCTCCGCCGCTGGGCCTATCGCCGCGACCGCGGGCTTCTTCTTCCCGGTCCACGCGGCCTTGACCCGATCCTCGGCCTCGACCGCGTCCAGGCCCCACGACGCGGACGCGTCCACGAGGCGCGGCCCGTTCTCGTCAGCCGCGAAGGCGACGGGCGTCGGCGATACGCCGCGGAACAGTATGCCGTCCCAGCCGCAGCGCTTTATCTCGGGCGAGAGCGTGCCCCCGCAGTTCGCGTCGCCCCAGCCGCCCGTCAGCGGCGACTTGCAGCATACGGTCCATCGGCCGGTCATCATCGAGCCGGTGCCGGTGAGGAGCCCGCTCATGAACGCGAGTACGTTGTCCGGCCCGAGCGGATCCGCTCCGGCGGGTATCATGTCGGTCAGCAGCCTGGCCGCGAGGCCTACGCCGCCGAGGTAGGCCCCGTATATCTCCGCGGAGACGGGTTTCTCCTCCATGGTCCCGGAGCCCAGGTCGACGATCAGTACCTTGCCCATCATCCCGCGCATAGCGCCTCCTTCATAGTGTCGCGAAGCTTAGTCCTATCTATCAGCCGCCGGGTAGCAGCGAGAAGAACGAGACGACGTCCCCGTCCTTGAGCGTCCGGCGTACGCCCGCCTTCTCGTAGTTGACGACGCAGAACGAGGCCGCTAGGCGCTTGAGCGGCACGCGAAGCCGCCCGAGGAGGTCCCCTAGCGTAGACCCGTCGGCCAGCTCTACGAAGCCGCGCTCGTCGACGGCGCTCGGGTCGGCGAGGGGCGGCAGGTAGACTCGTATCCTCATGCTGACCTTCCTAACCGAAGCGAAAAAACAGAATGCGTTCGGTTTATACTATGCTATAATCGCACCGCGATGATGTCAACGAAAAACGGAGACGGGATAGCGCCCACGGCTAAGGGCCGCGCGGCGAAGGAACGGATTTACTTCTCGGCGATACGCCTGATACAGTCGGGCGGCTACGAGTCCATGACCGTGCCGGCGATATGCGAGTCGTCCGGCGTATCGGTCGGCGCCTTCTATCACCATTTCGACTCCAAGGGCGATATACTCCTGCGCTACGTCCGAGACGAGAGCGACCGGCTCCTCGGGCTGTACCGGTCGATGGAAGGGCTTTCCCGTCGCGACGCGTTGCTAGGCACCGTGGCGGCATTCTTCGGCTTCTTCGACGTCAAGGGCCGGGCCTTCGTCTCCGCATTCCTCGGGCTCCTGTTCTCCAGCGGCGGGACTTTCTACGATCCGGGCGCCTTCTCGATCGCGGCCATCCTCGAGAACGGGTTGCGGCGCGGCTTCGAGCGCGGCGAGTTCGGGATTTCCGCTGTCGATTCCGTACCCCTAGCCAGGGGCATAGTCCTCGACCTCATGGTATCCTGGTGCGTCGCCGCGGATAGCGTCGTCGCCGCCGCGGATTCCTTACCTTCGATCGCAAGGGATCGCATGTCCGCGTTCCTGGACATGCTCCGGCCTTGACTTGCAACGCAACGATAGGGTATATACTCAAGCGATTCCGCGCCCGGATGGTGGAATTGGCAGACACGCTAGTTTCAGGTACTAGTGCCGAGAGGCATGGGGGTTCAAGTCCCCCTCCGGGCAAAAAGGCGAGATCGCGCGCAGCGCGGTCTCGCCTTTTTAATTGGCCCGGAGGGGGACTTGTAGCGAGGCCGCCGCCCGGCGGCACCATAATATAATTCCTAGCGCATGCGCGCGCAACGCGCTACCGAACGAGCGCGCCGCGGAAGCGGCGGAAAGGCGCCAGGATGGCGCCGACAGCGAGCGAGGCGGGCTGGAGCGGCGAGACAGGAGGTCGAGCCGCGTAAGCCAAGTCCCCCTCCGGGCATCGAGTCCGAGCAGTGCGCAGGACTCAAGGGGCCGGGGTATCCCCGGTCGACAAGGTGCGAGATCGCGCGCAGCGCGGTCTCGCCTTTTTTTATCGGCCCGGAGGGGGACTCGTAGCGCGGCCGCCGGATGGCGGCTAGGATGCGGGCGAGGCTACTCGCCGTCCTGGCCCTCGCCGCCGCGGCGCCGCCGCTCATTCCCTCAGTATTTTCGCCATCGCCTTCCCCTTGGCCAGCTCGTCGATGAGCTTGTCGAGGTAGCGAACCTTCCGGATGATCTCATCATCGATTTCTTCTACGCGGTACCCGCATATCGTCCCGGTGATCTTGGAGGCATTTGGGTTCATCCGCGGAGCCTGGCGAAAGAAGCGCTCGAGATCGGTTCCGTCGATTATCTTCTCGCCTAGGGCTATCCTATCGTATCCGGTCAGCCAGGCGATGACCTCGTCGACTTCATCCCTCGTCCGGCCTTTTCTCTCCGCCTTTTGTATATAGAGCGGGTACACGATACCGAACGCCATTCTATAGACTCTCTCGGCGTTCTTTTCCCTTTTTCCGGCCCCTGCCATAGTCGAGCGCCCTCCGTTAGCAGAATATACGAGTCGGCGCTATGCGGCGGATAGGCTTATAGCCGCGAAACCGAGACGAGGAGCGGAAAGCCTCTATGGCCGGGAATCGATCCGGGAGACGGGCGGTAGGCGTATATACCCTAGCCATGCGGAATCAACTCGGATCGTTTAGTCGTTTCTTCGCGCGGGCGGGCCTCACGAAAATGAACGTGAGGATAACGACCGCTCCGAAGCCTATATATAACGCCGTGAAGAACCAGGATGGGAAATCATAGAAGATCAATCTCCTTATAATCCTCGCGACGAACGACAGGTCTTGCTCATAGCGCTGTCCCGCCCGCTGTCGCAGGGCGTACTCTAGTTCAGTCAAGGGACACGGAATGCGGAGCGCGGCCTCTCCCGCGACGATCAGGATGGCTACCAGATGGACGGCCCTGAACGAGAATCTCCTGATCCAACGCCATCTCCGAGCGGCGCCTATCAGGATGAGTAGCTCCCCCAATACGCAGAAAGCGACGATCAGGAAATGCAAGGCTACGAGAGTATCGGCGAGGAAGGCATCCATGCCGTCAATACTATACCGAACGGGGCGGTAAATAAAGATGAACATCGCGGGTTAATCGAGGAGAAGCGTCGTATTCGGTCGGCCGCGGGCGCGCCGGTATATAATACGCGGTTCCCAATACCCGCTCGCCTCGGCTATACTCGTAAGGTCAACGCGAAATCATATCGGTTATCGCCGATTATCGGGAGAGCATCATGGACGGCAAAGGGCGCAAGACGATTCTTCTCGTCGAGGACGAGGCCCTTATCGCGTTGGACGAGCGCTCCTTGCTCGAGCGGCGGGGCTATGCCGTAAGGCTCGCGTACTCGGGCGAGGAGGCCGTAGCGGCCTTCGAAACGGACGATGCGATCGATCTCGTCCTCATGGACATAGACCTGGGCCGCGGGATGGACGGTACCCAGGCGGCCCGCGCCATGCTCGAGTCGAGGGATGTCCCCGTCGTCTTCCTATCGAGCCACGCCGAGCCTGAGATAGTCGAGAAGACCGAGAACATAACCTCGTACGGGTATATCCTAAAGAACTCGAGCGCGACGGTGCTGGACGCGTCGATCAAGATGGCGTTCAAGCTCTTCGACGCCAACGCCAGGACCATGGCCGTCAACAGGAAGCTCGAGGCTACCTTGGACGCGCTCCCGGACCTGTTCTTCGAGGTCGACGCGGCCGGCAGATACCTGGACGTGCATTGCCCCGATCCTTCCCTGCTCGTCATGCCCGAGGAGGACCTGCCCGGCGCGACTATAGCGGGGACCCTGCCTCCCGAGGTCGCCGATATCCTCATGGAGTCGATCCGGGAGGCCCGGGCGCGCGGCTCGTCGAAGGGCCGCCGCTACAGGCTGGCCGTCTCGGCCGGGCCGAGGTGTTTCGAGGTTTCGGCCTCCAGGATGGAGAGCCCCTCCGACGCTCCCCGCTTCATCATGATATGCCGCGACGTCACGGAGCAGGAGCGGGCCGACGGCGAACTGCAGGCGAGCAAGCAGTACGTCGAGAGGCTCCTTAACGTATCCGCGGAGATAATACTCTCGACCGACATGGACGGCCGAATCACGCTCCTCAACGACAGCGGGCACAGGCGCCTGGGCTACGAGCCGGGCGAGCTCGTCGGCCGCCAATGGGCGGAGACCTGCCTGTCCGGAGAGACGAGGGCCGAAGTCGCCGCCTTCCTCGACGGCCTGCTCCGCGGGGAGGACGAGACGCTCGTGGCCCACGAGAACCTGGTCCGGCTGAAGTCGGGGGAGCTACGGTCGTTCCTCTGGCACAATACCGTGCTCAAGGACGCCGACGGGAGGCCGGTCGGCATCCTGAGCTCCGGGGAGGACGTCAGCGCGTACAAGGAGCTCGAGGAGCGATATAGGACCATCGTCGAGGCGTCGCCAGACAGCATCGCCGTTACCGACCTACAGGGCCGCATCGCCATGTTCTCGCCCAAGGCCGTATCGATGTTCGGCTTCGACGGCGACGGGACGGAGCATCTGGGGCGGTACGTCACCGATTTCATGGCTCCGGAGGATAGGCTCAAGGCCGTAGCCAACATCGGGCGCATGGCCGAAGGGGAGGTCCTAGGCTCGGAGGAGTACCGGGGCCTACGCCATGACGGAAGCTCGTTCGATATGGAGATTAACGGGGCGTTCATCCGCGATAGGGACGGGGCGCCGGCGCAGATCCTCTTCATCGTCCGCGATATCAGCGAAAGGAAGAGGCTCGTCGGCAAGTACAAGATGCTCTTCGACCTATCGCCGCTGGGCATCGCGCTCTTCGATAAGGAGAGCGGAAGATTCCTCGACGCGAACGCCTCGCTCCAGCGGATGCTGGGCTATGCTAAGGACGAGCTCGTCCGCTATAGCTACATGGATCTGACGGCGCCCGAGTACGCGCTCGTCACGAAGGCCAATACGCTTAGCTTCGACGGGGGCGCGTCGGTGGCTCGGTACTCCAAGGAGTACGTCAGGAAGGACGGATCCCGCCTTCCCGTCTCGGTGAGCGTCGCCCTGTTCGAGGACGACGACCATCGGGAGGTCGTCTGGGGCATCATCGAGGACGTAACCGAGCGGAGGGCCGCGGAGGCGAAGGAAGCGGCGATGCTCGCGGAAAAGGACCTGATCCTCAAGGAAGTGCATCACCGCATCAAGAATAACTTCAGCGTCATCAAGAGCCTCCTCGGCATGCAAGCCGGCGCCGCGCCCGACCCTAAGACGGCGGAGTCGTTCAGGACTACGGAGAGCCGGGTCCAGAGCATGGCCCTCCTCTACGAGCGGCTCTTCGAGTCGTCCAATTTCCTCGAGGCCTCCGCGAGGGACTACCTCCCGGCTCTCGTGCACGATATCGCGTCCAATTTCCCGGCCGGCGATAGGGTAGCGATAATCACGGAGACCGACGATATCGTCCTGGACGCCAAGCGGCTACAGTCGCTGGGCATACTGGTCAACGAGCTGGTGACGAATAGCATGAAGTACGCCTTCGAGGGCCGCGGCTCTGGCTCGCTGGCCGTAACCGCCCGACGCGCCGAGGGCCGGATAGCGGTCACGGTCGAGGACGACGGCCCCGGCCTGCCCGAAGGCATTGAGGCCGGGGACTCTGACGGCTTCGGCCTGTCGCTCGTCGCCATGCTCGCCAGGCAGCTAGGCGGCTCCATGCGCGTCGAGCGCGGCGGCGGAGGGAAGATCGTAGTCGATATCGGCGCCTAGCCGGACGAGCGAGGGGGGGGGCTATGAACGCGTCGTTATCATTCTGCCGCGCCGTCGAAGGGAACCGCGAGGTTCCCCTGGACCTTTCGATGGCGACCAGGCACGGGCTCGTGACCGGCGCCACCGGTACCGGGAAGACGGTGACGCTGCAGGCGATGGCCGAGGCGTTCTCGCTGGCCGGCGTGCCGGTGCTGTGCTGCGACGTCAAGGGCGACCTGTCCGGGATAGCCGCGGCCGGCGGCGGGAACGCGAGGATCGGCGCGGCCTTCGGTCGGCTCGGCCTGCCTGAGCCCGCCTGGAGGGCCTGCCCCGCGGCTTTCTGGGAAGTAGCCGGCGCGAAGGGGCTCCCGCTACGCGCTACGGTATCGGACCTCGGGCCCCTCCTGCTCGCGCGCCTCCTCGGGCTCAAGGACGTGCAGTCCGATACCCTCAGGCTCCTCTTCAGGATAGCGGACGAGCGGGGATGGCCGGTCCTCGACCTCCCGGACCTCCGCGCCCTGGTCGAATGGGCTACGGCTAACGCGGCCTCGCTCAAGGCCGCTTACGGGCTCCTGTCCCAGGCGACGCTGGGCGCCGTCCAGCGCTCGGTCCTGGTGCTGGAGGACACCGGCGCAGGGCGCTTCTTCGGCGAGCCGGCCCTCGACATATCCGACCTCATCCGGGTAGGCGACGACGGCCGGGGCGTCGTCAACGTGCTCGCCGCCGAGGACCTGATGGCGGAGCCGCAGCTATACGCGACCGTGCTCCTGCACCTATTAGGCGAGCTGTTCGAGGAACTGCCCGAGGCCGGGGACCAGGCGCGGCCTAGGCTGGTCCTGCTCCTGGACGAGGCGCACCTGCTCTTCGACGACGCTCCCAAGGCGCTGGTCGACGCGGTGGAACGCACGGCTCGCCTCGTGCGTTCCAAGGGCGTCGGGCTGTGGCTCGTCACGCAGAGTCCCCTGGACGTGCCGGAATCGGTGCTCGGCCAGCTGGGCGGCCGCGTCCACCACGCGCTCCGCGCGTATACGCCCAGGGACCGCAAGGCCGTCGGCTCGGTGGCGGCGACCCTGCGGCCCAATCCCCGGCTCGACGCCGCGGCCGCTATCGTCGAGCTCGGGGTGGGGGAGGCCCTCGTCTCGTTCCTGGACGAGGCCGGCCGGCCGCTCCCCGTGGAGCGCGTCATGATAGTGCCGCCGGCGTCGCGGATAGGCGGCCTCTCCCCGGCGGAACGGGCTTCCGTCATAGCGTCGTCGCCCCTCGGGATCCGCTACGCCAAGGCTATCGACCGCGAGTCCGCGTACGAGCTGCTGAAGGGGCGCATGGGCCTGGGAACGGGCACGCAAGGCGGCGCTCGCGTCGAGGACGGCGCGCGGATCCCCCGGGATCCTACCATCGAGGAGATAGAGGCCGAGCTGCGGGGCCTCCCGCCGGAACCGCTATACGGGCCCGAGCCCGAGCGGCGTTCGGCCCCCTCGCGCGCGCGGCGACCTGCGGCGAGTCCCGCTCCGCGTCGAGCATACGGATCGGACGCCGAACCTTACGGTGGCCTGGCCGCCGAGCTGGCCCGCGCCGCCCTCGCGGCCGCGGGGATGGAGCTGGGGCGCCAGGTCGTCAGGAGCGTGCTCGGGACGAGGCGGCGGAGGTAGGCCGAGAAGGAGGGCTCCGTAGAGCTTAGCGCCTAGAACGTATAGAGAGCCGCGCGTCGTCCCACCAGGCGGCGCCCGTTCCGATTAACGATAGGGTGACCCCTATAGCCGCGGCCCCTGCGGGAATCTCGGCGATCACGACCGCCTCGGCCCATTCCGAGTCGCCCGAGCGCGGCTTCGAGCTGGCGCCGCCTAGGAGCCCCCCGTTCCTGTCGACGAAGGTGACGGCTATCCCCGCGCCCTCGGCGACGCCGGCGGTCTTGACCCAGGCTGCGAGGACTACCGTGCCGCGGGGGGGGGACTTGATGAATTGTCCCCACCACCTATTCGTCCCGGTCCCTGAATCGGCTCGGATCGCGAGGCTCGCCTCTCCGCTACGCGATACCTCGGCGTCACGGGACCAGCCGGCGTCGTCGGGCGCGAGCAGGTCGCAGGCCTTCCAGCCTTTAGGCGATCCGTCCGTCGACGCCCGCTCGGCCCCTCCGTTCGTAAGGGCGGCGGGGAGCGCTAGCCAGCGCCGCAGCGGCCTCTTCCTGGAGAAGGTCCAGAGGATAGCGCCGGCGCGGTCTATCTCGAGGAGCCGTCCGTGCTGGGCGTCGGCTATCATGATCGTGCCGCCGGGGAGCTCCTCAGCCTGGTACGGGGCGGAGAGTACGCCCTGCCCGTACTCGAAGACCACGGCTCCCTCGCGGCTTACTTCTAGTATCCTATTATTATTTGAATCGGTTATCAATGTATTCCCGTTTGCGAGGCGCTGGGCGAAACGCGGCCAATCGAGGCCTTGGCCGTAGCTCCAGACGATATCGCCTTCCCGATCGATCTCTATGACGCGGTCGCCGTCGGAATCGGCTATCAGGGTATTGCCGTCGGGGAGACGCCGGGGCGCGTGCTGCCTTCGGGCTCCTTCGTATGCCCACGATACCCGGCCCGTCCGGTCGACCTCCAGGACGGCGTCGTTGTATCGGGCGCTGATCAGGAAATCGCCGTCCGGCAGCTCGGTCGCGTGATTGGGGTAATCGAGCCTGATGCCGTTGGAGAGGATGCCGCTCCCCCCGCCCCATTCCTCGCTCGACCATACTATATCGCCCGAATCGTCTATCTCGACGAGCCTGTCACCGTTGGTATCGGGCACGAGGACGTTGCCGTTGGCGAGCATGGTCGCCGAGTGGGCGAAGCGCAGTCCGGCCGTCGCCCTCCATCGCACTCGCCCGGCGCGGTCGACGATGAACACCGAGCTACCCGTGTCGGTATAATCGGAGCCTCCTCCGTCCGTTATCAGGAACCGTCCGTCCGGCAGGGCCTCGAATCCAAGGGCGCGCTGGAACTCGAAGTCGCCGGATAGGCCGAAATAGAGCGCTATCGCGGCGGCTACGATGGCGGCTACGATGGCGAAGCCCGCGATTAGGAGGACGACCGGCTTGCGGGACGCTCCCGCCCTACGCATCAATAGCCCGTGAACCTGAAGTCGAGCGTCGTTATGGAACCCGGAGCTAAGCTTAAGCCCGTATACGTGATGGCGTATGAGCAAGGAAGCGCCACGTCATAAGGCGTTGTTGTCGATGCTGACGAGAATCCAGCGCTATTCAGGCTCGACTGCCCGGAATAAATATACGTGGTCCAGGTACCCGTATCGGTCGGAACGGCGCGCGCCGTATAGGTGGCCGGCCCTACCGATCCGAAGATATAATCGCCGAGAGCTCCGGTCGTCGTGGAATACAGGACCGGGCCTCCCGTATCGAGCTCTATCGACGCGTCCGGCTCGACTCTATATCCCGATCCCGGATCCCCTTGCACCACCCCCGATAGGGTAGCGCCGTCGTAGACGAGACTGTTAGGGGCCGCGGGGCTCGCGTCGGTCAGGGCGACGGCGCAATCGGGCCAGGTGGTCGCGAACCAGTAGTATAGGGTCTCGTTGCCTAACGCGGTCCCGGGCGGGACGCTCGCCTGTAGGGTCAGGGTGGAATCAGCATGGGTAGCCGTCGCCGCAATTTCCAGGGAGGCGTCCTCCGCGTCGGCGGGGAGAGCGTCTATCTTGGCGCGGGCCTCGGTAGCTCCGGCGAGTAGATACGCGGCGAAATCAGCGGGTATGCCTTCTATAGAGCGCGAGATCGCGGAGGGGCTCGGGTCGCCAGGGCCGATCGATGATTGAGTCGAGGGTTCCCCGAACGCGAGGGGGCTCATCGTAAGGGTTAGCTCCGTGGTCTGGTTCGCGACGAGAACTACGCCGGCCCTAACGGCTATCCCGATGATACGGTCGCCCTCGACCGCGAATACGTGCACGTCGAAGGTCCCGGGGTTGACCGATTCGGTGATGGAGACCGATTCGCCGTAGCTCATGGGGACGAGGGCCGAGTAATCGACGCGGGTTCCCTCGACGAGCTGCAGGTATAATCCGTCCATTGACGACGGCAGCGCTTTGGAGGCGTACCCAGACCTCGACGTCGGTATGTTGCCGTCCACGGCGAGGTCGAGGCGCGAACTCGACCGGCTTAACGGGGCTCTGCAAGATATCGCGGCTAGCGATAGGGCGAGCATGGCCGCTAACGAACGTGTCGTCATGGCTACCTCCGTATACTATCGATAGTGTAGTGTATTGTATGCCGGATATCATGTTTTATAAACTATTTTTCTTCGCCTTTTCCTAGCCAAATCGCTCGCCATCGTCCCATCCGTAAGGTACTATATCCCGTCCCGCCGCGCGTCGGCGAGCGAATGGAGGCATCGATGAGAGAAGTATTGGAGCGGATGGCCGAGTATAACGGGAAGGCCATGGCCGCGATGCTGGAGGCTGTCGCGAGGGCGCCCGCGGGGCTGTCCGGCAAGGACGTAGGCCTGTTCTATAAGAGCGTCGACGGGACCGTGGAGCATATGGCCTGGGCCCTGGTCCTATGGCTCAAGCGCTACGCGGGCTTCGGCTCGTACCCCTGCCTCGAGGCGAGCGCCCTCGTGTCCAGGCCCATGGAGGATATCCGCGCGAAGGCCTCGGGCGATAAGGCCGAGGCCGAGGCCCTGCTGCGCGAGGCGAGCGCCCTCGTCGCGCGGTTCGTCAAGGAAATGCCCGAGTCAGACTTCCCGCGCCGCGTCAGCTACAAGACGACCGACGGCAAGGAGCTGGAACGGACCTACTGGCATACTATCTTCCAGGTGCTCAACCACGGTACCCATCATCGGGGCGAGATATCGGCCATCCTCGACATGCACGGGGTCGCCAACGACTACAATAGCTTCGTGGCCTACATGCCGTAGGCTGACCGCCCGGGCGGGCGCGCTGGCCTCCCGGCGGGGGATTCCGTATACTAGAGAGCATGAAATTCCGCGACCGCTCCCGGGGCTCCATGCCGGACGCCACCGTATTCGCGCCCCTCCTGGTTCTGTTCGTCACGTCGCTCGCGGGGCCTAGCCTCGGGGAGGCCCTGCATAGCAGCTTGCTCTTGTTCACCCGCGGCTGGACGGCGGCGCTGATGTGGGCGCAGGTGCTGATCCTGGACGCCGTCCTCTATCTGTATTTCTTGCCCGTCTTCAAGCTGCACATCCGTTGCCAGCGATCGTGCTCGGAGCCTCCGGACCGCGTAGACCTGGCCATGCGCAGGCTCAACCACGTGCGCGTCTTCGCTATCGGCGTTTCAGTCGCGGTGTTCGTAGCGGGGCGCCTGGCGCTCGCGCTCGTCGACGGATCGGGCCCCTTCGAGGCCGACGCGGCCTACGGGCGGGCCCTCTCCATGACGGAGGCCGCGATAGCCGGGTTCTTCGTCGGGGTAATCCTGGCCATGCAGTTCGAGGATAGGCTCTATAAGGCGAGGCAGACCATACTGCGCATGGGCTCCGCGGAGGGGCCCGGCTACGCGTCGCTCCATTCCAAGATAACGCTCACCATCATCGCGGTCGCCTTTTTCATGACCCTGCAGGCATTCTCGTTCGCCGGCAGCGCCCTGTCGCTTGCGCAGTCGGGCCTGCCCCATCCCGGCGCGGCCCGTAGCTTCCTGAGCGCGCCCGAGCTCATCTCGCAGGCCAGGCGCTTCGAGGGGCTCCGGGACCTGCTGGGGGTGTTCTTCTTCAAGGCCTTCGCGCTTGGGGCCTTCGTGGTCCAGCTGCTGTTCCAGCTCAAGCGCCTGATAGCCAGGCCCCTGGCTACCATCCAGGAGCGCCTCGAGGCGCTCAACTCGCCCGATCCCGCCTCAGGCAAGGTTATCGACGTCGTCCAGAACGACGAGTTCGCCGCGGTATACAGGCAGATAAACGCGCTCATAGGCAAGCAGGAGGGGCGCTTGGAGGCGACCGAGCGCCGCCTGGACGATATCGTGTCAGGGGCGGCCGATCCCATCATGGCCCTCGACGGGGCCGGCCGCGTCGTGCTGTATAATCCGGCCGCCGAGCGCCTGTTCGGTTTCGCCAGGGGCGAGGTCCTGGGCTCCGGGCTGGAGCGCTTCCTGGGCGACGGCGCCCCCGCCTTCTCGGCGGACGGGGCCGGGCTCGCGAGGCTCGGGTGGCGGCGCGCCGACGGCGGCGCGGTGCCCATGGAGTCCCATCTGTCCCGGACTGGCGACGGGCCGGACGCCAGGACCACGATAGTCCTACGCGACGTGTCGCGCCAGGCGGAGATAGAGGAGACCCTGGTCAAGGCTAGGCTCGAGGCGGAGAACGCCAGCAGGATGAAGAGCGAGTTCCTGGCCAATATGAGCCACGAGCTGCGGACGCCGCTCAACGCCATACTGGGCTTCGCCCAGCTCATAGAGAACGACCGCAACCTGACGGACGCCCAGCGCGATAGGCTGCGCGTCATTTCCAGGAGCGGCGAGCACCTCCTAGCCCTGATTAACGACATCCTCGACATCTCGAAGATAGAGGCCGGCAAGATGGAGCTGCACGAGTCGGTCTTCGACCTGCCCGAGCTCGTGGCCGACCTCCGCGACATGTTCGAGCTCCGCTGCGCGAAGAAGGGCCTGAGCCTCTACTTCGATACCCTCGACGGACTTCCGCGCCACGTCCGGGGCGACCTCGGCAAGCTGCGGCAGGTGCTGGTCAACCTGCTTGGCAACGCGGTGAAATTCACCGCCGAGGGCGGCGTGGGCGTCCTCGTCGGGCCCGACGGCGACGGCGTCCGCTTCGAGGTACGGGACACCGGCCGAGGCATCCCCGAGTCGGAGCACGAGGCGATTCTCCAGCCGTTCGTGCAGGCGAGCACGACCGACCACGAGGGCGGCACGGGGCTCGGGCTGGCCATAAGCAGCCGCTACGTCGCGATGATGGGCGGGCGCATGGCGGTCAAGAGCGCGCCGGGCGAGGGGAGCGAGTTCTCCTTCACCGTCCCTCTCGCCCCGGCCGAGTCCGCCCCCTCCGATCGTGACGACGGCGACGTCGATATAGAGGTGGCGCCTGGGACGCTCGCCCTCGTCGTAGACGACCAGGAGGCGAACCGCCTCGTGCTCAAGGAGATGCTCGAGCGCGTCGGGTTCTCGGTCATCGAGGCGGCGAACGGGCGCGAGGCCGTCGAGCTGACCGCCTCGGAGCGGCCGGCCCTCGTGTTCATGGACATAAAGATGCCGGTGATGGACGGCTACGACGCCGTGGAGGCCATCAAGGCCGATCCCGCCACCGCGCCTAGCCGCGTGTTCGCGCTCACCGCCTCGGCGTTCAGCCACGACCGCGAGCGCATAGAGTCGGCCGGCTTCGACGGCTTCCTGGCCAAGCCGTTCAAGCAGTCGTCGCTGTACCGGCTCGTGGCCGAGCGCGGCGGCGTCGGCGCCTTAGTGCGGAAGCGGGAGCGCGCGGAGGACGCCGGGGCGCCGGCCGGCTTCCCGCGGCCTGGGGACTTCGCCCTGGCGGCCGCGGCCCTGGACGCCGAAGGACGCGCCGCCCTCGACGACGCGGCCGCTATAAACGATTTCGCGGCCCTGTCCAGGATCGCCTCGGGCCTGGCGACGAGGGCGCCGGCCTTCTCGGCGGCCCTGGGCCAGGCGGCTTCGGGTTTCGACGAGGACGCGGCGCAGGCGCTCCTGGGCGCCCTCGATTCTGCGCTTCGCGACGGCGCGGCCGGGGGCGCGGCCGGGGGCGCGGCCGGGGGCGCCGGGGATATAGGAAACGGAGGCGAGCATGGGCGATGAGGGCGGCCTGGTACTGATAGTCGACGACATCGAGGAGAACCTCAAGGTGCTCGGCGATACGCTGACGCAGGCGGGCTTCCATCCGCTGCAGGCCAAGAGCGGCGAGCGCGCCTTGCAGGTGGCAGCCCGCGCCAAGCCGGACCTGATCCTGCTCGACATCAAGATGCCGGGCATGGACGGCTTCGAGACCATAGAGCGGCTCAAGTCTGATTCCGCTACGGCGGACATCCCGGTCATCTTCATCTCGGCGCTCAACCAGATAGAGGATAAGGTGCGGGGCTTCCGCTCCGGCGCCGTAGACTACGTATCCAAGCCCTTCCAGAAGGAGGAGGTCGTCGCGAGGGTAGGCACGCACCTTCGCCTCAGGCAGGCCCTTAGGAACGTGGAGGCCGAGCGAGGGAAGTCTGACCGCCTCCTCGAGGCCATACTGCCCGCGGCCATCGCCGCGGAGCTCAAGGAGACGGGCCGGAGCGAGCCTCGGTCGTTCTCCGATATCAGCGTCCTCTTTACCGACCTCGTCGATTTTACGCGCCAGGCGGCCGAGCTGTCGCCCGTGGAGCTCATCGCCGAGCTCAACGACATCGTCGGGGCCTTCGACGCCATAGTCCGCGAACGCGGATGCGAGCGCATCAAGACCATAGGCGACGCCTACTTCGCCGTCTGCGGCATCCCGGAGCCCCGAGCGGACCACGCCGAGCGCCTGGCGAGCGCGGCGCTGGCGATGCGCGACTGGCTCGCGGCCCGCAACGAGCGCTCGCAGGTACGATGGCTCATGCGCCTGGGCATGCACTCGGGGGACGCCGTCGCGGGGATAGTGGGCACGAGCAAGTATATCTTCGACGTCTTCGGGGACACGGTCAACATGGCGAGCAGGCTCGAGTCGGCCTCCGAGCCCATGCGCGTCAACGTCTCGGCCGCGACGGCGGCCCTCCTCGCAGGCAAGGCGGCCTGCGTCCCCCGGGGCCCGGTCGAGGTCAAGGGAGCCGGGCCGACGGAGATGTTCTGGCTCGAGGGATAGCGGCCCCTAATCGTCCTTGAGGGACTTGGCTATGGACGTCACGTCCAGTATCAGGGCTATCGAGCCGTCGGCGAGTATGGCCGCGCCCGCGACCTCCCGAGCGTAGCGCGCCAGCTCGCCGAGCGGCTTGATGACCGTCTGGTATCCCCCGACTATGCTGTCGAAGGCCAGGGCTATCCTGCCTGATCCGACCGATACGACCAGCACCGCCTCGGTATCGCCGACAGGCGGCTCGTCGACGGAGAAGCGCTTCCTGACGTCGACGATAGGCACGAGGCCGCCGCTCCGCTCGATGAGCCGTTCCACCCCGTCTCCGCGCTTCCTCTCGAAGCACTCGAGCACGTTGGCCAGAGGCACGATGAAGGAGCGCCTCCCGGAGACGGCCAGGAAGCCGTCGATTATCGCTATCGTCAAGGGGATGCTAAGGGAGAACTCGGTCCCGCTCCCCTTGGCCGACGATATCTCGACGCCGCCGCCGAGCCGCTCTATCGCGGTCTTGACGACGTCGAGCCCGACGCCGCGGCCGGAGACGTTGGAGACCTCCGCCTGGGTGGAGAAGCCGGGGGCGAACAGCATGTCCTCGAGCTCCTCGGGGCTAGGCTTGCCGCCGGGGGGCGCGAGGCCCCGCTCGACGGCGATCGCGGCCACCCTGTCCCAGTCTATGCCCCGTCCGTCGTCCGAGACCCGTATGACGACGGAGCCGCCGTCGTGCCTCGCCGAAAGGCGCACGGATCCGGTCCTCGGCTTGCCCGCCCTCTCCCTGTCGGCGGGCGCCTCTATGCCGTGGTCCACGGCGTTCCTGATCAGGTGCATCAGGGGATCCACGAGGCCCTCCACCGCGTTCTTGTCTAGCTCCGTGTGCCCGCCCTCGGTCAGGAGCTCGACTTCCTTGCCTAGGCCGCTCGAGACGTCCCGTACCATGCGCCCGTAGCGGGAGAATAGGCCGTCCACGCGCACGAGGCGCATCTCCATGGCCGTGGTCCTAAGCTCCGCGACGAGCCTTCGGACCGATTCCGCTATGCCGATGAATCTCCTGTCGCCTGCCTCGGCCGCCGTCTGCGACAGCTGGGCCTGCACGGTAACGAGCTCGCTGGCCAGGTTGAGGAGGACGTCCAGCTTGGCGTCCGCGATGCGTACCGTGCGCTGCCCTGCCTCGGCCTGCGCCGGAGGCGCCGGCGCCTCCTGGGGCGCGGCGGCGCGCGGCTCCCGGCCCGTTCCGGAGGCGCCCGGGGCCTCGGGTCGGCGCTCGGCGCTAGGCGGCTCGCCCGGCGCGGGGGGCGGCTCGCCGTGCGCCGGAACCGGCGCCCCGTCAGGCTCGGCCGTCGGCGCGGGGCCGGAGATCAGCGTAGCGTCGAGGGCCGCGAGGCTGGCCTCGTCGGCCTCGAGGAGCCCGTCGCCCGGGGCGGCCTCGGCCAGTATCGCGGAGCAGCGGTCGCGGCACGATAACAGCGCCCCGAAGCAGCCGCCGCCAGCGGACGAGGCTCCCGACCGCATCCTGCCCAGGCGGTTCTCGAGCTGGTGGGCGTAGCGCTCCAGGCGCGCGAGCCCGACTATGCCGGCGGAGCCCTTCAGGGTATGCACGGCGCGGAACAGGGATTCTATCGACCCGGCCTCGCCTCGCTCCAGCGCGAGTATCGACGACTCCATGCCCTCGAGCATCTCGGCCGATTCGATCGCGAAGGCGGCGAGGATGTCGTCCATCACGGCACCGTCACCGCTCGGTTGCGCCCGGAAGCCTTGGCCGCGTACAGTCCCTCGTCGGCCCTGTGCAGTACGGCGGGGCCGTCGTCGTCGTCCCTGATGGAGCTTACGCCCAGGCTGATGGTCATCGTCGTCTCCTTGCCGTACGCGGAGACGCGTCGCTCCTCGACGGCCGCCCTGAGCCGCTCGGCGAAGGCTTCCGCCTCGGCGCGTCCCGTCTCGGGCAGGATGAGGCAGAATTCCTCCCCGCCGTAACGGGCCAGGATGTCGGTAGTCCTCATAGTCGCCTCGCACGAGCGGACGAGGGCGCGTAGGGCCTCGTCGCCGAAGGGATGGCCGAACCGGTCGTTGATCGCCTTGAAGTGATCGATGTCGACCATGATGAGCGAGAGCTCGTGGGCGTAGCGCCTCGCGCGCTCTATCTCCTCGAGGAGCCGCTGATCGAAGTATCGGCGATTATAGGCCGTCGTCAAGACGTCTCGTATCGTCAGCTCCACGAGCTTCCTCTGATAGAACGCGGTCTCCGTGACGTCCTCCACGGTGACGTACACGGCCCGCTTCCCCTCGCCGTAGGAGATAGGCCCCATGACGCAGTTCTGCTGCATGCGGTCGAAGCCCTCGGGGGACCCGGGCAGGGGCTTGAACGGGAAGAGGTGCTTATGCAGGCGATTGGAGAAGTACGCGGAGATGCCGAACGAGAGCACGCTCTTGAAGTTCCGCTTCAGCGACGGCGTATCTATGGAAGGGAAGAGCTCGACGACCGGCCTGCCTACCGCGCCCGACTCGGGGATGCCGGAGGCGCGCTCCATCCACGGGTTCCAGTACAGCACGACGGCCTTCTCGTCCAGTATGGCTATGCCCTGGCCGAGGCCGTCCAGTATCTGCCTGAAATCGGGTCCGTTCACGCGAGGCCCTCGATGTACTCGTCTACCGCCTTCTTGGTCCATTCTATAGAGTCGTTCGCCGCTATGAGGAAGAGGAGACCGTAGGCGTCGGCGTTGGAGAAGCTGAATTTCGTCTTGAAGACCAAGGCCACGCCCTCGTTCTCGGCGAGATGCTGCCTGAGCTTGACGGCGTCGACGTCCGAGCCGAGGTAGCGCGGCGGCTGGAACGTAACCCTGTCCTTGAGCATCTCGGCGAGCTTGCCGACGCAGGCCCCTATGACGATGTTCCCTATCTCTACGACCACCTCGCGCTCGAAGGACCCGAAATCCAGCTCCGAATCCCGGTACGACGACTCGTCCCCGAACAGCGCGGCCAGCTTCTTGCCCTCCTCCTTGGGCACGAGCAGGAAACTAGTCCCGGAGAAGCGTCCGAAGAAGAACTGCTCGATCATGCTGTACGCGGGCGCGCGATCGATCTCGCCCTCTAGGAAGTCCGGGATCGTCTTGGCCTCGAGGACGCTTATCTTGGGGACCGTCAGCGTGACGCGAAGGTCTATGACCTCCGAGAGGCTGACGGCCGCCAGCCCGAACCCGACGTTCATGAGCTCCCGTAGGGCGTCGAGCTCAAGCTCGGAAAAGGTCTGCTGCACGTTACCGCTCTGCTCTCTCGTAGGCGGCGAGCACGGCGTGCTTCGTGGCCGGTTTCCGGATGACCTCGAACGGGCCGAGCCCCTCGAGCCGGGACAGGGTGGCCCCCTGCACGTCGGCGGTCACGACTATTACCTTGAGGTCCGGGTCCCGCTCGCGCAGCTCCCGTAGCGTCTCTACCCCGCCGATGCCGGGCATGGTCAGGTCGAGGAAGACGAGGTCGGGGCGATAGCCGCCGTCTATCAGCGCGAGCGCGTCCTCGCCGCACGGCGCCTCGCGCGTCTCCGCGTCCTTTTCCTTGATGAAGCCCTTTATCGCCATCCTGGCGACCATCGAATCGTCCACGATAAGTACTTGTTCCATAGGCCGAAGTCTAACCGAAGCGACGTTTTATTTCCATACCGGGCGGGCGTCCGCGAGGCGCGCGGGGCGTCGGATCGGGCGCTCGCCGAGGGCCCGGGGATTGCGCGCGGCGGCGGTAGGCTGCATACTAGAACCGGGCGCGAGGCCCGTTCGAGACTGGAGAGAACCGACTGTATGAAGGCGTCACGGCTCAATAATATCAAGGATATCGCCGCCCTGCTTATCCTGGTCGGCTTCGTCGCCCTGGTCGCCGGGGCTGTCATGCCCCGCCTGCAGGCCGATCAGCTACGCTTCCTCGAGGAGCGGTACATCTCGGAGCAGCGGCGAGTCGTCTCCCAGACCGTCGAGAACGCCGGCTTACGCATCGCGAGCCTGAACGCGAGCCTGGCCCGGGACGGAGTCTCACCCGAGCGGGCGGAACGAGCGGCGCTAGAGCTATTGGGCCTCGAGCGCTACGGCATAAACGGCTACGGCTATTTCTACGCGTACGACTATTCGGGCGCCGTGCTCCTCCATCCCGTGCTACCGGAGCTCGTCGGGCGCAGGCTCGACGATATCCGGTCGCCCGCTGGGGAGAATATGGGAGAGCTGTTCCGGGACGCCTTAGGAGGCGGCCGGTCGGCCTTCGTCGAGTACTCCTGGACCGCCCCGGGCAGGACCGAGCCGGAGCGGAAGACGGCCTTTATCCTGAGGCTCGACCGACCCGCCTGGTACATCGTGTCGGGCTTCTACCATTCCGACCTCGAGGAAAGCCTCGACGGCTACGCCAGGCTCACTTCCGAGTCCTTGAGGCGTAACAGGACTGTCCTCGGATCGGTCATGCTCGCCGCGTTCGCGTCCCTGGCGGCGCTCGCCTTCGCTCTCCGCTCGAGCATACTCGCTACCGAGAAGGAATCCGCGCGACAGCTCCTCTCGCTGGAGCGCTATAAGCTCATCCTCGACGAGAGCTCCATGGTCTCCAGGACCGATACCCGCGGCGTCATCACCTACGTCAACGACGCCTTCTGCGAGACGACGGGCTTCTCCCGCGCCGAGGCGATCGGGAAGAACCAGAGTATAGAGCGCCACCCGGACACGCCCCTGGAGGCTTTCAAGGAGCTGTGGACGACCATAGAGGCCGGGAACGTATGGCGGGGCGTCATAAAGAACCGCAAGGCCGACGGATCGAGCTATTACAAGCGCGCCACCATCGTGCCCATGCTCGACGAGAGCGGCGCCGTGGCGGAGTACATATCGTCGGGCCAGGACGTGACGGAGATAGTCGAGAAGAACAGGGATATCGAGGACGCCTTCCTGACAGATCCCCTGACGGGCCTCGGGAACCGGATCCATCTCCTGAGGGACATCGAGAGGACCGCGGATCCCTGCGTATCCCTCATAGATATCGACGGGTTCTCGTCCCTGAACCGGGCCCTAGGTACCCAGGCCGGCGACGCGGTACTGAGGCAGATGGCCGAGGTGGTTCTCGACCTGGCGATGGAGCGGGGGGCTACGGCGTATCGCGTGCAGGCCGACGAGTTCGCCGTGCTCATGGCTCGCTCCGGGGACCGGGACGTCGCCGAGTGCGCCGAGGCCATATCGCGCCGCGTCAAGGACGCGCGCATCGACATCGGCGGGAGCCCGACCGCCATCATAGCCCGCATCGGCATAGCGAAGGGAGGCAAGGATTCCTTCCTGCTGGCCGACGACGCCCTGAAACGGGCCAAGGCGGCGCGGAAGATGGTCCACGTCTACGATCCGTCCGACGCCGACGCCTCGGGCGCCGCCCTGGGCAATCTCGAGACGCTCAGGATAGTCGTCGAGGCCCTCGAGCGCGACCGCGTCTACGTGGCGTTCCAGCCCATCGTAGACGTCTCCACGAGGGAGATAGTCAAGTACGAGTGCCTGATGAGGATGGAAGACGGCAAGGGGAACGTCGTGATGCCCGACGCCGTCCTCGACCTGTGCAAGAAGACCGACAGGTACCATCGCCTGACCATGCGCGTCATCGAGCTTTCCATAGAGGCGTTCAGGCACAACGGCTTCCAGTTCTCCATCAACTTCAGCGTCGACGACCTAATGAACCCCGAGACCGTTTCCTTCCTCGTATCCGAGGCCCGGGAGAAGGGCGTCTCCGGCCGCCTGGTCGTCGAGATAGTCGAGACCGAGGAGCTGCGCGATTTCGAGGGGGCCTCCGAGGTCATAGAACGCCTCAGGGACCAGGGCATACTCATCTCGGTCGACGACTTCGGCTCCGGCTACTCTAATTTCGAGTACCTGCTCAAGCTGGACCCCGACTTCGTCAAGCTCGACAGGTCTATCGTCCAGGGCCTGGTCGCCGACGAGCGGGCCCGCGAGATGACCAAGTCGGTCGTGCGGTTCGCCAAGGCCTCGGGCATGCGTACCGTGGCAGAGTTCATCGACTCCGAGGAGCTCCTTTCCGAGATCCGGGAGCTCGGCGTCGATTACGCCCAGGGCTGGCTCTTCGGGAAGGCCGAGAGGACGCTGGCCTAGCGCGGGCGGCGCGGTCAGGGCTCCTGCATCGCCTCGATCCGATTTTACGGCTTCCGCGATGTACTTCCCGTTTTAGGCGGCCTATACTTATCGGCATGATTCCCGACGAAGGGCTCGATTCCGATTGCAGAGAGCCGACGGATCGCCTCGCCATCGTGCTCGAGGCCACCGCGGACCTCAACGAGATGCTCGCGGAGCCCGATAAGCTGTACGCCAGCATCTTCGAGCGCCTCCAGGTAGCCGTGCCGTACGTATCCGGTAGCCTCCAGCTCCTGGAAGGCGGCTCGCTGCGCATCGTGGCCTTCCGCGGGCGGCTTGACCCGTCGCTCGTTATGGGCCTCCGCTTCGCTGTCGACCCGGATTACCCTAATTACCAGGTGCTGGAGTCCAGGACGGCGGTTTCCGTGCCTGACGTCCGCGTATCGTACCCCCATTTCTGGACTCGGAAGGACGAGTACGGTTCCGGGCATATCCGCTCGTGGCTCGGCGTCCCGCTCGTCGCGTCAGGCGCCGCGATAGGGATCATAGCCCTGGATAGGGACCTGGTCGACCCCTTCGGCGAGGACGAGATACGCATCGTCAGAGCCTTCGCCGATCACGCCGCCGTGGCGGTCCGCAACGCGCGCGTCTACGGGGACCTCCAGGACGCGCTGGCGGCCAGGGACGCGCTGATGCGCGAGACCAACCACCGCGTGAAGAATAACCTCCAGCTCGTCACGAGCCTCATAGATATCCACGCCCAGAACGTGGGCGACCCCGCGACGCGCCAATGCCTCGAGGAACTTAAGGTACGGATCCATACCGTGTCGTCCATCCACGAGCGGCTCTATAAGCGGGAGGATACCTTCGGGATCGAGCTCGACGGCTATCTTCGGGGGCTGGTCCAGGACGTGTTCGCGTCGTTCCGTAGGCCCGGCGCCGCGATAGCCATGAGGGTCGACATGGAGGCCATGCACGCGGATCCGAGCGTCGCCGTCACTATAGGGCTGATCGCCGGGGAGCTGCTCATGAACGCGCTCAAGTACGCGTTCCCCGGAGGCGCCCGCGGCACGATATCCGCCGGCTTAAGGCGGCTAGGGGCGTACGGGCACCTCACCATCGGCGACGACGGCGTCGGCATGGCGCCGGACTCGCGGAACGGGGGCTTCGGCCTATTGCTGGTGCGTAGCCTGGCCGAGCAGGTCGGAGGGGAGGCGAGGCTGGAATCCGGCCCGGGAGGGAGCTCCTGGACGGTCCGCTTCCCGGTCGGCTAGCCGACTATCGTCGCGGCAGGCAATACGACCGTGAACCTAGTGCTCCCGGGCCGCGAGTCCACGTCGATACGGCCGCCGTGGGCCTCGACGATGCGCTTGCATAGCATCAACCCGAGCCCCATCCCTTCTCCGTCTTTCTTCGTGGAGAAGAACGGCTCGAAGATCCTATCCTGAAGGTCCCCGGGTATGCCCGGCCCGGAGTCGATGACCGATATCCTGGCTTCTTCCCCATACGTCCCTACCCGTATGACGAGGTCCCCGGAGTAATCCATGGCCTGCGCCGCGTTCCGGATCAGGTTCATCCAAACCTGCGAGAGGCGCTCCGGCGATCCCCTTACGCGGGCCCCCGCGAATTCCCGCGTGACGCGGATGCCGCGCTTTAGCGCGTTATGCATGAGCACCAGGACTTTATCTATCTCCGGGACTATATCCACGATCCGGTCCGCCTCCTTGGACTCGGGGCTCAGGTAGGATCGGAGCGCGGCGACGACGTTCACGGCCATGCTCGCGGATACGCGCGTAACCTCCGCCATCCGCCTGGCCTCGATATCGCGGAACGCCTCCGCCAGCGCCCGCGCGGCGTCCGGTATCCGAAGAGCCTCCTCCAAGGCGGCGTACTCGTCGGCCAGGCCCAGCTCGGCGAGATGGTCGGCTATCTCCTCGCCGTCCGATAAACCGGCGTCGCGTGCCCTGGCGAGCAGTTCCGGCGCTCTCCTAGAGCCCGCCAGCGCGGTCTCTAGGTTGGCGCAGCCCGGGGCGCTCAGCGAGACGACTTTCCTGTAGAGCGCGGCCTGCTCCTGGCCGAGGGCCCGGTCCCGCTCCAGCCTGTTCTCCAGGCCGTCGTCGAGGTATTCGACGAGGCCGTCGATCGACGAGACGATGGCGCCGAGCGGCGTATTCAGCTCGTGGGCTATGCCGGCGGAAAGGTGACCCAGCGCGGCTAGCTTGCTCGACTCGAGCAGCCGATCCTGCGCCGTGCCCAGCTCCTCGAGCGAACGCTCCAGCTCGGAGGTCCGCTCCCCGACCTGCCGTTCCAGGGAGTCGTTCATCGCGGTCAGCTCGGCGTTCTTGGCCCGTACCTTGCCGGCCATCGCGTTGATGAGCGCGATGATCGCGTCGACGTCGGAGAAGCCCGTCTCCGGGATAGAGACGTCGTATCTTCCTTCCGCCACGGCGTCAATGCCCCCGATCATGGCCGAGATGGGGCGCTCTATCTTCCCGCGGATTAGGATCCTGTTGGCGATCAGGTTCGCGATCGCTACCGCGACGACTATCAAGGCCATGGCCGTAGTAAGGCGGTTCCGCGTCGCGACGACGTCGGCGTCGCTGAAATCCATCCGCACTACGCCTACTTCGATATCCCTATACCGCACGACCCGCTCGAGGCTCGGGATCGAGGGAGAGGCGACGGGCGAGGGCTTGTCGAAGAACGCCGCGGAGACGTCGGATACTACCCGTATGCCGGATATCCGGCCCGAGTCTATGAGCGCTTCGCCTATCCTTGATACCTGCGACTCGTCGAGGTTGAAGAGCGGTTCGGAAAGGAGCTCCACGATCTCGTCCGCGGCTACGCCCGATTTGCGCCTGAGGTCCTCGATCATTATCGACGAGACGACCGCCAGCAGCGCGATCGAAACGACGACGATGACTATCATCGAGCTAAGGAAGGAGATTCCTTGTATCTGGGAGCTAAGCTTCCTGCCCTGGGCGCGCGGCGCGACGGATGCCCTGCTCATCGGCGTCCTTGTCCGTCCCTGGGAATGAAGCCGCTCGCCTGGGCGCGCGTATGAACCTGGACGCCTGCCATGCCTGTCTCCTCGTCGGCCCGTGGTCTACGCGATAAGGATAGGCGCGCCGCCCGGAGGAGTCAACCGATACGCGGCGGCCAGGCGCGGCCGCCGCTACCGCCTACTCGCCGTCCCTTAGTATCCCTATGCGGCCCTCCTCCTCAAGCCTGCGTATCGTCTCGACGACTCGGAAGCCGGCGGCGTCGCATTCCGAAAGCCGTATGCGGCCTAGCGACGCGAATTCCGCCTTGAGCCGCTCCCGCCGTTCCTCCGGCAGGCGGCCGAACAGCCGCTCCCGGACGGCCTCCGGCGCCGGCTTCATCGCGACGAGGATGTCGCGCTCGTCGGCCTCCTCGAGGACCGCGCTAATAGAATCGTCGTCCAGGATGACGATATCCTCGAACACGAACATATTTCGCTTGATGGTCTCGGCGAGCTCGGGGTCGCTCCCGTCGAGGGCCATGATGACGCGGGCCTCGGTCTCCCTGGGGACGAGGTTGAGCATGCCGACTATCTTCGGGACGCCTCCTACGTCGAAGTCGGCGTTATCCACGGTCGCGAGCTTCCTCGCGAGGACCCGCTCTACCTCGGCCATGGTCTCGGGCGACGCCCGGTCCATGAGCGCGACGCGACGGGCTATCTCGGGCTGGGCGGCCTCGGGCATGAGCGAGAGCAGCCTCGCCCCGAGCGCGTCGTCGATGAACGATAGAACGAGGGCCGTTACCTGGGCTCGCTCGCCCGAGAGGAAGAGCGCCAGTGATTCCGCCTGTACGCCCGCGAGGGACGCGAACGGACGCTCGGGCCGCCTCGGGCTCGAGTCGGCCTGCCCGTACAGTACGCGGTCGGATAGGTCTTCCTGCCCTCCCTTGAGCTCGTCGATGCGGCCCGCCATAGCCGTCATAGCCTCCTGTACGCCGTCCTTGACGGACGCCAGGCCGGCCGATAGCTCCGCGGCCAGCTTGCCCATCGCGTCGGCGCCCTCGGCCGCGGCGAGCCTATCGGCCTCCGCCCTGCCCGCGAAATCCGCCGATACCCGGTCGCCGTCCCGCCTGACGCGGGTCAGCTCCGCGACGCGTGCGCCGCCGAGGCGGAGCCAGGCCCGGTCGTCGTCGAAGTCGGGCACGGGCACGGCCGAGCCCTTCTTTAGGGCCCGTAGCGCCGATACCGTCAGTGCCCCGGCGTCGCAGACTATCTCCGCGGGCATGGCGGCGCGCCTGGCGACGGCGGAGCTAGGGCTCGAGCCGTCATGGCGGCGGGAGGCGTACCAGTACTTGGACGACAGCAGGTGGATGACGGGTTCCAGGAGGAGGAAGGGGTAGACTATGTCGAGCCTGCCCGCGGCGGGGCCTACCGAGAACGCGAACGAGGTGAGGACTATCATCTCCTTCGGCGGCACGATCTGGCAGAACTTCGCCTCGGTCTCCATCTGCATGAGGCGCGGCTCGACGCCCGAGGCGAAGTCCCATGTCTTTCCTAGCTCCTCGAGGAGCCCGACGATGACCTTCTCGAGGGAGGACCATTCTATCTCGGTCAGGTCCCCGCCCCCGGCCGGGGAGGGATGGAGGCCGGGCTTGGCCCCGAAGAGCCGTTCCAGGACGGCGTCGCTGCCTGCGGCGTCAATATGCAGTATCGATTGACCCTTCAAGGGCTGCATCGACGCGACGGCCAGCGTCGAGGGCGACGCGAGCGGTCCCATGAACTCGTCGTAGGTCATCTGGTCGACGAGGTCCAGCGATACTTCGCACGGAAGCCGCAGAGCGCCCGAGAGGCGCGTCGCGGCCAGGCGGGCGAAGGCCTCGGCCAGGATCTGCATGGTACGAAGCTGGTCCCTGGAGAATTTGTCGGGGCGCCTGAAGTCGTATAGCTTGATAGTCCGACCCTCGCCTGAACCCGTCCTGGAGCCTAGCAGCCTCGCGGGGCTCGGGATGGTCCCGTCGGGCTGGTTCATGGCGCGTCTCCTCGTCCGACGAGCTCCGTGACCCGGATGCCGAAGTTCTCGTCTATGACGACGACCTCGCCCTTGGCTATGACGACGCCGGCGGCGACGAGGTCGACCGGCTCCCCCGCTATGGAGGCGAGCTCGATTATCGAGCCCTTGGCCACGGAGGAAAGGTCCCTGAGCGAGAGGTCCCGCTCGCCTAGGACTACCTGGACGCGTATCGTCGCGTCCTCGACGCTTCCGGTCCGGGTCATGACGCCGCCTCGCATTCGCCGTAGGTCCTGGATACCACGAAGACGCTCCGTCCCGACTTGCGGGCCATCCTGCCCTCGGCGACTATGACGCCGCCTACCTCGAGGTACGCTAGCCTCCCTCCGGGAGCGGGGAATCCGACGGTCCCCGACCGCTCGGCAGCCGCGGCGTCGTCGGCGCATAGCCGCGTCGACGCCAGGATGACGGTCGCGTCCAGGAGCAGGTCCCCTACCGCGACGCTCGCCTCGATTCCATCGGTGCTTTTCCTCATGTCATACTCCTTCTTACGCGTTAGGATACGACGAGGACGCCCGGCGGTCTTGCACTATATTGAATTCTACGCGGTTCGGATCGGCACTATCTTGAGGAACCAGAGCGGAAGGCCCGAGGGGATACTCCCGCGATGCGCAGGAAGTAGCGATTGAAGAACGAGAGGCTGTTATAACCGACGGCCGCGGCGATCTCGATGATGGGCATGTCGGAGGACTTGAGGAGGGCGCAGGCGCGCTCTACCCGCTTTCGGTTGATGAACTCGAAGAGGGGGCAGCCGGCTCGCTCCCGGAATCGCCGCGAGAAGTCGCTTACGTTCATGGCGCACTTGGATACGAACCAGTCGAGGCTGAAGACCTCGGTATAGTTGGCCTCGATATAGCGGGCCGCGTCGTCGACGGACCAGACGCCGTCGGGCGGGCTCCACGGGCGCGAGGCCGCTGAAAGCCCCTCTCCGAGGCGCCCCTCTCCTAGGCGGGCCGCGAGGATGACGAGCTCGAGGGCGTAGGCCCCGGCGAGCGCGCGGGAACCGGGGCGGCCTTCCGCGAGCTCCGCGGCTATGCGCTCGGATATGCCCGCGAGCCTGTCGGCGTCGCCCTCCCCTAGGCTCGACCAGAACGAGGCGTCCGAGAGCAGGGCCTCGGCCCCGTCGAAGTCGACGCCGCCCTGGACGAGGCTCGAGCCGTCCCCCCGCTCTAGCCGCACGACAGGCCCGCCCGTGCGCCCTATGTCGCCGGCGTCCCGGCCCGGACCGAGCGCCGCGGCCGAGAACCTGGCCGCGGGCCGAGCGGCGGCCCCGCGCGCCGCGCGGCTCGCCGATATGCCGTAGAGCCGCCCGCCGATGCCCAGGACGAACTTCGAGGCTCCGACTTCCCCTCTCACGCTACTCGTCCGCCCATGCGGGCAGGCCCCGCTCCGCGGCCCGGGGCGCGGACCCGCCGCCGCCCGTCTCGGTATCGGCTAACTCGGGGCCGAAGCCGAGCTCGCCCGAGAGGCCGGCGGCCGCCGCCCACGACCGTACCGCGGAGCTCCCGGGAGAGGCCGCCTGCGCCCTTCGCAGGTAGGCCGAGGCTTCGTCCTCCCTCCCCGCCGCCAAGGCGAGGGCCGCGAGGTTCAGCCAGCCGGGCACGAAGGCCTGATTCGAGCCTACGACCTCGGCCAGCACCGCCTGGGCCAGCCCGTCGCGGCCGTGGCGGAAATGGAGCTGGGCCAGCCTGTTGCCGGCGCGCGCGGCGGCGCTTCCGGAGAGCCGCGCCCTCTCGGCCTCGAGAGCCGTTGCCCTGGCCCGGTACAGGTCCCCGTCGACGGAGGCTGCGAAAGCCGAGGCGAGAGCCGATAGCCGGGCCGCGTCCGGGGCCGGGAGCGGCAGCGTGGACGGCGGGAGCGGCAGGGGCGGGTATCGGGAGCGGAGCCCGGCTATGGGCAGGAACTCGAGGCCGGGGCCGCCCGAATGCCTCGCGACCAGTTCCGAGGCGGCTCTCCAGGCCGCGATGAAGCCCTCGGAGAGCGCGGTCGTCTCTACGGGTATCCAAAGCGACCCGTTACGCTCGATAGCCCCTAGGCCGGGCGAGTCGAAGAGCCACGCGTTGCCCGCGGGCTCCCCCGTATCGAAGGCGAGGAATACGTGCCCCGGGCTGGTCATGATGGCGGCGGGAATGCCCACGGCCTCGAGCATCGACGCGAGCAGGGCGGTGGTGTCGTCGCAGTCGCCGCCCTTGTAGGCCAGCGTCGTCCGCGGGAAGCGTACCGTATCGAGGGAGCCCTTGGCGCCGAGGGCCTGGGCGATGGGCGATTGAGGATCGGGGACGTAGGATAGGGGGAGGGCTCCCAGGGCGTCGCATATAGCGGCGGCTCGGGAGAACGTCCTCGATATAGGCTCGCGGGCGCCGCGCGACTTGATGAGCTCGAAGGCCATCCCGGCGACGCTGCCCTCGTTAGGCGTGACGAAGGCGGCGAGCTTCCCCGAGTCGTCCCAGGTGATGGCCGTGCGCCTGTACAGCGTGACCGGGCGGGAAAGCTCGAACGAGCGCTCCCCCCGGGCGTCGGAGTAGCGTACGGTCACGAGGGCTTGGAGCGGTATATCCTCCTGCACCTCGAGCGCCTCCTCGTTTAGCGAGGCGAATAGGTCGAGCCTCGCCTGCCGGCCCGGGGCTATCGTCGCGGCCCGCGGGCCTTCGGAGGGGAAGTCCATGTATTTCTTTATGAACAGGTCCGCCCTGACGTCGCGTATCGTATCGGATAAGGTATTCTCGACGACGATGAAGCCCGCCGGCTCGGTCAGGTACGACCGCAGGAGGGAAGGGAAGAGGGCCGCGATCTCCGTTTCGACGACCCTCGGGGACGGAGCCTCGGCTTCAGTACCGCGTTCCGCCGCCTGGAAGGCCGCCCGGAGCGACGCCATGGAGGCGCGTATCTCCTCGTCGTCGCCGGAGCCGGCGCGTAGCGATTCCCAGGTGCGCATCGCCCTTCCGTAGGCGTCCCTCGCCGTCTCGGCCCCGAAGCGGCCCAGGAGGCCGGTCGCGTCCGCCTGGGCCGAGCGGGCCTTGGCCTTGAGCAGCTCGGCCTCGAGGCGCTGCCGCCTGGCTATCGCGGCCGAGTCCGCCGGCCGCTCGTCTAGGTAGCGCTCGAGCGTCGCCCTGGCCGCCTCGTCGGATCCGGCCGCTTCATAGGCCCCGGCGAGCGCGAGCGCGGCCTCGGGCCCGTTCTCCGAGAGGCGCATGGCCCTTCCGGCCGCCGCTATCGCCGCGAGATCGGGGGGGAGCCCGTCGGGGCGCTCGGCGAGCCTGATTACGCGCTTCCCCATCAAGTCGTTGACGTAGACGATGCCGCCCTCGGCCAGGGCTATGTCGGTGTAGGTCGAGAAGCTCATGGATATGCCGTCGGCTACGCCGTTCCAGGCCCAGACCGTCCTTCCCTCCGGGTCGAAGCGGCGGACCTCGTCGAAGGTGGCCGCCAGCATGCCGCCGTCCGGCAGTACGCGTAGCTTCATGACCGCCTGGCCGGGGCGCAGGTCGAGCTTGACGCTCCGTAGCGGCCTGCCCTCGGCGGAGAGTACGCTCACGAGGCCGGTGGCCGCGTCGGCTAGCCATATCGTATTATCCGGGCCGGCGCTGGCCGCGAGGGCCGACGAGCCTTCCGGCAGCTCTACGCGGAGCTCCCGGCCGTCGCGGTATACCCGCAGGGCCCTCGCCTCCGCCACGAAGGGCGTGCCGTCGTCGAGCACGCCGAAGGCTATGCCGGGCATGCCTTCAGCCCGCACCCGCCTGTAATCGGGGGAGCCGTCCGCGAAGGCCCACATATTGGCGCCGTCGGTGCTGCGGAGGTACATCGTGTCGGCCGCGGTCATGGCCATCGAATAGGCGAAGTTATAGTTGCCCTCGTCGGACAGCCGCTTGGCGGGGAGGCCGGTAACCCGCCATAGGCGATCGAGGGCCAGCACGGAGGTCCCGCAGGCGACCACGAGCGTACCGTCCTTCTTGAGCGCCAGGGCGTAGGGGTAGAGCGACGATCGCCCGAGCGGCAGGTCGACCCCGACTAGGTCGGCCGGGGAGAACCAATCGACGAGCATGGGCGAGGCCGCTGCCGGGACGGGCGCTCCCCGGTCGCCGGGGCCCGCGAGGCAGGGCTCGACGGCCAGGAAGGCGACCGAGCAGAGGATGGCCGATAATCGAGCTGCTTTCCGCGTCATGAGCCGAGTATAACCGGACTCCGCCGATTTGGCAGGGGCTATCCGCCGGAGGGCCGCGCCCTTACGATCCCCGTTTCCTGAGCTCCCGCCTCTTTTTCCTGAACTCCATTATGGGCTTGTCGCCGCGGAACAGGCTCTCCCCGGTGCCCGTCCCGTCGGTCTTGGGAAGCTGCGTATTGACGATGCGCCTATCCTGGCGGGCTATGACGAGGTTCATGAGGCCGCCGAGCCTGCTCACTACCCATCTGAGGCCGGGAACGGGCATGAAGACGGGATAGAAGCGCAGGTAGAGTATCGTACGCTCCTCGTCCACCGGCGCGAAGGCGGCGGTGACGCGTAGCTTATCAGAGATGCGGTTCTCCCACAGGTTGGGCAGTAGGAATTCTATCTTGTAGTCGCGGTCGGGGTCCGGCGCCGGTACCTCGTCGGGGCCCCGCGGCGCGGAGCCGTCGTCCACCTTGTTGTACACGTACTGGAAGAAGAGCCGGTCGCTGACCCATTGAACCCCGGGCCCTTCCACGAGGGTCCAGTTGCCCCTGCCGATGGTATTGTGGTGGACGAAGGGCAGGTGGGCCACGTCGAGCTGGTTCTCCGCCACGCGCGTGTAGTGGTTGTCCCAGGGGTCCTGGACGCTGCCCCAGTAGGAGAGGCCCTTGAGGTCCTCGAAGTAGGGCGGCTCGGCCGGGTCGGGCTCCCCGTCGCCCCACCAGATGAAGACCCAGCCCCAGCCCTCGAAGACCGGGTAGGAACGCATCTTGAAGGCCGGCGGGACGGGGGCGTTCTTCCCGTTGGCCGGTATCTTGACGCAGCGGCCGCTCGAGTCGTACTCCAGGCCGTGGAAGGGGCAGCGCGCGTGCCCGTCTACTATGTCGCCGAGCGCGAGCGAGGCGCCTCGGTGCGCGCAGCGGTCGAAGAAGCAACTGGCCTTCCCCTCCGCGTCGCGCCAGAAGATCATGCGCTCCCCGAGGCGCGTGAAGCCGACGGGCCTATTCCGGGGTATCTCCTTGGATTCGAGCACGGCGTACCATAGGTCGCGTATCATAGGTATCTGCCTTTCGCAAGCAAATCATACGGCCAATATAACGCCGCGCCGAGGCGAACGCAAGCCGGGCCGGCCGCTAGTCCCCGACCTTGAACTTAGCTACCTGCTCCATGAGCTCCCGCGCGGAATCCTTGTTGCGTACGCTCAGCTCGGATACGTGGGTCACGGATTCCGATATCTCCCTGGCGCCCCCGGCCATCTCGAGGACGCTCTGGTTTATCTCCTGCGTGATGCGCGTCAGCCTGTTCATCTCGTCCAGGATGGTCTTGCTGCCGAGGAGGATCTCGGCCGAGCCGCCGTGGATCTCGTTGGTGATATGGTTTATCCCCGTGACGGCCTCGAGGACCTGGCCGCCGCCGACGCTCTGCTCGTGCATGGCGTTCTTTATCTCCGACTCCTGGTCGCTGACTACCTTGACCTTCTCGAGGACCCCGTCGAAGCTCCGGTCGGCCTCGAGCGAGAACTCCACCGCGGCGTCTATCGATTTCTTTATCGCGTTCAGGACGGCGTTGATCGACTTCGACTGCTCGTTAGAGTTGTCCGACAGCTTCCGTATCTCGTCGGCGACGACGGCGAAGCCCTTGCCCGCGTCCCCGGCGTGGGCCGCCTCGATGGCGGCGTTCATGGAGAGGAGGTTGGTCTGGGACGCGATGTTGCCGATGACGGAGCTGGCCTCCAGCATGCCCTCGGCGGCGAGGCCTATCTCCTTGATGATATCGACGACGGCGGAGAGCTTGTCCTTGCCGGCGCTCGAAGCCTCCTGCAGGCTGCCTATGCTGGCCGAGTTGTCCTCCAGGGTCTTGGATACCGACCTGATCGAGGCGACGAGCTGCTCGATGGAGGCCGAGGCCTGGTTCACGTTGGCCGCCTGGTCGTCGATGCGCCCGTTGAACGACTCTATGTTCCTCGTGATCTGCTCGACGGTCGCGAGCGTCTCGTCCACGCCCGCCGCCTGGTCCACGACCTGGTTCTTCACCGACTCTATGTTGGCCATGATCTGGTAAATGGCGGAGGAGGTCTCCGTCATGTTCGCCGCGAGGTCGTTGCCTATCTCCCCTATGCCGGAGGCGTGGCCTCGGACTGCGACTATCAGGCCGTGCAGCCCGTCGACGAAGGCGTTGAAGTTCCCGGCGAGGGCCGCCACCTCGTCCTTGGTCCTGACCGACAGCCTCCTCGTCAGGTCCCCGTCGCCGGCGTTTATCTCGCCGAGTATCCGAGCCGTCTCCGAGACCGGGGCCGAGACCGACCTGCCGATGAGCACGGACACGACGACGCCGACGGCGACGCACGCGAGGGTCGCGAGCAGGAACACGTTCCGCAGGTCCGCGATGCCCGACTGGAATTCCTTCTTCTGCGCCGCCACCGCGAGGATGAACTCCGATCCTTCCACCGGAACGTAGCCGATTATTATATCCTTGCCCTTGAAGTTGTACTCGTCGGAGCCGCTCCCGCCCCTGATTATCTTCTCGACGACCCCGGCCAGGACCGAGAGCGAGGCGTCGGTCTTCGCGGCCTCGATCGGGGCGAACCTATCCAGGACGAGGCTCGCGTCGGGATGCGCGGCGACCACGCCCTGCCTGTCGATCAAGTAGGCGTAGCCGGATTCGCCGAAACCCATCTCGTTCGTAATTGCACTAAGCGCGTTCCCGTCGAGCCTCGCGACGAGGGCCCCGACGGTCGTTCCGCCCGCGGTTATGGGCACGGCCAGCATAACCACCGGCCGTCCCGTGACGCGGCTCAGGAGCACGTCCGAGACGGCCGGCCGGCCGGCCAGCGCCGATTGCACGTAGCCCCGATCGGCGAGCTGGGCCTCCGAGCCGTCGAGGACGTACCGGGCCGTTCCGTCGAGCCCCACGACGCCTATGTCAAGGTAGCCGTGGCGCTCGACGTCGGGCGATAGGCTGTCGCGCTGTATCGACCAATCCATGCTCCGGGTCCTGGCCCGGTCGGCCAGCTCCTGCAGTATGGCGAGGTCGGAGGCCAGGGCCTTGCCGACGAATTTCGCGCCCATGTCCGCCTGCGTCCGCAGGTGGGCCATTACCTGCTCGTGTACCGACGCGGAGCCTATGCCGACCGCCACGGTCCCTAGTACGCCCGAGGTAACGAGGACCAGGGCCCCTACCGAGGCCACGATCTTATTCGAAAGCTTCATTTGATCCCCCGCGTTCTCTAGTGGTGTCGTTGTCTCATCTCGCGCCGATAGTCGACACGAGGCGCATCGCGGTTTATGGATCGTTTCTGATTACTTTATTATAATACAGCATTATCGCGGGAAATCAATGGCCCGGAGTCCTAATACGCACTAGCGCCCCGTAAGCCTCCCGGTGTAGACTGCCGTCCCGTCTGGGAGGGCATCTATGACGGGAACCAAGGCGTTCGACAACGAGAAATACATAACGGAGCAGGCCTCGTTCATCCGCGAGCGGATGAGGCGCTTCGAGGGCCGGCTCTACCTCGAATTCGGGGGCAAGCTGCTCGCCGACTTCCACGCCGCGCGCGTCCTGCCCGGCTACGACCCCAACGTCAAGATTCGGCTCCTCAAGGAACTGGAGCGCGACGCGGAGATAGTCCTGTGCATCCACGCCGGCGCCATCGAGCACCGCAAGATACGGGCCGACTACGGCATAACCTACGACGCGGACGCCATGAGGCTCATCGACGACCTGGGGGAATGGGGCCTCTCCGTCTCCGCCGTCGTCATCACCCGATGGGAGGGCCAGCCGGCCGCCAAGGCCTTCAGGACCAAGCTCGAGAACCGGGGCATCGCCGTGTACGTCCACGAGCCGACGAGGGGCTATCCCACCGACGTGGACAGGATAGTATCGGACGAGGGCTACGGAGCCAACCCGCGCATAGCCACCACGAAGCCCCTCGTCGTGGTCACGGGCCCGGGGCCGGGCTCCGGGAAGATGGCCACCTGCCTGTCGCAGGTCTACCACGACCGCCTCATAGGCGAGCGGGCCATGTACGCGAAATTCGAGACCTTCCCGATATGGAGCCTGCCCCTCAAGCACCCGGTAAATATCGCCTACGAGGCGGCTACCCTGGACCTCCGCGACTTCAACCTGATCGATCCCTTCCACCTCGAGGCGACCGGGGAGGTGGCGGTCAACTATAACCGCGACGTGGAATCGTTCCCCATACTCAAGGGGATACTGGACCGCATCACCGGCCAGCCGGACGCGTACCGTTCGCCTACGGAGATGGGGGTGAACAGGGCGGGCTTCGCTATCGTCGACGACGAGGCCGCCCGCGAGGCGGCCAGGCAGGAGGTGGCCAGGCGCTACCTGCGCTGCGCGAGCGAGTACATGATGGGCATGGCGGACAAGGCCGCCCTCGATAAGGCCGACCTGCTCATGAAGGAGCTAGGCATAGGCCCCGAGTACCGCGCCGTCGTGCCCGCCGCCAGGGAGGCTTCCGCCTCGGCGGCGGCGGAGGCGGCGGCCGACGCGGCGAAGGATCCCAAGGGAGGGGAGGCCGCCTACTGCGGCGCCGCGCTCCAGCTACCGTCGGGGGACATCGTCACGGGGAAGAATTCGAATATGCTCCACGCCGCCACGGCCGCCGTGCTCAACGGCGCCAAGCGCATGGCCGGGCTCCCCGACCAGATACACCTCCTGTCTCCCCTCGTCATTGAGTCCGTGGCCCGCCTGAAGCGCGAGGTGCTAGGCCGCAAGAGCGCCAGCCTCGACGTCGACGAGGCCCTGATAGCCCTTTCCATCAGCGCGACCCTGACGCCCATGGTCCAGGCCTGCGTCGATACCCTGCACGAGCTCCGCGGCTGCCAGATGCACCTGTCCCACGTCCCGACACCCGGGGACGAGGCCGGGCTCAGGAAGCTGGGCGTCAACCTGACCGCCGACCCGGTGTACGCGTCCAAGAGGCTGTTCGTGGAGTAGATGCTCCGCCCCCGGCCCCCCGCGGGGCTCCCGGGGCTCCCGGCGGGCCGGCTATAGCAACGGCGCGAAGAGCCTGAGCGCCTGGAGGAGGACCCGGCCCGCCAAGGTCCTCGGGCGGTACTCGCCCGGGGCCACCGGGTCGCAGCGCTCCAGCGTGCGCTCGAAGTCGTCCCTGACGGCGCCTACCGCCGGGCCGCCGTAGAGCACGGCTCCGCACTCGTAGTGCAGGTAGAGGCTGCGGAAATCGAGGTTGGTAGTCCCGACGACGGCAATCGCGTCGTCGGACACGAAGGTCTTGGCGTGCATGAAGCCGTCCACGTACTCGAATACCTTGACGCCCGCCGACACCAGCTCGTCGTAGTACGAGCGCGTCGTCATGTGCACGTAGCGCTTGTCCCAATGCCTCGGCGTGATGATCCTGACGTCGACGCCGCTCTTGGCCGCGAGGCAGAGCGCCGTCATGATAGTATGGTCCACGATGAGGTAGGGCGTCGTTATATAGACGTAGCGCCGGGCCGCGTTGATTATGTTCAGGTAGACCGACGCGCCGACGTTCTCGAAGTCCATGGGGCTGTCGGCGTACGGCTGCACGTAGCCGCCGCGGCCTCGCTCGGCCGAGGCGGGCCGGAGGAACGCTCGGTAGTCCTCCGAGGCCCCGGACTGGAGGTTCCACATGTTTAGGAACATGACCGTCAGGCTGCTCACGGCGTCGCCCGATACGATCACCGCGGCGTCCTTCCAATGGCCGTACTTGTCTATCCTGTTTATGTACTCGTCCGCCAGGTTGACGCCGCCCGTGAACGCCACCCTGCCGTCCACGACCACTATCTTGCGGTGGTCGCGGTGGTTGAGGAGGGTCGAGGGGAAGGCCCTGGCCGGATTGAACACGGCGCAGCGTACGCCCTTGGCCTCGAGCGTCCTCTTGTAGTCGGCGGGCAGCGTGAAGAGGCAGCCGATGTCGTCGTACATGACGCGTACGTCGAGGCCCGAGCGGGCTTTCTCAGCCAGGATCTCCAGGATGGAATCCCACATGAGGCCTTCCTCGATGATGAAGTACTCGAGGAATATGAAGCGCTCGGCCTTGGATAGCTCCGACTTGAGCCTCTCGAACTTCGCCTCGCCGGAGGTCAGGTATTCCGACCGCGACGCTCCGTAGACGGGGAATCCCGCCGTGCTGGCCAGGTACCGCGCCTGCCTGCCGAAATCGTCTCGCATCGCTGCCACGGCCTCCAGGGCCTCCGCCCCTTGCTCCAGGAACGGCCTCGAGGCGGCGCCGAGGGCCGCTATCCTACGCCCGAGCCTCCGCGACGAGGGCTGCAGCCCGAAGAACAGGTAGAAGGGGCCGCCGAAGACGGGCGCGAGGAGTATCAGGATCGACCAGATCAGCTTATAGGACGGGTCGGTGTTCGACTTGACTATATAGAGGACGACGAGGAGGCTTACGACCGAGAGCGCCATGTCGATGTATACTGAAATCTCGCTCGAGGTCCACAGCGTCCACGCCATCAGCCAGAGCTGGGCTACGATGAGGACGGCTAGCACGACGGCCCTGACTACGCTCGGCCTGACGCGGATCTTGATGGAACTCATTTCGACCCGATTGTATCCCGGACGGGGGCCCGGGGCAATCGGCGCGCGAGTTTGACATCGGGCCGGAATAAGCCGTATCCTGGGGCCATGAGGCTCACGGTCCTTGTCGACAACAGCGCTATAATCGACCGATACTACCTGGCGGAGCCAGGATTCTCCTGCCTGCTCGATGACGGCGATACGAGGATACTGTTCGACGCCGGCTACTCGGCCGCGTTCCTTGACAACGCCGGGGCCATGGGCCTCGAGCTAGGCGGGATAGACGCGGTCGTCCTTTCCCACGGGCACGACGACCACGCGGGAGGGCTGCGCCATTGGCTGGAACGGGGCCCGACGGCCGCCGCCGGGGGCGGGCCCGCGCTGATAGCTCACCCCCGGGCCTTCGACCCGAAGCGCTCGGGCGGCCTCGATATCGGCTCCCCCGCTAGCCTGGCCGAGCTTTCGGGGCGCTTCGAGCCGCGCCTGTCGCGAGAGCCGCTACGCGTCGGCCCCCGCTTCGTGTTCCTGGGCGAGATACCCCGCCGCAACGACGTCGAGGCGCGAGAGCCGATAGGAGAGACCGACGGGCCGGAGGGCACGGTCCCGGACTATCTCCTCGACGACAGCGCGATAGCCTGGAAGGGCGACGACGGGATAGTCGTCGTGACAGGCTGCTCCCACTCGGGCGTCGTCAACGTCGTCGAGCACGCCGTGCGGGTGTGCGGGGACGACAGGGTCGTCGACGTCGTGGGCGGCTTCCACCTGCTGGGCGCGTCCGTCGCGCGGCTCGACTTCACGGCGAGGCGGCTCGGCGCCTTGGCCCCAAAGGCTATTCATCCCTGCCATTGCACCGACCTCGCGGCGAAGATACGCCTCGCCGCGGACCTGCCCGTCCGCGACTTGGGAGTCGGCCTGGAGCTGGAGTACCGCTAGGGCCTCGGCCGGCGTTCAGGCTTTCTTGAACCTGAGCGTGAACCTAACGCCGCCCTCGTCGGCGAGCGTAGCGCTTCCGCCTAGTTGCTCGGCGAGCACGGACGCGAGATAGAGGCCGATATGCTCCGGCTTGCCTAGCGCCACTCCCGGCGGCAAGCCTTTACCGTCGTCGCGTATCTCCAGCTCGAGGCTCCCGTCTCCTAGATCGGCGAACTTCAACGTCACCAGCCCGCGATCCCGCGACGGGAAGGCGTGCTTGAGCGCGTTCGAGAGTATCTCGTTGACGACGAGGCCGCAGGGTAGGGCCTGATCGATCGTGAGGGTGGCGTTCGCCGATTCTATCCGCAGGTCGATACGCCTCTCGCAGCCGCCGCAGGCCGCGAGGAGGTCGTCGGCGAGTATGCGGAGATAGTTGGGGAAGTCGACGAGCGCGAAGTCCTCGGACTGGTACAGGAGCTCGTGGATATGCGACATGGCCCTGATCCTGGCGACGGAGTTCTCGTATAGGGTCTGGGCCGCCTCCCCGGCGAGGCTCTCGGCTTGGAGCCGGAGCAGGCTCTCTATGACCTGCAGATTGTTCTTCACCCTATGGTGAATCTCGCGGAGCAGTATGTCCTTCTCGAGCAGGGACGCCTCTACCGCGGCCTCCGCCCTGCGCCGTTCCGTCTCGTCGCGGCCTTCCACGAGGACGAGCGGGACCCGTTCAGGATCGTCGGCCAAGGGCTTGAACGATAGTTCCATCGTGCGCATGGAGCCGTCGGCCCTGCGGGACCGTACTACGGCGCATAATTGACCGCCCTCGGCCGCGAGCCTCAGCGACGAGCGGAGGACCCGCTCGGAGTCCGGCTCGTCCGACCACCAGGGGCCGGCCCACAGCGCCGTGCCGAGCACGGTCCGCTCGGCCGCATCCGCGAAATCGATGGCTTGGCGGTTCGCCGCCACGACGACCCCGTCCGCGTCGACCAGCCAGGATAGCTGGAAGGCCTGGTCGAAGACGGCGTGGAACCGCCGCTCGCTCTGCCTGAGGCCTTCCTCGGCTTCGCGGCGCTTCGTGATGTTATCCCATTCCCGTAGCGTGCGCTCGACGTTGTGGGGAAGGTCCTGGAGCGTCTCGAGCGATTTTACGACGTAGTCGAGGGCCCCCGCCTTCAGGGCCGATACGGCCATGTTCTCGTCCCCGAAGCTCGTCATGACGACCAGCGGGAACGTTCCGGCCTGCGCGTGCCCGAGGATGTCCACGCCGCGTCCGTCCGGGAGCACCATGTCGGTAATCACGAGGGCGGGCAGGACCTCGTCTATCCTCGCATAGGCCTCGCCGAGGGTCGCCGCGAGGGCTATCTCGTACGTATCGGCCTGCGCGATGAACGCTCGGCGCGCCAGCTCCCTATGCGACTCGTCGTCCTCGACGATGAGTATGGCCTTCTTCGTAGTTCCGTCCACTGTTCCCCTCGTCACGCTAAATGATTCCAGCCGAGCCAATAGAGGCCGAGGTCTCCCATGAGGCGTATGAATTTATCGAAGTCCACGGGTTTCACGAGGTAGCTGTTGGCGTAGCCGTCATAGGCCCGTACGAGGTCGACCTCGGACTCGGACGTCGTCAGTATTATCACCGGTATCCGCTTTAATCCCTCGGCCGTCTTCAGTCTCACCAGGACCTCGAGGCCGTCCACCTTGGGAAGCCTCAGGTCGAGGAGTATCAGCTCGGGCCTAGGGCTGCTAAGGGGATCGGCGTAGCGTCCTTGGCGGAAAAGGTAGTCGAGCGCCTCTTCTCCGTCCGCGACCCTATGTATGGCGTCGCCTTTCTGGTGCTCCCTGAAGCTCCTCATCACCATTTCCGCGTGGTCCGGATTGTCCTCGACGAGGAGGACTCTATGGGTCTGCGCGTCCATTCCCGGCTCCTTCCTTCGCCTTGACGGCGTTCTCGTTCAGCGTGAAGCGAAACTCCGAGCCTTTTCCCGTACCGCCGGATTCGGCCCATATGCGCCCGCCGTGTACCTCGACGATTCGCTTCACGATGGCTAGGCCGAGGCCGGTACCGGAGCTCGCCTGGTCCAGCTTCTCGAAGAGGCCGAATATCCTCGAGAGATATCGAGGGTCGATGCCCGTCCCGTTGTCCCGGACGTAGAATACGGGTTCTTCGGGGCCCTTGTCGGCCCCTACCTCTATCCGTGGAGAGGCTTGGTCGCCCATGAATTTCGCGGCGTTGTCTATCAGGTTCTGCAGGAGCTCGCGGAGCCGTTCCTTGTCACCGAATACTACCGGGAGATCCGGTGCGATGATAAGCTCCGCCCCGATCGCCTCGAGGCGCCCGGCGACCATGGCCCCGGCCTCGCGCGCGAGGTCCCCTAGCGGGTTGTAGGTGGGGGGCCTCGATATCCTGCCTATGCGCGATAGTTCCAGCAGGTCGTCCAGGAGGAGGCTCATCCTGTTCGCGGCCTCGTCGACGCGTCGTATATCGGTCCGCAGTCCTTCCGTGTCGCCGCACTCCGCCTCCTTGAGGACGTAGCCGAGGAAGCCCTTGATCGTTATGAGCGGGCTCTTTAGGTCGTGCGATACGGCGTACGTGAAGCGGGCGAGTTCCGCGTTGCGGTCCTCGAGCTCGGTAATGAGCGCGTCCTGCGCCGCCCTGGCCCGGGTAAGCTCCGCCACCGATAGCCGTACCTCGGTGAACGCCTCGTCGAGCCTCGTCGTCATGTTATTGAAGGCGCGGGCGAGCGCGCCCAGCTCGCCGCCCTGGTTCTCCGGGGCCCGCGCGTCGAGGTTCCCTCCCGCGATGGCGTCGGCCATCGCCGAGAGCGCGACGACGGGCCTCGCGACGGTGCCGGCCGCGACGACTATGGCGACGGAGACGAGCAAGGCCGAGGCGACGGCGACGAGCGCCATCGAGCCGGCCAGGCGCTCGACGTCCTGGTACATCTCCGCGCTCGGGGCCACCAGGATCATGGTCCAGCCGGCCGTCCCGATGGGCGCGTAGCAGAGGAGGGCGGCCGCCCCGGAGACGGGATCCGTTCCCTCGATCCTCCCGGCGTTCCTGCGACTGGCATCCTCCGCGATCGAGCCGAAGGCGGGTCCCAGGTCGGCGAGGGCCGCCGCGCCGATTCTCGACTTGTCGGGGAACGATACGAGCCGGCCGGCGGCGCTCGCGAGTATCGCGTAGCCGGAGTCGAAGACCCTGATGGCCGATACTTCCCTATCCATCTGCTCGAGCGATATGTCCACTCCCGCGATTCCCGCGAACTCGCCGTCTCGGAGTATCGGGCACATGAGGCTCGTCATGAGGACGCCCTCGTACGTAAAGGGCTCTAGGATAGTATCCCGCCCGGTCCGCTTGGGAATCAGGTACCAATCCGATATATCCATATCGACCATGGGATCCAGCCTGGCGGAACCGGCCAGCCTATTCCAGTAGGGCAGGAAGCGTCCCGTCGCGTCGTGCCCGGGGGCGTTCCTGTACTCCTCGTCCCGGCCGTCGAAGGCCTCGGGCTCGTAGCCGACGTCGGCGCCGATAATCGTAGGATTCATATCCAGTACCCGCTTCAGGCCGTCCATGACTTCCTGCCTGTCCGCGGAGCGGTTGGCCTCCATGAACCTGGCCATGGTCCTCGGTATCGCCAGGCGCGCCTCGAGCTGCGCGTCGAACCGGCCGGCGTACCCTCGCGCGGCCTCGAAGGCCAAAGTCGCCGACCGATCGCGCTGAGCCGCGACGCTGAGCGCGAGGATCGTCATAGTGGAGAGGGCGAGGGCGGTCAGGACGACCGGGAGGATGATGATTATCATCCTCCCGCGCATTCCCGCCTTCATGCTCTTTTTCCTCGCGCGCGTATCGTCATCCGTCTAAGTGTATGCGCCGCGCTTCGTTTCGCCAGGGGGTCTATTGGAAAACCGGCCCTACCGCCAGGCGACCGGTTCGGCTATACTCTGGCCATGATCGGAACAAGCGATTCGGCGCCGCCGGCGCCCGGTACGCTCGCGTTCGCCAAGATGTGCGGCGCGGGCAACGACTTCATCGTGCTCGACGGCGGCGATCCCGCGCCGGGCCTGGCGCGGATAGTCAGGCTATGCGAGCGCCGCTACGGGATAGGGGCCGACGGCCTCATGATGCTCCGGCCCGGGAACGCGGGCGTCGCCTTCGACGTCGAGTTCTTCAACGCCGACGGCTCGGGGGGCGTGCTGTGCGGCAACGGCGCCCGCTGCGCCATCGAGAGGGCGCGCATACTAGGCCTCGCGCGGCCAGGGGAGACGATACGGTTCCGGTTCGCGGGCGCCGTCTACTCCGGCGCGTCGCTCGGCGAGGGGCTCGCGCGCCTCGACATGGACCCCCGCTTCGCGATGGGCGAGCCCCGGCTTATACGCGTCGGCGACCTCCTGCTCCGCGGTCGCTTCGTCGACGTCGGGAGCCGGCATTTCGTCGTGGACGTCGACGCCATCGAGGATAGCGAGGGAGGGCGGGCCTTCGGCGACCTCGACGACGTGCCTCTGGAGACCCTGGGCCGCGCCGTGCGGCATCATCCCGAGTTCGGGCCGCTCGGCGTCAACGCCAATTTCACCGAGCTACGGGGCGGCAGGCTCTACGTCCGAACCTTCGAGCGCGGGGTCGAGGCGGAGACGCTCGCGTGCGGCACCGGCTCGGCCTCGAGCGCCCTCGTCAGGTGGCGCGACGGCCAGGCCGAGCCTCCGATCGTCGTCGTGGCCAGGAGCGGCGACGAGCTCCAGATCGGCTTCGGGGTCAGGGACGGCCAGGTCGAGGGCCTGACGCTGACGGGGCCGGCCTTCCAGAGCTTCGAGGGCCGCGTCGCGCCTTGAGGGCCGCGTCGCGCCTTGAGGGCTCGGCGCGATGGGCTAGGGGCGCCAGCCGAACGCGATATGGGGGATGACGGCCAGGCTCATAGCCGATCCTCCCGAGGACGCGACCGGGATGAAGGCTCCCGCCTCGAGGAAGGCGCTCTCCATGCCGAGCCTCGCCCCTAAGGCCCCGCAATGGGTCAGCTGCGTCGATTCGGCCGAGCCCACGAAGAGACAGTACCCTGCGAGGGCGGAGAGCGTACGCCGCTCTCCCAAGGGAAAGGCCGCGCTCAGGTACGCGGGCAGCTCTACCATGACTAGTACCCTGTCCGGAAGCGGCAAGACTAAGGCCCATGCGCCTAATTCGGCTCCGACGCCGACGTCGCCGAGACGCATCGGCGCGTACGAGACGTAGCCCCCGACCCTCATGTCCAAGGCGATCCCGACGAGCCCGTACCCGCCCCAGAGCGGCAGGAGCCCGTCGATGCCGATCCCGACGCCCCCCGAGAGGTCGGCGGGGGCTCCCGCCGCGTTCGCCACGGAAGCGATGAGGACCGAGACCGCTAAGAACGTTCTTCTTGCTCGATGCATCCTTAATCCTTATTCGACGGAAGCGTCATCGTATGCGTACCGGGCGCGACGAGGCTCAGCGTCCCTTGAACACGTCGGCCGCGAAGGCCGCCGCCTTGGATAGGAAGCCCCGCACGCGGCGCGAGAGGCTCTGGCCGTAGCGCTCGCCGAAGTCGCGCGCGGCCTCGGACGCCGGATAGTGGAGGCCGTACCTGCGCTTCAGCGCGTCCCAGTGCTTCACGATGTAGAGGTACAGGTCGCTCGTCGTGCGGCCGGGGAAGCGCGACGCGAGGCGCTCCGCCCTGATGGTGCCGACGATAGGCGCGTATACGGTGCGGTACCACGAATCCAGTGCCGTGACGAAGTCTATCTCCTCCTCCACGCCCTGGTTGATGTAGTACTTATGCACGAGTATATGCTCGACGACCTGGTCGTAGGCGCCGGGGCTCGTGAAGTCCAGGCCGTAATCCTCGGTCGCCTGGCCGAAGAGCGTCTGCGCGTAGAACTCCCGCTTCTCGTAGTCTATGAGGGCTCGCTTGACGTCGTCCATGCCCATGCCCTTGTCGATGCGTACGGTCGAGCTCAGCGAGACTACCTCCGCGTCTATCTCCACCGCTCCCTGGAGCTTGGCGACCGAGACCCGGTGGTTCCCGTCCCTGACGAAGTACGCGCCGCCCAGCTCGTAGAGGCGGACAGGAGGCAGGATGACGTCGTGGTAGTGGGCGGAATCCACCCGTACCCAGCGGTCCCTGAGATAGTCGTGCCTGGGCAGGAAGCCGCGAGCGAAGTCCCGGTAGCGGCCCTCGGAGCCTATGATCATCTCGAGGGGCACCGGGATGACGCCCTTGTACTCCTCGCCGCGGATCTTCAGCACGGCCCGGACCTCGTCCAGGGCCAGGAGGCCGCGCCTCCCCGGCGAGAGGAACCCCCCTATGCGCGCGAGCGCCTCGCGGAGGCGCGCCCGGGAGAAGTCGCTGTCGGCCATCTCGTCGTAGGCGTCAGGCATCCGGACCCTCCGTATCGAGCACGTGGTGCCCGTAGGCGTTGACGACGGTCGTATCGCGGTACCTCGAGCACCGGGGCTCCCGCGCGTCGTAGAGATGCACGTGGCCGTGCACGAGGTACCTGGGCTTGAACGCGCTCATCAACCAGAGGAAGGCCGAGAAGCCCCGATGGCAAGGATCGTCCTTGTCGTGCACCCCGCGCGGCGGGGCGTGCGTCAGCACGACGTCCACGGCCCTGCCCAGGAATAGCCTGTTGAGGATCAGCGCGGGGACCTTGGCGATGACGCGCGCCCACATCTGGGCCTGGCTGAACTGGTTAGGGCCGTCGTTATACCGCGCCGAGCCACCGAGGCCCATCACGATCATCCCCGATTCCCGGCGTATCTTGAAGCCGACGTAGGTCGCCCCTGCGTCGCTGTCGTACTCGTGGACGGGCCGGGGAGGGGTCTCCGAGCCGGGTCGGTACCGCGGCAGGTCCTTCAGGTTGTGGTTGCCGAATACGAAGAGCGTCGGCCTATTGAGCGCGGTGACCACGTACGACAGGTAGTCGAGCGGCAGGTCCCCGGCGCCGAGCACGAGGTCCACGTCGCCGAAGCGCTCGCGTATCCCGGCGGAGTCCACGAGGGGGTCTACGGTATCCGAGATGCATAGTATCCTCATTCTGTCACGACCATAGGCCGGCAGTATCGCCGTAATGAGCGGTTCCGGTCAAGAATATCGTCTTGTGGCCTCCGAGGTAGCGCTAGTATACTGAACCGTATTAAGGTTATGCGGGGTGGCGACGATGAGAAAAACCATTATTCTATTTATCGCGGCCGCGTGCGCGTCGGCGCTCGCGGCGCAGGAAATGACCTGGATCGCGGGCGGATCCCCGGCTCCCCTCGAGGGCTGGATGGTCAGGAGATCCGCGGCCGGCGCCGCGCCCTCGGCGCTCGGGGAGTCCGAGGGCTTCTCGCCCTATTCCGGCGCGGCCATCGACGCGCCCGGCGCGGAGCGGCGCAGGGTCTTCGAGTTCCGGGCCTCCTTCGCCCTCGACGGGGCGTCGGCCGCTACTCCCCTGGCGCTCTACATGGGGCCGGGCGACTATCCCCGAGACGTCTACCTGAACGGCCATAGGCTCCTTAGGACCGGGGACCACGGCGAGCGTTACGCGTCGACCGTATTCTACTCCTCCAGGATACCCTTGCCGCCGGACCTGCTCGAGTACGACGGCGCCGCGAACGTCGTGTCCGTCATGGCGTATCCCGATTACGAGATCGGGCCGCTCGGGGACGTCTTCCTGGGCGACTATTACGATATCAGCGGCCTCGTATTCCTGCGCGACCTCTTCAACGTGCGCTTCATCCAGGCCGCCTTCGTAGTCGCCTGCTTCATCGGGCTATTCTTCTTCCTGCTCTTCGTGCGCTCGCCGGATAAGGACGTCCGCTACCTGCTCTTTTCCTTGACCTGCGCGGCCTTCGCCCTCGGCCACGTCAACCTCAGCTTCTACCACGACGCCCTGAACGAGGTGGCCCTCCTCAAGGCCTCCCGTACCGGCCTCGCCTTGACGAGCCTGTTCTTCGCCCTGTTCGCGATGCGCTTCACCGGCTTCCTAGCGTCCAAGCGCTGGATCCCGCCGCTCCTGTCGCTACCCGTAGCGGCCTCCATCGTCGGCAACCTGATACAGCCTGACAAGCGGGGCGCGTCGCTCTTCTTCGCCTCGGTGACCACTAACTTCGTCCTCACGCCCTTGCTCGTACTGACCCTCGTGGTCCTCGTGGTCGGCTTCGCGAGGAAGCGCGACCCGGCTAGGGCCGCCCTCCTGGCGGGCTTCATCGTCTCCATCGCCTCGAGCCTCGTGGACATGTCCCGCGTCGCCGCCAATACCATCCCGTTCTGCTACCTGACCGCCTACGGCTACATGGTGCTCCTCGTCGCCATCTTCTTCGTGCTCGCCCTGGAGCAGTCCGAGGTATCGCGCCAGCTCGCCGCCCAATCCGGCAAGCTCAACGAGCGGAACGGCATACTCGTCGACATGGTACGGGAGCTCAAGGACGTGGCGGCGGGCCTCGTGGCGTCATCGTCCAGCCTCGACGCCGCGATAGACTCGACGCTCCGCTCGGTGGAGGAATTCGGCGGCGAGACCCATACGGCCTCGGAGGCCTTCAGGAGCCAGTCGCGGGCCGTGGAGGGCGAGATAGACGGCATCGCGGAGAGGCTCTCGGCGTCGGCGTACCGGGTTCCCAAGGCGCTGGAATCCCAGACCGCCGCGGTGGAGAAGATGAACGCGACCCTATCCGACATGGGGCAGCGGATCGAGGAGAACCTCGGCTCCGCCGGCGAGTCGAGCAGGATAGCCGAAAGGCTCGCGGCCGACGCCGAGGACGGCTCCCGCGTCATAGCCCGCTCCCGCGACGCGATGAACCATGTAGCGGAGCTGTCGGGGGCGCTCCAGGGCGTGCTCTCGTCGATAGAGGACATCGCCGAGCGGACGCATATCCTCTCGATAAACGCGGCCATCGAGTCGGCGAGGCTGGGCGCCCAGGGCAAGGGCTTCGCGGTCGTCGCCCAGGAGATACGCACCCTGTCCGAGCAGTCCCGGACGAGCCTCGCCTCGTCGTTCGCCAAGATAGGCGAGATAGCGGGATCCGTATCGGAGAGCACGAGCCTTTCGGAGACGGCGGCCGCCACCCTGCTGGCCATAGCGGAGCAGGCGCGCACCTCGGCGCAGCGGACCGAGGATATACGGCGCCTCATCGAGCTGCAGCGCGGCCAGGGCGAGGATATGGTCAAGGACGCCGACGCCCTCCTGTCCGAGGCGAGGCTCCTAAAGGAGCTCTCGGTCGAGGAGAAGCGGAGCAACGAGGAGCGGAGCGCCAAGTTCGCGTTCATGAAGGAATCCCTGGCTTCAGTCTCCGGCGCCCTGGACCGCCAGGAGGGCAGGAAGGGCGAGCTCTCCTCGTCGCTCGACACCATGCGCGCCGTGATGGCCGAGAACGCGAGGCATATCGACAGGCTGAAGGGCGCGATCTCCAGGATCGGAGACGTCTAGGGCCGCCGTTCCCTAGGGCCGCCGTTCACCTAGGGCCGCCGTTCACCTAGGTCCGGAAGATGTCCAGGTAATAGTCCAGGAGGCGGTCGGGCTTAGGCTGGTCCCCCATATAATAGCGGAGGACGTCGTCGAGCCACATCGCGAGCGGCGTCAGCGCGACCCATAGCGCCGACGCCGCGAGGCAGATCTGGCCCATGAAGTTGAACGCGAAGCCCGAGTAGTCCCAGAGGTGGAAGCCCAGCCAGACGTTGAGGATCAGGCCTGAGACCAGCTCGAGGACCACGATGATGAGGCCTCCCAGCAGGACTTGCAGGCGGTACGGGACGCTCGAGACGGCCGGGCAGAAGTTGAGCTGCCCGATGAGGAACCCGGAGAGGCCGCCTACTAGGAACATCCAGAACGACGTGTAGCCCACGAGCGCGTACGGCGACATGACCGACATGTCGATGAGGCCGCTCGGCACCGGATAATCCAGTACCCTGAACAGCACCTCCATGATCATGAAAACGCCGCCCATTATGCAGAAAATGGCGAAATCCTTGGCGAGCCCGCTCGGGCCCGGCCGCGCGCCGCGCTTCGACATCCCCGTCCTCTTCTTCATGGCTATCATCCTCCGTTCGGTCCCTGCTCGGCCCGGGCCTGAACCCGAGGCCTCGATGGCACGGGAGAGTATAGCACGCGACCGTCGCGGCCGCGGGCTAGGCGATCCCGCCCCCGGGCGTATATCATCGAGGTCATGAAAGGCATCATAGTCGCCGCCGGTTACGGCACCCGTTTCCTTCCGGTCACCAAGACGATCCCGAAGGAAATGCTCCCCCTCATCAACAAGCCCTCGATAGCGTTCGTGGTCGACGAGTTCGTCGCGTCCGGCATCGAGGACATCGTCATAATCACGAGCCGGCGCAAGAAGCCGCTCGACGACTACTTCGACCACGAGGCCGAGCTGGAGGCGGTGTTCGCCCGCGAGGGCAAGGCCGACAAGGCCGCCCTCGTCGCCCCGCCGGCCGCGCGCATATCCTTCGTGCGCCAGACGGAGATGCGCGGTACCGGCCACGCCCTCCTTCAGGCCGCGCCCCTGCTCGGCGGCGAGCCCTGCGTCGTCGCGTACCCGGACGACCTCCACTTCGGCGAGACGCCGCTGGCCCGCCAGCTCATCGACGTCTACGAGAGGACCGGGAACTGCGTGCTCGCGGCCGTGCACGACCCGGGGGACGTCTCGCGCTACGGCGTCATCGACCCCGCGCCCGACGGCATAGGCGTCAGGGGCTTCGTGGAGAAGCCGACCAAGGGCTCGGAGCCCAGCCACGAGATATCCATAGGCCGCTACCTATACACTCCCGAGTTCTTCGATCTCCTCGCCGAGGGCTGGAAGCGTCACGGGGACGGGGAGTATTACCATATCTACGCCCTGGACCGGATGATAGCCGCCGGGAAAGTGTCGTGGAAGGGCGTGGAAGGCCTGCGCCTCGATACCGGCGAGCCGTCCGGCTACCTGGAGGCGATCCTGGAGTACGCTTGGCGGGACCCGAGCTACAAGGCCGTCGTCCAGCGCTTCGTCTCGGGGAAGCGCTAGGAGCAGGGCATGGGCGGGATAGGGATCCGCGGCGTCCACCACGTGGCCGCCATATGCTCCGACTACGAGCTGAGCAAGCGCTTCTACGTCGGCACGCTCGGCCTCCGCGTCGTCGCGGAGACCTGGAGGCCCGAGTCGGGCTCGTGGAAGCTCGACCTGGCAGTCGACTATAGCGGTTCCCCGGGAGCGAACGCGCCCGCCGCGACGATTCCCGGCGCGTACGCCCTCGAGCTGTTCTGGTTCGGGGACCGGCCGCCCAGGCCCGACAGGCCCGAGGCCCTGGGCCTCCGGCACCTCGCGTTCGCCGTGGAGGACGCGGCGGCGGCCAGGTCATGCCTGGAGGCCGAGGGCGTAGAGGTCGAGCCCCTTCGCGTAGACCCGGGTACGGGCAAGCGCTTCGCGTTCTTCAAGGACCCCGACGGCCTGCCCTTGGAGATATACGAGGCGGGATAGTCAGCCTCATTCGCTATTGACGCCTCCCCCGCGATAGCTACAATTGGTAGAGGCCCCGTCGGGGAGGGGCCGTATCCTAAATCATAGGCTGCCTTTCCAGAGATGGCGGGGTCCGATGGGCGCATCTAAGAATAGGACTATACTGCTCGTAGAGGACGAGGCGGTTATCGCCATGGCCGAGGCGCGGCAGCTCGAGAGCGAGGGGTATCGCGTCGTACACTGCCCCTCGGGCGAGGCGGCGATCGACCTGGTGTGCTCGAGTCGCGAGCCCGTCGACCTTATCCTCATGGACATCGACCTCGGCAGGGGCATGGACGGCACCCAGGCCGCCCGCGAGATACTCTCCCGCCTCGATATCCCCGTGCTATTCCTGTCGTCCCATACCGAGAAGGCCGTCGTCGAGAAGAGCGAGGCCATCACCAACTACGGCTACGTCGTGAAGAATTCTAGCCTTACCGTGCTCGACGCGTCCATCAAGATGGCGTTCAAGCTATTCGAGGCTAACCGCCGCTCCCTGGCGCACCTGCGCATGCTGGAAGACGCCCAGGAAGCCGCCCGGATAGGCTTCTGGAGCCTGACCCTCCCGGACATGGGCCATGAGTGGACCAAGGGCCTCATGACTATCTTCGGCCTGCCCTTAGGCGCGCCGACCCCGACCCTCGAGCAGTTCTGGTCGTTCGTCCATCCCGCCGACAAGCCGTTCGTGGAGAGGCAGGTCCAGATCCAAATGGATCCGGCTACCGATCCTATAACGAAGTACGAGTACCGTATCGTGCTCCGGGACGGCGAGACCAGGTACCTCGAGCACGTGGGCAGGAAGGCCCGGGACCCGGAGGGCAGGCTCGTGAGGCTATACGGATCGATCCAGGATATCACGGAGCGCAAGAGGGCCCAGGAGGCCCTGCGGGAGAAAGACAGGCTCCTGTCGCTGTTCATCCAGCAGTCTCCGGTCTACTCCTTCATTAAGAGCGTCTCCCCCGGCGAGAGCCGGGTGCTGTACGCGAGCGAGAACTACGTCGACATGATAGGCGTCCCCGGGAGCGAGATGGTCGGCAAGACCATGGCCGAGCTGTTCCCCGCTGACCTCGCCGCGAAATTCACCGAGGACGATTGGCGGGCCGTCGAGAACGGCGAGACGCTCGAGCTCGACGAGGAGCTGAACGGCCGCAATTACCTGACCCTGAAATTCCCCATTAGAATAGGCGAGAAATTCCTCCTCGCCGGCTACACGATCGATATAACCGACCGGAGGCGCGCCGACCTGCGTGTCAGGGAGCTCCTGAAAGAGAAGGATACTATCCTCAAGGAAGCGCACCACCGTACCGCCAATAATATGTACACGATGAGCTCCCTCCTCAGGCTGCGATCGGCGGCCAGCGCCAGCCGGGAGACGAAGTCGATCCTCGACGACGCCTGCGCCACGATAGAGAGCATGCGCGTCCTGTACGACAAGCTCTACCGCTCCGAGAGGCAGGGCGAGGTATCCTTGCGAGGGTACCTCGTTTCCCTGATCGCCGAGATAGTCGGCGTGTTCCCGTGCGCCGCCGAGGTATCGACCGATCTCGATATCGAGGACGTTGCCGTCGACGTCAAGCCGATGTCGACGCTCGGCATCATCCTCAACGAGCTCATAACCAACTCGATGAAGTACGCCTTCGCCGGGCGCGGCTCGGGTACCATACGCGTCCGGGCCTCCGTAGCGGATCGCGTCCTGCGGCTCGAGTACCGCGACGACGGCCCGGGTCTGCCCGAATCGGTATATTCAGGCTCGGCCTCCGGATTCGGCATGCAGCTGATCAGGATGCTCGTGGACCAGCTGGACGGTTCCCTGCGCATAGGAAGCGGACGCGGCGCCGCGTTCTCCATCGAGGCGCGGGTCTAGGCGAGGATGCGCCAGGCCCGCCCCACCGCGCTCGCGAGCCTCCTCGCTCTGGCGCTATGCGCCTCGTGCGCCGCCGGCCTCCGGGAGCCTTCGGCGTTGCTGTCGGCGGAGGAGTCCGCCTGGCTCGAGGCGCATAGGGACGAGCTGGCCTACGCCCCCGATCCCGCCTACGCGCCCTTCGAATTCACCGACGCGTCCGACGGCCGTACCAAGGGTCTGGCGTACGACTACTTCGCTCTCGTCGAGAAGAAGCTGGGGATACGGTTCCGTCGGCTCCGCGCTCCGTCGTTCGCAAGGATCCTGGAGATGGCCGAGGCCGGGGAGGTGTCGGCGGTCAACGCGGCGACCGCGACTCCCGAGCGCTCAGAGTACCTTCTCTTCACGCGCCCCTTCATTGAGGTGAAGAACGTGATCGTCACGCGCAAGTCGGCGCGGGGCGTACGCGGGGCCGCCGACCTCGCGGGCCTCCGGGTATCGATGGTCGAGGGCTACGCGGTGACGGAGTACCTGTCGGAGCGCCTCGGCGACATCGACCGGGTGCTGGCCTCGTCGGACCTGCAGGCCCTCCTCGACGTGGCCTACGGCGTCTCGGACGCGGCTGTGCTGGACCTAGCCACGGCCTCGTACCTGGTAGAGAGCGAGGGCATATCCAACATAAGCGTCTCCGGCGAGGTAGATTACCCTATAAGGCTGTCCATAGGCTCCCGGAAGGATATGCCTGAACTTAACTCCATACTGAGTAAGGGTATAGCCGCGATCTCGCCACGGGAGCACGTCGAGATCGTCAGGAAATGGATTAACCTGGAGAACGAGGCCGCCCTCGACAGGCGCGAGGTCGCGCTGGCGCTCGCCGTCGGCGGGCTCGGGCTGCTGGCGGTAGCCTGCCTGGCCGTGGCCTGGAACGTCCAGCTCAAGAGGCAGATAGCCGTCAGGACCGCTCACCTCGACGAGGCCCTGGCCTATAAGGAGGCCTTGCTGCACGAGCTGTTCCACCGCACCAGGAACAATATGCAGGTGATTATATCGATGATAGACCTGCGTGTCGGGATCATGGATGATACCGAGGCCAGGCGAAGCCTCGGCGAGCTCCAAGGCCGCATCAGGACCATGGCTATGGTAGAGCAGCGGATGTACGAGTCGAACGACCTGTCGAGCCTCGACCTCGGCCGCTTCGTCATAGAGGTCGTACAGCTCCTGATCCAGCTTAAATCCGTCAAGCCCGACGCTATACGGTTCGAGCTCGACGTGCAGGCGCTCCCGCTGGTTTTCGATCTAGCCGTCCCTTTCGGGCTCGTCCTATACGAGCTCGTCGATAACGCCTTGACCTACGCCTTCCCGGCGGGACGTACCGGCGTCGTGCGAGTCGGCCTGCGCAGGCTCGAGACGGGGTCCGTCGAGCTCGTCGTGGCCGACGACGGCGTCGGGCCGCCTCCCGGGATGGACCTCCGGAATAGCCCGTGCCTGGGCATGCAGGTGGCCGTCTCCCTGGTAGAGTCCCAGCTCGGGGGTACTATCGAATTCTCCGGCGAGGGCGGCCTGCGCTGCGCCGTCCGCTTCGACGACTCCGGCTACGGCCCGCGGGTCTAGGCGGGCGGCTCGGCGCATACGGGTAAGTCCGACATGGGAATTCCGTTGGCCTAAGTCTTCCTAGGATATGTATATCGGCGGTGCGGCTGCCTGAGCGGCCGGGGAGCGCCGGCCCTAGTCCACCGTGATCGACTTCGAGACGTTCTTGGGCACGTCGGGGTGCACGCCGTGGTCGGCCACGCCGAGCGCGTCCAGGTACTCCATCTTGATGACGGACATGCGGAACGCCAGGTACTGGAGCGCGGCGGCGGCCGAGAATACGAACAGGAACCGGTCGCCCGACTCCGGTAGCTCGACGTAGGCGGACTCGTAGTCGGGCTTGCCGGCAGGCGCGCCCTCGACGGCCAGCCTCAGTTCGGAGTGCCGTTCCGCGAAGAGGAAGACGTCGGCGCCGCGGATCTTGTGGGTGTGAATCTGGCTAATGGTGATGCGCGCGTCGCGGGCCTCCGGAGGGCAGACGAAGACGAGCGGGTAGTACGAGAAGAGGCTCTCCATGATGGCGGGATCCGAGGCCAGTAGCGCGGAGGCCGAGGCCGGCGGCTCTCGGCCGGCGGACGCCGCCGCGCTATACGCGGCCAGGGCGGCGTCCATGGCCTTCTCTACCTCCGCCGGCGAGAAGATCGTGTTCTTGCCCAGGATCGTGTTGGGGCCGTGCTTAAACTCGGCCGCGTCGTAGCCCTCGGTATGGTTGAGCGCCACCTCGCGTATCTTGAGCGCGCCCTCGCGGGCCAGGCCGAAGAGACCCGTCCCGAGCATATGTATCGACGGTCTAAGGAACAGGCTCCGCGCGACTTTCTCTATAGACGGCGCGGATAGGCGCAGCGTATCGGATATGAGTCCCTTAACCCTCCCTACCGAGTCCCGTACCGTACTCTCGGGGCTGGCGTACGACGCGGCCAGGATATAGAGGACGACGAGCTGGTTGATGAACGACTTCGTCGCCGCCACGGCTATCTCGGGGCCGCAGAGTATAGGCAGGTAGAAATCCGACAGCTCCTGGGGGATGCGGCTGTTCTCGTTGTTGACGAGCGAGACGCGCCGTATCCCCGGCCTCAGGGCCGCCGCGTCAACGAGTATGTCCACGAGGTCCTTAGTCTCGCCGGATTGCGACACGGCGAACAGCATGTCGGAGTCGCCCAGGCAGTCCATGTAGGCGCTACGGAACAGGCCCGGCGTGCAGGGGAACACGGGGACGCCCGCGAGCCCGTTCCAGAAATAGGCCGCGGTCAGCGCCGCGTGGTACGAGGTGCCTGACGCGATGATATAGATACGGCCGCCGCGGGCGCGGGTCTCGCGGATGGCGCCGGACAGCTCGCGCGCGCGGCGCATGACGGCCCGGCGCTTGAGCCAGATAAGGGCGAGGTCCGCGAGGGCCAGGTCGAGGGCCCGCCCGGGCCGCGCCTTCCTCGCATCGGCGAGTAGCTGGGCCTCGTCCGACGCGTACTCGCCCCTGCCGGCAATCCTTGCGCAGGCGTCGGGATCGGCCTGCGCGGCGGCGGCGAGGCTCCTGAATCCCGCCGATGACGCGAGCTCGTCGAAGGAGGCGCCGAGCTCCTCGGCTCCCCTAGAGGCCGATAGCGCCGAGAGCCGGCCGGCCAGTTCCTTGACCGAGGCCGCGTCGCCCTCGAGCACCCGCGACAGGGCCTCGTCGGCCGAGTCCGAGAAGTAATACCGGGATATGGCGTCTATGTTGGCCGGGGCCGAGAATATCTCCTGCTCCATGTAGTACGCGTAGCGCGGGTCGAGGCCGGTGTCGCGGACGTTGAGCCTGGAGCGCTTGAGGGCGGGCGTCGAGAAGCGGGCCTCGCCCCCCAGGGAGAACACCAAGTACCGGTCGTCCGTGTACCAGACGCCTTCTCCCTCGGATAGCGGTATGAGCATCGGCGTCTTGGCTATGACCGAGCTCAGGTCGCTGGAGACGACGACGAAGCCGCCGTTCTCGTCCTCGCCCATGCCCGCGTACAGCGACGAGCCCGACTTGATGGCGAAGACGCCAGGCACGCGCGGGTCGGCGACCGCTGCGGCGTAGGAGCCGTCGGCCTCGGCCTCGGCCTTCCGAATCGCGTCGATGATGAGGAGCACCTCGTCGGCGACCGGCTCGGTCAGGCCGGAGCCTGCGTAGGCCCGGCGCATCCCGGCCAGGGGAGCCTCGGGAGAGGCCTCGTTGGCGGCCCAGTGGTCCTCCACCAGGTGGACTATTATCTCCCCGTCGTTGTCGGAGACTACCCGGTGGCCTCGGGCCGCTAGGCCGGACTTCAGGGAGTCTGTATTGGAGATGTTGCCGTTATGGGCGCCTACCATCTCCGTCTTGCAGCGGACGCGGTGCGGCTGGCTGTTGACGTCGGAGACTGCGCCGTAGGTAGCCCACCGGACCTGGCCTATGAATCGCTGGCCCTTGTAGGACGGTAGATCCAGCTCGACGGTCACCTTGCTAGGCGCGCCGACGCGCTTGATCAGGGCTATGTTCCTGTCCTTGTCTATGAAGGAGGCTCCCGTGGAGTCGTAGCCGCGGTACTCGAGCCTCTTGAGCAGCTCGGAGGCTTCCCGCCCCATATTCTTCGTCTCGTCCCTATAGACCAGCGATACTATGCCGCACATCGACGCTCTCCTCCCGGGCCCGTCGGGCCTAACGAGCCCGCCGGGCCCGTAGCTCCCGCGGCTCTAAGCGGCGAGTATAGCAGGCATCGTTGCGTTTTGGGAAATTTTCCGATGATCGCCGCGTAGCGCCTTCCGGCGACGCCGGCGGGCCGGCGGCGGGCTAAAGACGGGCCTCCGCGCTCCGCCGGTAGCGATAATCCGGGAAGGCGCGTATACTCGCGGCCATGGAAAGAATCGGACGGGCCCTGGCGCGCAGGGAAACGGTCGCCGTCGCCGCGATACTGCTGGCCGCCTTCGCGGCGTTCGGCATGCCTCGGATGAGGGCGCTCATGGAAGAGCATACTCCGGCCGGGGGCTCCTTCGATACGGAGTTCTTCTATACCCCGGCCCAGGCGTCGGACAAGGCCTCTCTCTACGGCGATGCGCAGGCGGCGGCGTCCGTCCGCGCGCATTGGACCTACGACCTGGCCTTTCCCCTCTGCTACGGCTTCTTCTCGGCGTCCGCCTGGGCCTTCGGGCTGAGCCTCCTGGCCTCCGGGAGCCGGGGCCCGCGCTTCGGCCTCCTCCTCGTGCCGATAGCGGGTTCGGCCTTCGACCTATGCGAGAACGCCGCCGTGTCGCTCTTCCTGGCCGCCGATCCTTCCGGCCCCGCGGCGGGACTCCTAGCCGCGGCGGCGAGCGCCGGCACCGCGCTCAAGTGGCTGTTCGTCATGCCCGCGTTCGCCGGCGCC
>JAHIWG010000003.1 GCA_018816345.1 Spirochaetota bacterium | reverse complement strand
TCCTCGAGGACGGCCAGGGCGGCACGGCCTGGAAGCTCGCGCCGGCCCCCGCCGGCCCGGCTCCGTCGGTGTAACGGGACGGGGACGAGATTTGTTTACAGATAAGGGCGTCGTGACGGACGCCGACTTCAAGGCCTTGTACGACGAGACCTTCATGATGCTCTACAGGGTCGCCAGGAGGATAACCAATTCCGACGAGGCGGCCGAGGACGTCGTGCACGACTCGTACATCAAGGCCGTGGAGCGCTGGGCCATATTCCCGACCAAGGACGACGCCAAGTACTGGCTCATCCGGGTCGTGAAGAACAACGCCCTCAATTGGATCAAGCGCAAGGGACGGGAGCAGAAAGTCTATCAGCGGTACTACAAGGAGATGGACGCCGTCTCCGACTCCCCGGAGACCGAGGCGCTGAAGAACGAGGCGAGCGACGGCATGCGATCGTACCTGTGGCGGCTGCCCGAGAAATTCCGCATGGTGCTCGTGCTCAAGGAATACGGACTCCTAAATTATAAAGAGATAGGGAAGGTGCTCGGCATAGCCGAAGGCAATGTCAAGGTTAGGGTGTTCCGGGCCCGAGAGGCTCTTGCCGCCATGATGCGGGAGGATGGTAACGATGTGTCCCGACCGTGAGCTATTATCCGCCTGGGCCGACGGGGAAGTGCCGTCGCCGTGGCGCGAGACCATTGATCGGCACGTAGCGGCCTGCGAAAGCTGCGCCCGGGCCGCGGCGTCGATAGGCGCCGCGCGGGAGCTATGCGCGAGGGACGCCTCCGTTATCGACGCCTCCGCGGCCGCCGCCAAGGCGCGCGTCGAGGAGCGCCTCGGGTTCGCCCTGGCCAGGGCCTCGACCCGCCCCCGGCCGTTCCTCTCCAGGCGCTTCGCCGTGCCGCTCCCGGCGGCCGCCGCGGCCGCCCTCGCCATCGCCGCGCTCGGCCTCGCGCTGGCGGACTCCGGCAGGCGCAACGCCGAGCTCCGCATGGCCATGCGAAGGGCCTACGAGGCGACCCCGGTAGCCGCCTCCGGGATGGGCATCGAGTCCGTCATAGACTATATCTCCAAGCAGAACGCCGCGATCAATATAAACATCACCCTGCCCGCGGAGGCCTTCGGCGGGCAGGCCGGGGAGCCCTTGATCGTGCGAGAGGCCGATTACGTGCCCGGGAGCCGCCGGTGAGGCGCCGCCCCTACGCGTTCGCCGCGCTAGTCGCCTCATTCGCCGTCGTCTCTTCCTGGGGCCAATCCGCCCCTCCGCCGCTCGCCGGGGCCACGGGCGCGCCGGGCGCGGCCGAGTCGGGCTCGCTGGCCGCCATACCGGAAGCCCTCCTCGACCAGGCCTTGTCTGTCTCGATCCTCGCGTCCGTTGGAAAGCCCGCGGAGGAGCCCCGATGGCAGGCCAGGGACGTCAAGTACACGATCCCCGGCTCGTCGGTCTCGGTACGGATGGTAGGCAGCGACGCCGCGATAGTCATCACCCTGACGCCCTACGCCAATTCCTCGGGCGGCCTCCTGCTCGTGGTCCAGGGCCAGGTCTGGTACAAGGACGGCGACGCAAGCCTCCGCTATAGGACTACCGTCGATACGCTGTCGATAGCCTTCGGGGAGCGCGTCCTCTTCTACCCGTTCGGCTCCCATCCCGATATGGGCGCCCCGCTCCGCGTCGAGCTCGTCATGGATAAGTACGCGGCCCCCGAGGGGTCGCCGTGAGAGTAGGCTTCTCCCCGCCGCGCGCGCGTAGGAAGGGCCGCCGACCAGCGGCCCTTCTTATAGCCCTCGCCGTCGCGGCCATCGCCTCCGCCGTCGCTATCCCGGTGGCGAGGGATAGGGCCCACAGGCCCGTCATCGTCGCCATCGACCCGCCCATTGGCGAGCCGGGGGGGATGCTCGTCATAAAGGGGAGGAATTTCGGCCCGTCGCGAGGAGAGAGCAAGGTCGAGTTCGACGGCGCCGCCCCTACGGCCTCGTCGTACCTGGCCTGGCTGGACGACCGCATCGAGGTGCGCGTGCCCCTGTACGCCGAGTCCAGCCTCGTGCGCGTCGTCGCCGAGGACGGGAGATCCAACGCCAAGATGTTCATGAGCCGGGATCTCCTGCCCGCCGCCCCGGTCGGGGCGGGCTCCAGGGCCTTGGGGCCGACCATAGAATCTCTCTCGTCCGATTCGGGCGCCATCGGCTCGGCCCTCGTCATCAAGGGCCTCAATTTCGGAGCCAACCGCGGGGACTCGGCGGTACTGTTCAGCTGGATGGGCGAATCGGCCGTCCAGGCCCAGAACGACGAATCGGGCCGAGGGTACGTGAGCCCGCAGGAGGCCTCCGGCGAGTACGAGAGCTGGTCCGACAAGGAAATCAGGGTCCGCGTCCCGGACGGGGCCGTTACCGGCGGCGTCATCGTCAGGAACGCCAAGGGTTCGAGCCAGGTACGGTATTTCCAGGTCGTCGACGTACCGGGCTCCAAGTCGTTCGTCGGCAGGAAGACGTACGCGCTCTCGACGTTCGTGACGATCTCCCGAGTGCAGTCGACGGGACAGAACTCCCTATACCTATGGATGCCGTTCCCCGCGGAGACGCCTTCCCAGCGCGGCGTCAAGGCCCTCGGCCGTACCGCCGAGCCCCTGCTCCCGGACTACAGGGGCCTGTCCGCGTACCGCCTCGTCGACCTCGCGCCGGATAGGCTGACGACCATCGGCCAAGACCATCTGGTCCAGGTCTACGGCGTGGAGACGGACGTCAAGGCGGACAAGATAAAGCCCCCTCCGTCCCCCGCTCCTCGCCTCTACGCCGAGCTCGCGGCCGCCGACCCGCTCGTCCCGGCCGCGGACCCCGCCGTTGTAGCGTTCGCCAGGAAGGCGGCCGGCAAGGAGAAGAACCATTACCGCGTCGCCCAGGCCGCGCTGTCGGCCCTGCTCGCCGCCGTATCCTTCGACGCGGGAGCCGTCTCCGATTCGCCCGCGGCCGCCCTGGCGAGGGCCAAGGCCGACTCGTGGGACATGGCCGTGCTCTACGCGGCCGTGCTCAGGGCTTCCGGGATTCCCGCCCTGCCGGTCGCGGGCGTCGTGGTCGACGACGGCAGGCGGGCTTGGAACCACGCCTGGACGGAATTCTACGTCTACGGGTTCGGCTGGATACCGGTGGACCCCGTCCTCGTGTCGGGCGGCGACGTGGGATCCTTCTATCCGCCCTTCGCGGATCGCTCTAGGTATTTCGGCAATATGGACGATAGGCACATCGCGTTCACCAGGGGGCTTACGAGCCTGGACCGCATCACCCCCGACGGGCGCACGGTAGCCGCGGCCCGCCGCTACTCGTTCCAGAATATTTTCGAGGAGTCCGTCGGCTCCATGTCGGCGTACACGTCGTTCTGGAGCGACGTCGAGATAACCGGCATCTATTAGTCGTTTCGGGCTTCCGCGCCGCGGCTCGGTCGTGGTATCCTGTCCTCGTTCCCCAAGGAGGTCGCGATGTCGTTCATAGAGAAGGCCGATCCGGAGCTCTGGAAAGCCATAGGGCTGGAAGAGGGCCGTCAGCGGAAGAACCTCGAGCTCATAGCCAGCGAGAACTACGCTTCCAAGGCGGTCATGGAGGCCGCCGGGTCCGTGCTCACCAATAAATACGCCGAGGGCTATCCGGGCAAGCGCTATTACGGCGGATGCGAATTCGTCGATATGGCCGAGAACCTGGCCAGGGACCGCGCGAAGGCGCTATTCGGAGCCGAGTACGTCAACGTACAGCCGCATTCCGGTTCCCAGGCCAATATGGGCGTCTATTTCGCCGCCCTCAAGCCGGGCGACACCATCCTCGGCATGGACCTCGCCCACGGCGGGCACCTGACCCACGGGGCCCCCGTCTCGTTCTCCGGGAAGATGTATAACGTCCTCCGGTACGGCGTTAACCGCGAGACCGAGCTCATCGACTACGACGAGCTCGAGCGCCTCGCCAAGGAAGGCAAGCCCAAGATGATCGTAGCGGGCGCCAGCGCCTATCCGAGGGTCATCGACTTCCAGCGGTTCAGGAAGATAGCCGACGAGGTGGGAGCCCTGTTCATGGTCGACATGGCCCACATAGCCGGCCTCGTTGCCGCCGGGGCCCATCCGAGCCCCATCAAGATCGCCGACTTTACGACCACGACGACCCATAAGACCCTGCGCGGCCCTCGCGGCGGCGCCATATTCATAGGCGTCGATAAGGAGAACTCCATCGGCGCCATGAGCCCCAAGGGCGATCGCGTCAAGATGTGGGCGGAGCTCATCGACGGGACCATCTTCCCCGGCATCCAGGGCGGCCCCCTGTGCCACGTCACGGCGGCTAAGGCCGTCGCGTTCAAGGAAGCGCTGGCTCCCGAGTACTCGAGCTATATCGGGCAGGTGGTGGCCAACGCCAAGGTCCTCGCGAAGGCGCTCGCCGACGGAGGGGCCCGCATCGTCTCCGGCGGCACCGACAACCACCTCATGCTCGTCGACCTGACGCCGCTGGGCATCTCCGGCAAGGAAGCCGAGAAATGGCTGGACGAGGCGGGCATTACCGTCAACAAGAACGGCATCCCCTTCGACCAGAAGAGCCCCTTCATCACGTCGGGCATCCGCGTCGGGACGCCGGCGGTGACGACCCGCGGCATGAAGGAGCCGGAGATGCTGGCGATCGCGGGTTTCATCATGGACGTGCTGCGATCCAAGGGCGAACCGGCCGTGACCGAGCGGGTCCGCGGCGAGGTCCAGGCCCTGACGGGACGATTCGGCCTTCCGGCGGATCTATAGCGGCGTAACTCGTTGTGGCGCCGCCCCGGGTTACGTCTCCGCGGTACGACGGAGATTGACAACCCCGGGGGGCGTCCCTATACTTCTACAGAGCTTTCCGACGGGAGAAACGGTATCGGCATGGACAATCCTCTCCAGCTGGCCTTTGTGAATTTCAAGAAAGACTCATATATAATTGTCGAAGGCAAGCAGAACGCCGATCGTTTCTATATCATCAAGTCGGGCAAGGTCCGTATATCCAAGGAAGTAGAGGTCGTCGAGGAAGAAGGCGGCAACATCTACTCCCCGGGGGATTTCTTCGGCGTCATCTCGACCATGTCCACCCATAGCCATATCGAGAACGCCCAGGCCATAACGGACGTCACGCTCATAAGCGTCCAGCGCGATCAGTACGGCCTCCTTATAGAGAAGAACACGCCCGTCGCCATGAAGATCATAATGGGCTTCTCGAAGAGGATGCGCTATCTCGACGAGGCCCTCACGAGGATCACGCTGAAGAAATCGGCCGAGATCGACCCTTCGCACCTCTACAAGGTCGCCGAGTGCTACGCCAAGCAGAGCCAGTTCAACCAGGCCTTCTACGCGTACTACCAGTACCTGAAATTCTGCCCTAACGGCCAGCACGCGGCCATGGTCAAGGAGCGCATGGCCAAGATCAAGCCCTACGCCAAGGCCGTGTACCTCGACGGCTCCACCGAGGAGTTCAACCGCTACTACCCTAAGGATACCATGGTATTCTCCGAGGGCATGCCGGGCACCGAGCTGTACATCATCCAGAAGGGCTCGGTGAAGATCACCAAGATAGTGGACAATACCGAGGTCCTGCTCGCGGTGCTCAAGGCCGGCGACATCTTCGGCGAGATGTCCCTCCTGGAGAACAAGCCTCGCTCCGCGAGCGCCATCGCCTACGAGGACGCCTATCTCCTGGCCGTGAATAAGCAGAACTTCGAGCGAATGGTCCAGGCCCAGCCCCAGATAGTCACGCGCCTAACCCAGCTCCTCGCCGAGCGCATTTGGTTCATTTACAAGCAGTTAGCAAATACCCTCATCTCCGATCCCCTGGGCCGGATGTACGACGCCCTCCATATACAGCTCGAGAAGAACCGAATCCCCATCAAGAACGGCGCCTCGCACGCCTTCGACTTCGGGCCTAAGGAACTGGTCAATATGGTGGGCCTGCCCATTAACGAGGGCAACATGGTCGTCCAGCAACTGCTCTCAAACAAGCTGTTCCGCCTGATCGACAACAAGATAGTCGTCCAGGACATGAGCGAGATAGTCAAGCAGGCGGAGTACTACCGCAAGATGCAGAAGATAGAGAAGTCGCGCAAAGAGGCCCAGGCGGTCCGTTGACGAGCGACGAGTCCTTCCCCGCCATCGGGAGGGTTTTCCGGTCCGTCGGCCTAGACGCCTTCGCGATAGCCGGCAGGGATTTGATCGAAGAGCTCGGCGCCTCGTCCGACCCCGTAGCCTCGGGGCTATACGGCCTATCGTCGGCGGCCGGGGCCGTCGTGGCCGCGTTCCCCTACGATCCGTACGGCGGCTTCGACCCCGGCGACGCTCAAGACGAGGGGGCTCGCGACGCGGAAGATCGCGACGCGGAAGATCGCGACGCGGGGGCTCGCTTGGAGATAGGCGCCTTCGCCGCGGCCAATCGGTACGCGGCGCTCGCGCGGCTGCTTCGCGCGGCCGGGCGCGCCCTGTCGGCCGAGGCCGGCCTGCCCGCCGCGGGATTCAGGTCGATAGTCAACTCGCGCCTGTCCGAGAAGCGCCTGGCCTCGATGGCGGGACTCGGCTTCATAGGCCGCTCGAGCCTGCTCGTGACCGAGGCCTACGGCCCCGCCTGCGTGCTCGGGGCATTGACGCTCCCGCCGGGCTTCCCTCTCGGGACGCCCGCGCGTGACGCGGCGGGGGGGGCGGTAGAGGCGCCGCGGCGCGTCGGCCTCCCGGCCCGCCTGACGCCCGGCGGCGGCTGCGGATC
>JAHIWG010000026.1 GCA_018816345.1 Spirochaetota bacterium | reverse complement strand
TGCGGCCGCTGCGGGTCGCCTAACGGGGACAAGCCCGACGAGATAGCCAGGCTATGCCCGTCCTGCGGCGCTCTCTCGTTTCCCAGGATATCCCCCGCGGTGCTAGCCGTCGTGAGGCGCGGCGGCCGGATCCTCCTCGCGCGCAACGTCATGCACAAGACCGGCATGTGGAGCGTCCTGGCCGGGTTCGTGGAGCCGGGGGAGACCTTCGAGGGTTGCGTGCGCCGAGAGGTGCGCGAGGAAGTCTCGATAGAGGTAAGGCCGGACGGCTACCTGGGCTCGCAGCCCTGGCCGTTCCCGGACCAGCTCATGGTCGGCTTCGCCGCGGAATGGGTCTCTGGAGAGCTCCGGCCCGACGGCGTCGAGATAGCCGAGGCCGGCTGGTTCGGGCCCGACGACCACCCGCCGCTCCCGGGGCCGGGTAGCCTGTCGCGCCGGCTCATAGACGCGTTCTTCGCGGGCGTCAGCTAGGCAGGTACTCGGCGTTGACGTGCCGGAGCGACTCGAGTATGGCGCGCTTGGCGTCGGACGAGCCGCCCGTCAGGGCCTCCACCCGCTCCCGCGTGGAGTCGCGCTCCGAGCGGTCGTTGTAGCCGCAGGTGCAGGTCGCCGAGACGAGGCCCAGCTCCGTCGCCAGCTCGATGACCTGCTTCTCCTCTACGAGGTACATAGGCCGGATGATCCTGAGCGGGTACTTGCGGTAGCAGACTACCGGCGGCATGGTCGAGAGCTCGCCCTTGCGCATCATGTTCATGAACAGCGTCTCCAGCACGTCGTCCAGGTGGTGCCCCAGGGCGACCGCCGTGAAGCCCTCGGCCATTGCGTAGCGTATCATCTCGGTTCGGCGCTGCGTGCTGCACCAGTAGCAGTTCATCCTGCGCCCGGGCTTGAGCCTCCCCTCCACCGCGACGTCCTTGACGACGAGGGGGATACCCCACGCCTCGTACTCGGCGGCGAGCCGCTCGGATAGCTCGTGCGGAGAGAAGTCGTTGCGTATATGCAGCCCGACGAGCTCGGCGTCGAGGCGTCCCTGCCGCTTCTTTAGCGCCAGGTCGCGCGCCATGACGGCCGAGTCCTTGCCTCCAGAGGCTCCGATGAGTATGCGATCCCTTGGCCTCACCATGTCCCAGGTCTTGAGCGCCTTCACTACGAGGCCGTCTACGGCCTGTCCTATCGTTCGCGTCACGGCTTGTTCTACTATCGAAGGCGGCCGCGCCGCAAGGTCGTCGCCTCCCCGTGAGCGGAAAAAGGCGCCGCGCGGCTCTTGATTTCCTATTTCGTTAGCGATATTATCATGATGATATCAATATGATATCATATGCATGGGAACGTTAAGGAGACTGAAATGGGTAGCGATACGGTAGCCCCGTCCGGGGCCTTCGGCGAGACTGAGCGGACCCCCAGGCACGCGAACGGGCTGGCCATCCTGGCTCTCAATGTCCTCGCGATGATCGGTTCCACGGTCCTGTTCATCGCCTGCGTAGTCGCGATGGACGGAGGGAACGAGACGCCGCTCCGCGTGGCCGGCGCCGTCGGGGGGCTCGTCTATTTATGCCTGGTCGGGCCCGTCCTGTTCGCGGGGATCAAGGTCCTCAAGCCTAACGAGGCGCAGGTGTTCACGCTGTTCGGCAAGTACCACGGATGCCTTAGGGAGCCGGGCATCTTCTTCGTCAACCCGTTCGTCGCCGCGGTCCAGCCCAGCTCGGTCGCCGACCTGTCGTCCGCCTCGTCCGCCGAAAAAGTCGCAGCGGGGGTACGGGCCGGCGCGCCGGCCGGCGGCAAGTCCGTGCCGAAGACCGTATCGCTCAAGGCCATGACCCTGAACAACGACAGGCAGAAGATCAACGACTCGCTGGGCAACCCCATCGTCATCGGCATAGTCGTCATCTGGAAGGTGGTCAACCCGACCAAGGCCGTGTTCAACGTGGACAACTTCGGCGAGTACCTGTCCATCCAGTGCGACTCCGCGCTCCGCAACATCGTCCGGCTGTACCCGTACGACCTGCCGGACGAGGAGGGCGAGACGTCGCTCCGCGGGTCGAGCCAGGAGGTGGCCCTCCGGCTCAAGGAGGAGATCCAGGAGAAGGCCGAGGTGGCGGGCATCGAGATACTCGAGGCGCGCATCACGCACCTCTCGTACGCGCCTGAGATAGCGGCCGCGATGCTGCAGCGCCAGCAGGCCTCCGCCGTCATTGCCGCCAGGCAGATGATAGTGGAAGGCGCCGTCGGCATGGTCGAGATGGCCCTGGCCAAGCTGAGCGCCAATAACATCGTCGACCTCGACGAGGAGCGGAAGGCGACGATGGTCAGCAACCTGCTCGTGGTGCTGTGCTCCAACAAGGACGTCCAGCCGGTAGTCAACTCCGGCTCCATCTACTGACGCGCGGCCCAGAGACGATGGGATCCAAGGAACCTGATAAGAAGCAATTATTATTGCGGCTCTCGCCGACGCTCTGGCGGGAGCTCGCCTCGTGGGCCGACGACGAGTTCCGCTCTATCAACGGCCAGATCGAATTCCTCCTGACGGAGAGCGTCAGGCAGAGGAAGAGGCGATCCAAGGGCGAGGCCGAGGATACCGCCGGCGAGGCGGGGAGGGGTGAATCATGATCGAGCTAAGCGGAATAACGAAGACGTACGCGAAGAGCGCCGTGAAGGCGGTGGACGACCTGTCCGTATCGGTACGGGACGGCGAGATATTCGGCTTCCTGGGCCCTAACGGGGCGGGCAAGACGACTACCATCAAGGCGCTCACCGGGGTGCTCAGGCCCGACGCCGGCAGCGCGAGGATAGACGGCATCGACGTAGCGGCGGACCCCATAGCGGCTAAGCGCCGCATCGGCTACGTCACCGATAATCCGGAGCTGTTCGCCAGGCTGAAGGCGGCCGAGTACCTCAACTTCGTCGGCGACGTCTACGGCGTCTCCAGCGCCGACAGGCGGGCGCGGACATCGGAGTACGCGACGCTCTTCGGCATCAAGGACGCGCTTGGCGCGAGCATCGGCAGCTTCTCGTACGGCATGAAGCAGAAGCTCCTCGTCACCGCCAGCCTCCTCCACGACCCGCAGAACTGGGTGCTCGACGAGCCGATGGTAGGGCTGGACCCTAAGGCCGCCTTCGCGCTGAAGGAGATAATGCGAGCCCGCGCGGCGGCCGGCAAGGCCGTGTTCTTCTCCACCCACGTGATGGAGGTCGCGGAGAAGATGTGCGACCGCCTGGCCATCGTCAATAAGGGGCGGATCGTGTTCACCGGCACCCTCGCGGAGCTCAAGGCCATGCAGGGCGCAGACGGATCGCTGGAGAGCCTCTTCCTGGAGCTGGTCGACGACTCGGCGGAGGAAAGCGCATGAGCGTCTTCCTGAGCCTCTCGAAGCTATACGTCAAGAGCTTCTACAACCTGCCCGGAAAGAAGGCCCCGGGATCCAAGGCGACGGGCAAGGAGATCGGGAAGCTCGTCGGCGTAGCCGCGCTGGTCGTCCTGGTGGCGGGCAACCTCGGCTACCTCTTCGTCGTGATGAACCTGAACCTGTACCAGGGCCTCGCGATGGTGGGCATGCAGGGACTATTGCTGCTCAACGCCGCCGTGATGGCGACCATGCTCACCCTCGTCGTCGGGTTCATGACCTCCCTGTCCACGTACTACCTGAACGACATGGAGCTGCAGCTCCTGTCGATGCCTATACGGCCGCGCGCGCTCTTCGGAGCCAAGTTCGTGGCCGTGTACGTCACCGAGGCCGCCTTGTCGATGTTCTTCATGGTGGCGACGATGGTGGTGTTCGGCATCAAGGAGCGACCGCATCCGCTCTTCTACGCCTGGGGCACGCTAGCCGGGTTGCTCCTGCCCCTGCCGGCGCTAGCCGCGTCGTACCTGATCCAGATACCGCTACTGACCTTCGCGCGATTCCTCCGCAACAAGAAGACCATCATGATAGTCGGCGGGGTAATCGGGATACTCTTCGGCCTCGGCCTCAATATATACTTCCAGAGGATGATGCCTCCCGTCGCGGACCCGGCGGCTCGCGCGGCGACGTTCGCGGGGCCCGGCTCGGCCGTGTCGGCCATGGGGCGCGGCTACCCGCCGGCGATGCTCGCCTGGCGGGCCATGGCCTCCCCCGCGTCCGCGTCGGGGCTCGTCGCCGCGCTCATGCTGCTCGTCGCCTGCGCCGCGGGGCCGGCCCTGGTCGTCCTCCTATTGTCCGGCGCGTACGCCAGGAGCCTCGTCGGCTTCAACGAGGCGCACATAAGGAAGCTTAGCAAGGACGGGGCCGAGGCCTTCATAGCCAGGCGGCTGCGGAGGCGACGGCCGTTCCCGACCATGGTCAAGCGCGAGTTCGACATGATGAACCGGGAGCCTATGTACCTGCTCAACGGCCCCTTCATAGTCGTCATGCTGCCCTTGATCATGGGCATCATGTACGCCGTGCAGAAGGACGCGCTTCTCGCCGACCCGGACATGGCCGGCGTCAGGGCCCTCATCGACGGCGGCATGGGCGCCGCGCTGGCCGGCCTGGTCGGCGCGTTCATGGGCTCGAGCACCAGCATCGCCTGCACCGCGGTATCCCGCGACGCCAAGGCCCTGCCGTTCATCAAGAGCCTGCCTATCGGGCCCGGCGCCTACCTGCTGGCCAAGCTGGGGCACGCCCTCATCTTCGGCGCCGTCGGCAGCGTCGTCGGCGTCGGCCTCATCTCCCTGTTCCTCAGGCTCGGGGCCGCGGACGCGCTAGCCGGACTCGCCGCGTCGCTCGCCCTGTCGTCGCTCCTCAACCTTGCGGGGCTGTGGCTGGATACCGCGAACCCGCGGCTGGAATGGGACAATCCCATCGCCGCGATGAAGCAGAACCCGAACGCCGTGATCATGATGCTCGGGGCGATGGGGCTACTCGGCGGCGCGGGCTACCTCGCGTTCGTATGGTCCATGAGCGCGGGGGAATTCGCCCTGTGGTTCGGCCTAGCGCCGGCCGCCGCGTTCGCCGCCCTGCTTGCGCCTTTCCCGCGATTCGGGGAGAGGCGGCTAGCGGCCATGGAGGGGTAGCCGGGCGACGCGCCTCTAGGGGCGTCCGCGAGCGAGCGGCCCGGGGTTACGACGCCGCGAGCGCGCGCTCGCCGGTGTCGAAATAACCGACCACCTGGCGGAGGCGCGCGGCGCGTTCCGCCAGGTCCTTGGCGGCGTCGGCCGACGAGCCTGACTGGGACGATAGCTCCTCGCTCGTCGCGCTGAATTCCTCGGCTATCGCCGAGTTGTGCTGGATGACCGAGTCGAGCTGTACCATCGCCTCCGATATCTGCCTCGTCCCCTCGTCCTGCTCGCGGCTTGAACCGCTTATCTGCTTGACGAGCGACGCGGTCCGCTCGATATCGGGCAGGATGCCGTCGAGCGTCGATCCGGCGCGCTCCGCGACCGAGACGCTCCTGGCCGCCAGCCGAGAAATATCGCCCGCCGCCGTCCGCGAGCGCTCGGCCAGCTTTCCTACCTCGCTGGCTACGACCGCGAAGCCCTTGCCGTGCTCCCCCGCGCGGGCCGCCTCTATGCTGGCGTTGAGCGATAGCATGTTAGTCTGCCTGGCTATGTCCTCGATGATGCCGATCTTGTCGGCTATAGTCCTCATCGCCTCGATGGTCTCCCTAACGGCGTCGACGCCTTCCTTGGCGCCGATAGCGGCCTTGCGCGCTATCGTCTCCGTCTCGGCTGCGTTATCGGCGTTCTGCCTGATCGCCGCGCTCATCTGCTCGATCGAGGCCGATACCTCCTCGGCGTTAGCCGCCTGCTCCGTGCTGCCCTGCGAAAGCTGGAGGCTCGAAAGGGAAACCCCTTCGATACCCAGCGACATCTGCCCTACGGCCTTGGATAGCTCGCCGCTCAGCGACGCTACTGCGGTGCCGGCGTCGAGCGCCTCCGACACGACGCCGCGTAGCCGTTCCGCGGTCCTCCCTAGCGCCCGTTCCAGGTCCGCTATCTCGTCCGATCCGTCGGAGCCGATGGCCATCGCGAGGTTGCCGTCCGCTATGCTCGCCGCTCCCGCCGCGGCCTTCGCGAGGCGACGCGAGGCCGACGAGGCTATCCTCGTCTGGATCGTCGCGATGACGGCCGCCATGGCGGCGATGAGGGCCGAGGCGCCGAAGAGTATCGACCTGATCTGAGAGAAGGCGCGGGCCAGGGCGGCTACCTGATCGTCGGCTATCTCCCCGTTGGCTTTGTCGAGGGCTTCTCTGACGTTGGCGATAATCGCCCCGAGGGACTCGGCGTTCCCTTTCCGGCGAGCGACCAGTTCCTTGATCTCGGTGTTGGCTTCCTTGGCGGCCAGGGCCAGGCCGACGTACGGCGTTCCCCTGAGGGATTCCGCGTCCTTGGACGCGTTCTCTATCCCCTTATCTAGGTAAACGTCCAGCTCGCCGAGTATCGCGGGGTCGGAGAGGGCCTTGAGATATAGGACCTGGATGATATAGTTCGCGTTCGTGTTGATCGTCGCCCCGCTAATGACCATGCGTTCCAGCGTAGAGACCCCGGCCTGCAGGCGCGCGTCAGCGAGACGCCGAGAGACGTCATAGACGAAGGCGTTGGAATTGCCGATCGACTTCTCCGTGAGGTCCATGAGGCGTCCGTTGATCGCAAGGTCGTCCGTGAATATTCCCCTGGCCTTGCCTATGTCCGCGGCGATACGGGTCAGCCCGTGAGCGCTCATGAAATCGGAGGGGATCTTGGCGAGCGTCGACTCGACGGCCTCGTACGGAGTCTCGCCTAGGAGGAAGTCCTCCGAGGTCGCGGCCCATTCCGCGGCGGCCGCGGCGGCTGAGCGCAACGACTCTAGCCTCTCCGCCTCATCGTGGGTCCGCGTCGTGGTAATGACCGTGAGGCCCAGGAAGCCGACGAGTACCGCGGCTAGCCCTATCGTCGGAATCTGCAGCTTGAATTTTAACGACGAGAAGATCGTCATGATGGGCCTCCGATTACGTTTCGCCTTGGCATCAAGACCGGATCGAGCACGGTTCCTTGTATAAATCTAACCGAAATCGTCGGCGGAAGAAAGGAAAATAGAAAAACTAATTATATATATATAATAAAAATACCGAAACCCTGAGATCGCGGCTACGAGGCCCGCTTGGGGCTCCAGCTAGGAGAGGAGGCCCTATGGCGGTATCCATCGCGCGGCCGCGGTAGGAGAGCGTCGCGGCGTCCGCGCCACGATGAGGTCGGCGAGGAGGACTATACCAGGCGAGGGGTATCGAATCTAATGACGGCCGGCCCGGATAGGGACCGGCCGTCTCCGAGGAGCGGCCTTCTCCTTAAGGACGCTCGGTTACGCCGATTCGGGGTCCTCTATCCCGAGGAACTGGCTCTTGTACAGGTCCGCGTAGAAGCCGTCGGCGGCGAGGAGCCCCTCGTGCGAGCCCTTCTCGACTATGCTTCCCTCGTTCATGACGAGTATCGTATGCGCGTCCCGTATCGTGGAGAGGCGGTGCGCTATCACGAAGCTCGTGCGGCCTTCCATCAGCCGCTCCATGGCCTTGCGCACGACCATCTCCGTCCTCGTGTCCACCGAGCTCGTCGCCTCGTCCAGTATCAGGATCCTCGGGTCTGCGAGGAACGCCCTCGCTATGGTCAGGAGCTGCCTCTGCCCCTGCGACAGGTTGGACGCCTCCTCGTTGAGCACGGTGTCGTAGCCGTCGGGCAGGACGTGGATGAAGTGATCGGCGTGGGCGGCGGTGGCCGCGGCTATTATCTCCTCCTCGGTGGCGCCCTCGCGGCCGTAGGCGATGTTATCGCGTATGGTGCCGCCGAACAGCCACGCGTCCTGGAGGACCATGCCGAAGGATCGGCGCAGTACGCCCCTGGGCACGTCGCGGATGTCCACTCCGTTGGCGGTGATCCTTCCGCCGTCGAGCTCGTAGAAGCGCATCAGGAGGTTGACGAGGGTCGTCTTGCCCGCGCCCGTGGGCCCGACTATGGCGACGGTCTCGCCGCACGGCGCCGAGAGCTCCAGCCCGTCCATGAGCTTCTTGTCGGCGGAATAGCCGAACGATATCGACTCGAAGGCTACGTCGCCGCAGGCCGACTCGAACCTCGCCACCGCGGGCGACGAGGCCGGCGCGTCCGGTTCCTCCTCGGCCTCGTCGAGCACCTCGAAGACGCGCTCTGAGGCCGCCATCGTCGACTGCAGGATGTTGGCTATGTTGGCCGTCTGGATTATAGGCTGCGTGAACTGCCTCGCGTACTGGATGAAGGCCTGGATGTCGCCGAGGGCTAGCGCGCGCCTGGCCGCCATGGCCCCGCCTATTACGGCGATCAGCACGTACCCGATGTTGTTGATGAAGTTCATCACGGGCATGATGATGCCGGAAACGAACTGGGCCTTCCACGCGACGCCGTAGAGCGCGGCGTTGACCTCGTCGAAGCGCCTCACCGACTCCTTCTCGTAGCCGAAGGCCTTGACGACCTGGTGGCCCGAGTACATCTCCTCGACGTGGCCGTTGAGCTCGCCCAGGTGCTTCTGCTGGCCCTTGAAGTAGCCCTGCGAGCGCTTCGCGACGAACATGGTCGTAAGTACGTAGAACGGCAGGGTCGCCAGCGCGACGAGGGACAGCCGCCAGCTTATTGAGAACATCATGGCCACGCTGCCTATCAGCGTGACGACGGAGGTGATCACCTGCACGAGGCTCTGCTGGAGGGTATTGGCTATGACGTCGACGTCGTTGGTGACGCGCGACAGGATCTCCCCGTGGGTGCGCCCGTCGAAGTACTTGAGCGGGAGGCGCGCCAGCTTCTCGTCTATCGCCTTGCGGAACGAGTAGACGGTCCTCTGGGAGACGCCGGCCATCACGAGCTGGGTGGCGTAGCTGAAGCCCGCCGCGACGAGGTACAGGCCGAGCAGCGAGAGCAGTATCCCTCCGACCCTAGGGTAGTCTATGGCCGCGCCGGGCAGGCCGCGCGCCACCGCGACGACGCCCTCGAACAGGATGGTAATCGACTTGCCCAGTATCTTGGGGCCGGCGACCGAGAACGCGGTGCTCAGGACGGCCATGCCGAACACGAGCAGGATAGACCCGCGGTACGGGCGGAGGTATCCTACGAGGCGGCGCATCGTCCCCTTGAAGTCCTTGGCCTTCTCTACCGGCCTGCCAAGGCCGCCTCCCGGGCCGTGCCCCATGCCCATGCCCCCCGGCCTCCCGGGCTTCGCCTGCTTGATCTCCGCGGCTCCCCGGCCGTCGCTTTCCCGGCCGCTCATACCGCCTCCTCCGCGGATAGCTGCGACGCCACGATCTCCCGGTAGACGTCGCAGCTACGCATCAATTCCCTATGGGTTCCCCTGCCGACCATGGAGCCCTCGTCGAGGACTATGATCTGGTCAGCGTCGCGTATCGTGCCTACGCGCTGCGCGACTATTATGACCGTCGCGTCGGAGGTCTCCTTGCGGAGCGCCGAGCGGAGCTTGGCGTCGGTCTTGAAGTCGAGCGCGGAGAAGCTGTCGTCGAAGAGGTAGACCCGCGGGCGCTTGGCCAGGGCTCGGGCTATGGCGAGCCGCTGCTTCTGCCCTCCCGAGACGTTGACGCCGCCCTGCGATATGGGCGCGCCCATGCCGCCCTCCTTCTCCGCGATGAACGAGGAGGCCTGGGCGACCTCGGCCGCCTTGGCGAGCGCCTCCTCGGAGGCGTCGGCGCCGCCGAAGCGGAGGTTGTCCGCTATGGTGCCGGAGAACAGTACGGGGCGCTGGGTGGCCAGGCCGAGAGAGGCCCGGAGGTCGTCCTGCGCCATCTCGCGGACGTCCACGCCGTCGAGGAGCACGGCGCCGGAGTCGACGTCGTAGAAGCGCTCTATGAGGTTGATGACGGTGCTCTTGCCCGAGCCCGTGCCTCCTATTATGGCCGTGGTCGTCCCCGGCCTCGCGACGAAGGAAAGGTCCTTGAGCGCCGGCTCCGACGAGCCGCCGTAGCCGAACGCCACGTTCCTGAACTCTATCTCGCCCTTCGCCGACGCGGGGCGCCTGGGCGAGGCGGGGTCGACTATCTCGGGCGAGACGTCCAGCACCTCGTTGATGCGCGTCGCCGACGCGGAGGCCCTGGGGACCATGATGAAGATGACCGAGACCATGATGACCGAGAACATGATCTGCATCGCGTACTGTATGAAGGCCATGAGCGAGCCTATCCTGATGTCGCCCGAGCCGACGCCCAGGCCGCCGAACCAGACTATCATGACGGTCGTGACGTTCATCATCAGCATGACGAACGGGAAGAGGAAGGCCATCAGCTTGTTGACCTCGAGCGTCGTGGCGGTCAGGTCCGCGTTGACCCCGTCGAAGCGGCGTTTCTCGTGATCGACCCTGTCGAAGGCGCGGACGACGCGTATGCCGGAGAGGCTCTCCCGCATGACGCGGTTGAGCGCGTCTATCTTCGTCTGTATCGCCTTGAAGAGCGGGATGCCCTTGAGCGCCAATAGGACTATCGCGAGCGCCATGACGGGGATGACTACCAGCAGTATCCACGACAGCTTGGGCTCGGTCGACAGCGCCATCGCTATGCCTCCTATCGCCATCATAGGGGCGGCGGCCATCATGCGCTGCATCATGAACACGAGCTGCTGGATCTGCGTGATGTCGTTGGTCGTCCTCGTGATCAGCGAGGCGGCGCCGAAGGTGTCGAGCTCGCGCAGGGAGAACGACGAGACCCGGGAGAAGACCTTGGCGCGGAGGTCCCTGCCGAAGCCCATCGACGATCTCGCCGCGAGGAGGCCGGCCGTTACGCTGGCCGCGACGCCGGCGAGCGCAATGAGCAGCATCCGCCCTCCTATGCTCCAGATCAGCGCGACGTTCCCCGTAGCGACTCCCTCGTCGACTATCCGCGACATCATCTTAGGCAGGCTGAGCTCGGCTATCGAGTTGGCGAAGACCAGGGCGAGCGTTACCGCTATAGATAGCGCGTACGGCCGCAGGTACTTGAAAAGCTTAAGCATGTTCTATTCTGCTCCTTCTTCTGAACGGGGCCGTCCCCGGCGATGGCATTCATGGCCATAGCGCGACGCGATGAAATCCGACGCCTTGACCAGCAATTCGGCGAGCCTCTCTCCGTCTTCCCGGCCGAGGTGCTCCACGAGGGCCTCCGCCTCGTCCAGGGCCCGCGCCCTGAACGACTCGGCGAGCGCGCGTCCCTCCGGCGAGAGCCTGACGCGTATCGCCCTGCGGTCCGCGCCGTCGGCGTATCGTTCGACGAGTCCCTTGGACTCCAGGGCGTCCACGAGTTGGCTGACGGTGGGAGGCTTGATGCCGAGCCATCCGGCGAGATCGCCGATGCGGGCTCCCGAGTCCGCCGGCTCGTGGGAGAGGCGGTGAATCAGGTGGAATTCGCCCGGCCTGGACATGTGGCCGAAGCCGGGCCTCCGCTTGAACGGGGCGATCGCGCGGAAGGCCTCGAAGAGTCGTTCCGCGATACGTCGGGTCTCCGACGGAGGATCGGTCGTTTCTGTATCGGTATTCTTCGTACGAATGTTAGCACTCCTAATATTTAGTAGGGCTAAATATATGAATACCGATTATAAGCGTCAAGCGCCCGGTACTCGGAAAACCGGGTTATTTCGTTTATATTCGAGGGATGGCATTCCTACCTACTACTCGGGCCGAGATGGACAGGCGCGGCATGGGCGCGGTCGACTTCGCGCTCGTATCGGGCGACGCGTACGTCGACCACCCTTCCTTCGGCGTCGCGCTGATCGGCCGCTATCTTGAAAGCCTCGGGTACGCCGTGGGGATCGTCGCGCGGCCCGACCCGTCGGACGTCGAGGCGTTCCGAGCGCTCGGCCGGCCGCGGCTGGCCTTCCTCGTGGCCGGAGGGGCCATAGACTCGATGGTCTGCAAGTATACGGCCAATCGCAAGCCCCGCTCCGAGGACGAGTACGCGCCCGGGGGCGACCCGACGGCGTGCCGCGGCCCCGACGGGGCTATCCGTTCCTTCTCGGTCAACGGGAAGCCGGCGAGCGCGAGGCCGGACAAGGCCGTCATAGCCTACTGCGGCAAGTGCCGCGAGGCCTATAAGGGCGTGCCGGTCATCGCCGGCGGCCTTGAGGCCTCGCTGCGCCGCCTGTCCCACTACGACTACCTGTCCGATACCGTGAGGAAGCCAATAGGGCTGGACGCCAAGGCCGACCTCGTGGTCTACGGCATGGGGGAGCGGGCCATAGCCGAGGTCGCGGCGCGCCTCCGCGGCGCTAGGGACGGAGCCTCTGACCGAGCCCAGGACGGAGGCGCGGATAGCGCCTCCGCCT
>JAHIWG010000025.1 GCA_018816345.1 Spirochaetota bacterium | reverse complement strand
CTGTTCGACGAGGTACGCTCGTTCTATCCCTTCGAAGCCCTCGCCAGGCCGGACTTCGACGCGGTCGTAGGCATGCTCTCGGGCAGGTACTCGGGCTCCCGCGTCAAGGAGCTGTCCGGGCGCGTCTACCTCGACGCCGAGAGGTCGACGATAAAAGCCCGCGAGGGCGCGGCGATGCTCCTGTACTCGTCGGGAGGCTCGATACCCGACAGGGGCTACTACGCGATGCGCCTCGCGGGCGACGGCGGCAAGATAGGCGAGCTGGACGAGGAATTCGTGTTCGAGCGCCGCGTAGGCAACAGCTTCAGCTTCGGCTCCCAGGCCTGGCGCATCGTGGATATAGGCGACGAGGCGGTGACCGTCGCGCCGCTCGACCGCGACGCCGACTTCATGCCGTTCTGGAAGGCCGATAAGGCTCCCCGAGGGTCCTCCGTCTGCCTGCGCATGCTCGACGCCTGCGCCGACTACCAGGTGGATCCCGCGGGGTTCGCCTCGCGGCTCGCGGCCCTCGGGTTCCTGCCCGGCGCGGCCGACGCGCTCGCGGACTTCCTGGGCTCGCAGGCGAGGGCCCAAGGCGGTAGCCCGCTACCGTCCCGCGCTATAGTCCCCGTGGAGATATTCAGGGACCCGGGGAAGAAGGGCGACTCGACAGCCATAGTGCTGCACACCCTGCGCGGGGCCGCGGTCAACGAGCCGTTAGGCATCGCCCTGGCCGCGGCCATAGAGGCGGACGTCGGCCTCCGGGTCGACAGGCTTTACGACGACGACTCCGTCTCCGTGGCCGTGCCGCTCGCGGACCGCGCCGAGGCCGAGGCCGCCCTGCGGGCCGCGCTCGCGGGGCTTGCCCTGCCCGAGTCGTTAGGCGGCAGGATACGCGAGGGCCTCGAGCGGAGCGGGGCCTTCGGGGCGGCCTTCAGGGAGAACGCAGGCCGGGCCCTCCTCCTACCCCGCCAGGGCTTCGGGAAGCGCACGCCGCTGTGGGTCACGAGGCTCAGGGCCAAGCGCCTGTACGAGAAGACGGCCGGCTTCGCCGACTTCCCTATCGCCAAGGAGACCTGGAAGAGCGTCCTCGAGGGGCGATTCGACATGGCCGCGCTCTCGGCGCTGTGCGCCGGGCTGTCCGACGGGTCCGTGGGGCTATCCGTCTTCAGTCCCCGCGCCCCCAGTCCCTTCGCCAGGCAGTCGGGCTGGGCGGAGACAAACCGCTACCTCTACGAAGGAGACGAGATGCCCGGCCGGAAGGCTCAGGCCCAGGGAACCGGCCGGCTCTCCGCAGGGGACGAGGCCATACGCGCGGCCGTCGCGGGGGGCTCTTCCAGGCCGCGCGTCGACCCGGAGCTCGCCCTCGCGTTCGGCCGCAGGCTGCGGAGGGAGCTGCCTGGCTGGGCGCCGGAGACCCCGGAAGCCCTGGCCGACTGGGTGGACGAGCGGGTCGCTATCCCCCTGCCCGAGTGGGAAGCCTTGCTCGCCGCCTGCCCCCCCGAGCTAGCCAGGGCCGCCGCGTCGGCCCTGGCCGCCTCCGGCGAAGGCGAGGGCCCCGGCCCGGGCGAGGGAGGGAGCCTCCTTCATAGGCTGAGGACGTCGAGGTTCCCCGGGGCGAGCGTCGACGCCGTAGTGCGGAAGGAGCGCCTGGCCGCCCTCGGGGACTCTCCCCTCGAGTCGCCGGCGCGGCTCGCCGCGGAGTGGCTCAGGTCGACGGGCCCGGTACCCATCGACTCCGTCAGTGGCCTCTTCGGGCTGGGCTGCGAATCGGGCCTGGCGGCCCTCGAGGCCGCCGGAGCCGCTATCGTTCCCGACCTCGCCGCCCTCGGCGGGCCCGCCGGGCTTCCCGGCGCCTGCGACGGGGACGTCCTCGAGTCGCTGTTCAGGCAGGCCAGGAAGGCGGCCAGGCCCGCGGTCAAGGCCCTTCCCGCGAGCGACTTGCCGTCGTTCTTCGCCGCTATGCAAGGCCTGCGAGACAGGGCGTCCGAAGCCCTAGACGCGGCCACGGGCGCCGAGTCGCGGATAAGCGACGAGGAGGGCATAGAGGCCACGAGGCGGGCCCTCCTGCCGTTATCGGGCTTCCCGGCGGCCGCCGCGCTCTGGGAGACCGAGATCCTGCCCGCCCGAGTACGGGCCTACCGTCCAGAATACCTGGACGCCCTCCTCTCGAGCGGCGAATTCCTCTGGTACGGCGCGGGCAGGGAGACGGTCGCCTTCGTTCGGGCCGAGGAATTCGAGGCGTTCGCCCCGCGCGCGGCTAGCGCTCTCCTGGGCCCGGGAGACGCTCCGGAGGATGCCTGGGCCGTCAAGGACCGGCTCGGCCTCTCTATAGCCGAGCTCGAGGAGCGCATGTGGGCAGAGATATGGAGCGGGGCCATAGGCTCCGAGGGCTTCGAGGCCGTCAGGCGGGCGGCCGCCGCCGGCTTCGCCCGCGTTTCCTCTCGTCAGGAAGGCGACGCGGGCGCCAAGGACGAGCCGGCCCGGGCCGGCGGACGGCGGGGCCGCGTTCCCGCGGCCCTTCGCGGGCGTTGGAAATCGGGGGCGCCGGTGCCGGGGCGATGGTTCGCGCTGGAGCTGGAGGACGACAGGGACGAGGCCGACAGGCTAGAGCTGGCCGCGGTCGCGGCCCGGGCCTCCGCCCGCCGCTTCGGGATAGTCTGCAAGGCGACCCTGGAACGGGAAGCGCCCGGCCTCGGCTGGTCGTCGCTAGGCCAAGCCGTCCGCAGGCTCGAGCTATCGGGCGAGTTCGTATGGGGCCGATTCTTCGAGGGCCTGGACGGGCCGCAGTTCATGAGCGCGCAGGCCTTCGCGCTTTTCCAGGACGGCGGGTTCCGGGATCGGCTCTGGTCGGCCAACGCGTGCGACCCCGCGAGCCCATCGGGCCTATCCGCGGACGGCCTGGGCCCGGGCCTGCCTTCCAGGCTCGCGGTGAATCGTCTCTCTATGCAGGGCGGCGCGACCCTATGCGTCGCAAGGCGCTCGTGGAGGGAGCTCAACATAGCGCCGGGGCCCTCCGAGCCGGCGACGGTCCCGGCGCTCTCGTTCCTCCTCGAGGCGAGGCGGAGGGCCGTGGCCCCGGAGCGCCGCGTCGCCGTCGAGACTATTAACTCGGCCCCCGCCGCCTCGTCGGCCTACGCGCCGCTCCTCTCCGAGCTGGGCTTCGACTCGGACAGGGGCTCCTTGACGCTCTGGTAGTCCCGCCCGGCGGGCCGATACGCGGCGCGCCGCTCGCGCGCGATAGAAAAAAAGGGCCGCCCCCCGGGGGGCGGCCCGATGGTCGCGGACGCGGAGAGCCGCTAGTCTTCCTCGGCTTCCTGTATCCTGAAGGCCGCGGCGGCCTTGGTCACGTCATCGGCAATCTTTCCGGAGATGGGCGCGTAATGATCGAACTCGACCTCGAACCCGCCGGTACCGCTGGTCATGGCCTTTAGGTCAATCGAGTAGCGAAGCAGCTCCGCCTGAGGCACCTCGGCCTTGATCTCGACGATACCGCCGCCGACGGGCTCCTGGCCGGAGATCCTTCCCCGGCGCCCGGAGAGATCGGACATCACGTCGCCCAGGTACTTCTCGTCGACGAATACGGCAAGCCTCATGACAGGCTCGAGCAGCGTGGCGCCGGCGTTCTTGCACGCGTCTCGGAAGGCGCCGCGCGCGGCTATCTTGAACGCCATCTCGGAGGAATCGACCGCGTGCTCCTTCCCGTCGGTCAGGATCGACTTGACGTCTACGACGGGGTAACCCGCTATGGTGCCGAACTCCATCGCCTGGTGGATGCCCTTCTCTATGCCTGGTATGAAGCCCTTGGAGACCGCGCCGCCGAACACCTTGTTCTCGAACTGGTATCCGGTCCCCCGCGGCAGGGGCTCCACCTCCATGACGACGCGCGCGTACTGGCCGTGCCCGCCCGTCTGCTTCTTATGCGTATGCTCGCCTCCCTGGCGCTTGGTAATAGTCTCGCGGTACGCGATGCGCGGTAAGCGGGTCTCGACCTCGATCTTCTGGGTATGGCGAATCTTGTCGAGTATGATATTCAGGTGCAACTCGCCCATGCCGGAGATGACCGTCTCCTTAGTCTCGGCGTCGAATCGCACGGAGAAGGTCTTATCCTCCTCGGCGGCCTTGTGGAGGAGCTCGGCGAGCTTGTCCTCCTCCTTCTTGCTGACCGCGGTGATGGCGACGGCGTGCACCGGCTGGGGCAGGCGCAACGGCGCGAAGGAGACCGGCTGGTCGGGCGCCGCGATCGTCTCGTTCGTCTTGAGGGATGGGCTCTTGGCGAGTATGCCCACGTCCCCCGCGTGGAGCTCGTGCACCTCCTCGAGCTTCTTCCCCTGGGCCGAGTAGAGCTTGCCTACCTTCTCCTTCTTGTTCTCCTGGACGTTCAGGAATTCGGTGTCCGCGGAGAGGACGCCGCGGATGACCTTGACGTAGGAGAGCCTGCCCGAGAACTGGTCTATCTGAGTCTTGATCACGAGCGCCGCGAGGGGACCGGAGTCCTCCTCCGCCAGCATGGCCTCCGAGCCGTCGGCCGCGACGGCCTTCTCGGACACGAGCTTCGTGGGGTCGGGGGCGATCGCGGCGAGGAAATCCAGGAGGGCGGCGGAGCCGGAGTTCTTGATCGCGGAGCCGGCGAAGGCGGGCACGACGCGGTTGCCTGCGAGCGCCTCGGCGAGGCCCTTCACCATCTCCTCCTGCGTGAGGGTCCCCTCGGAGAGGTACTTGTCCATCAGCTCGTCGTCGCCGTCCGCGGCCGCCTCGCAGAGCGCGGCCCTGGCCTCGGCGACGGCCTCCGCGTACTCGGCGGGTACCGGCGCGGCGGTTTCCTTCTGGTCGTGGGCGGCGGGCACGGGGTACGCCTTCTGGTTAAGCACGTCGATGACGCCCTTGAAGGCGGCGCCCTCTCCCATCGGTATGGTAACGGCCGCGGGGGCCAGCTTGAATTTCTCTTTTACGTCGGCTAAGGCGCCGGAGAACGAGGCGCGATCCTCGTCCATCTTGCTTACGTATATCATCCGCGGCTTCCCGCGGGTATCGAGGTTCCGCCAAATCTTAATAGTCTCGATCTGCACGCCGGACCTGGCGTCGACCAGTACGATCGTGGACTCGCATGCGCGAAGGGCCAGGATCACGTCCCCGATGAAGTCGGAGGACCCGGGAGTATCGATAAAATTGATCTTTACATCGCCGACGCCGGCGTGGGCGAGGGCGGCGTGCACCGATATCTTCCGCTCAATCTCCTCCTCGGCGTAGTCGCTCACCGTCTTGCCGGACTCCACGGTCTCCGGTTTCTGGATCGCTCCCGCGCTGAAGAGGAGATGTTCGAGAAGGCTTGTCTTACCCGTGCTACCATGGCCCGATAGGGCCACGTTCCTGATGAGATCGGTCGTGTAGGCCATTGACGCGCTCCTTAAGGAAGTGTGGAGGCTCTTCGCGCCGCGTGCTCGCAGAGGCCGAGCCTCCTACGGAATAATAGTACCAGTGCGTACTAAGTGTCCGATGATGAGACGGTTTCAGGGAGTTGTCAAGAAAAAGCCTGGCTCGAGAACGATCCAGGCCGAACGGAATCGCTCATGACCAATCGGGGACGCGCTATAGCCCGCGCGCGCCTGCCCATCGATTGACAAACGCTCGGAGCGCGGCTTATACAATACCCCTACACGGGACGTAGCCTAGCGGCTAAGGCGCCAGCTTTGGGAGCTGGATATCGGGAGTTCGAATCTCCCCGTCCCGACTAATGCAGGCTTCTGGATCGCTAAGGGCGTATCCTAGAGCTCGACCAGTCCTTTTAACGTTCGCGTCGGCCCGGGGGCGAGCCTCCCGCGCTCCGCTCCCCGAGCCCGAGGGCTAGGCCGCGCTATGACGATCCTAGCGGGGACCTTTATACGCTTACAGCCGCGTCGACGATGACCGGCATCCGCCCCGCCCACTCGTCCCAGGCGCGCGGATCCGTAACGAGCTCGCACATGAAGCGCGCGACGTTGGCCATCGAGGTCTTGTCCGGCCTTGCCAGGCTGCTCACGAGGCCCTCGTGCAGCGCGTACCCGGAGCCGTCTCCCTCGACGAGAGTATCCGGGCGCACGGCGACCCACCGCACGAATCGATCGGCCTGGCCTATCTCGGAGCACAGGAAATCGGCGGCGTCCTGGTTGTCCTTGGCGGGGGGCACGAGCCCGCGGAGCAAAGCCACGGCCGCCCGCTCGATAGCGCCGCGGCGCGTATCCAGGCGGTCCGGACGATTGACCGAGACGCTGCTCATCAGCACGAATTTGACGGGCTCGGCCGGCCGCAGTACCGCGACCGCGCCGCACGCCCGCCTCGTCATGCGGGCGACGAGGTCGCGCGGCGGGCCGAAGATGCCCCCGAGGTCGGTGTTGTGCCCGAGGCAACTGACGACCGCGTCGCAGCCCCGGACCAGTTCTAGTAGCTCGTCCCGGGGTAGCGACAGCGGGTCGGCCTCTACCGCGGTCAGCCTGGTATCGTTCGCCGTTCCCGGCTCGAGCCTCCGGGCCGAGCGCACGATTGCCCGCACCTCGACTCCGCGCTCCAGGAGCCGGGCGAGTACGCGACCGCCGGTGCGCCCGGTGCCGCCTAGCAGTAGGACCCTGATATCGTTAGGCATTCTCGGCCCCTTCCTCGGTCGCGCCCAGGTTGAATCCCCGTACGATCAGCCAGACGGCCAGCGCCATCTCCTGCAGTCCCAGGGGCGCCTGGAGCAGGATATGCGGCGTCGTCAAGGGCGTGACGGCATGGAACATCACGAGAATGCCCGCCACCCAGTAGAATACTGCGCCTAGCAGGCCCCATACCGACAGCCACCTGGGGACGAGCCTGGCGCTAAAGAGCGTCCAGTACAGGATCGATGCTCCGAACGGGAAGATGGCGACATCGAGGATCGCGTGCCCCGCCCATTCGGGCACGCCCGCGAGTATGGATCCCAGCGGCTCGAATCGCGAGGCGTCTCCGCCCCCCGACGCGACGTACTCCTTGCCGAGCTCGGTGAGGGCGAGCATGCTGACGACGCCGACGATGACGGGGACCGCCTCCAGTACCCTCGCGCCGAAGTACGCGACGGCGGCGCTCGGGCTATGCTTCCTGAGCACCGGATACGCCGCGGCGGCCATGGCTACGAGCGACGCGCTCATGAGGAGTTCCAGCAGGGACGCTATCAGCACCCTCGTCTCCATCGTGCCGTACGCAGCCAGGTAGTCCGCGGCGCTCAGTAACGGCTCCAGGACCGCGCCCAGGCCCACGAGCCCCGACGCCGTGCCCAGTATGAAGAAGCTACCCGTCAGTATGGCGCTTCGCCTATCCGGATCGAGGCGACGCGCCGCCCGGCCTAGCGCTTGCGACCCGTCTCCGGCTCCTCTAGTCCTCATGATTCCTCCTCAGGGTAATGGAACACGTCGTCGAGCGACGCGCCGAGCGCCCGCGCGATCAGGAAAGCGACCTCGAGCGACGGCGAGTAGCGTCCCTGCTCTATCGCGATGATGGTCTGGCGGGTCACGCGCGCGCGGTCCGCGAGCTCCGCCTGGGTCATCTCGCCCGCGGCGAAGCGCAGCGAGCGGATGCTGTTGGATACGCGGGTAGGCTTTCCCATGGCTAGAAGCCGCGGCGGTAGGCGATCAGCTTCGCTACCGACGACACGATCCCCCCGACCGCGAAGGCCAGGTAGAGGGCGTTCGCGATCCAGAACTGGTCGTACCGCAGCATCGCGAGGGCGAGCGCCCCGAGCGCTCCCGCCGACGAGACATAGTAGCCGACCAGCTCGCCTCGGCGGTTGATGTGGTCGTCACGCTCGTCCCTGCGGTCGATGTCGTCGACCGAGCCGTTGCCCGTGATCTCGGCCGAGACCGCGGTACCGATAGATACCAGTATGGTGCCGACTATCGTCATGGCTATCGTCGCGCCGACGGCGAGGAGCAAGGGCCGCTGGTAGGCGATCTCCGAGACCGGAACGCGCCAAAGCCGCCCGACGACTAAAGCGGAGTATGCCCCCGCGACGAGGGCGGACACTATCGCCCCTACCCATGTGGTTTTTTCTTCGAATGACATCGGGACCTCCTACTATGTCAAACATATTTGACATAGTAGAATGTATAGCTTCTTATACTTCGTGTCAAGTATATTTTACATGCCCGGCGTTAAGAGATAAAGGCCCGCGATCTATAGCGAGAGTCGGGCTCGCTGTAATACCATCTCGCGCGCCTGCCCCCGAATATCGCGGGGCAGGCGGAGGGCGCGTTCTCCCCCTCAGTCGGCGGCGCGCTGCGCCGCGTCCCCGAGCGGGAGGCTCAGGTCTCGGCGGGCCAGCGCCCATCCCGAGGCTAGGGCTCCTAGCGCCCATAGCGATAGCGCGGCGGCGATGATCGCCGCCACCGCCCCGGGCCGGCCCGCGAGCTCGGCTACGGGGGCGGCGAGGGCCTTGGGCCTGCCCGTAGCGGCGCTCCAGGCCCCGTAGCCGCTGAAGGCGACGACGACGGGAATGAGGGTGAAGAGCCGGTACTTCCTATAGCCAAGGAAGAAGTAGGCCGTATACGCGGCGCTGCCGACGACGAGGCCGAAGGCCGCCGCCATCGACAGGGCTCCGAGGGGGAAAGGCGCGTACGCGATCCCGGAACTCCGAAAGTACCCGTGGGCCGTCTCGGCGAAGGCCGCTACCGCGACGGCGTAGAGCCCCGAGACAGCCAGCCCCGCGAGGACGAGGACGCCCGAGGCGAGTAGGAGGAAAATAAACTTGCCTAAGGCCAAGTCGGCCCTCCGGATAGGGAGCGCCGACAAGAACCGCTCGCCCGAGTACTTGTACTCGAGGGAGAGGGAGAGGCTCGAAAGATAGAACATGGCCAAGACGCAGAGCGCCGCGCCGACGTCGGGGCGTACGGTCGTCATGACCGCGCCCAGGATCACGAAAACGGCCATGCTGGCTGCGATCAGCTTTTGGCTCCTGATCAAGTACCATTCCTTAAGCAACAGGCTTCGCACGATAATCCTCCCTGCTCGAATAGACGATGATGTCCTCGAGGGACGCGGGCTCCCTCACGAAGCCTTCGGGGACGGAGCGCCCCGGCTCGATCCCCGAGAGGGCCGTAAAACCGCTTCCCGTCGTCCGAGATCCGACTACGAGGTCCGCTAGCTCGCCTAGGCGATCGGCCGGGCCCTTGAGCATGCAGTGGCGGGCTAACAGGTCGTCCTTAGGCTCGTCGAGGACGATGGCCCCCCCGCGGATGAAGAGGACCCTGTCTGCGATCCTCTCGATATCCGCGGTGATATGGGTGGAGAACAGGACAGAGCGCCGCTCGTCCTGGATCAGGCCGTACTGGAGGTCGAGGAGCTCGCTCCGGAAGACGGGATCGAGGCCCGAGGTCGGCTCGTCCATGACGAGGAGCTCGGCGTCCCGCGCCAGGGCGAGCGCGAGCGATAGCTTCACCTTCTGCCCCTTGGAGAGGGTATCTATAGGCTTGCCCGGCGCAATATCGAAATCGGCGAGGAGGCCCGCGAAGCGAGACTCGTCCCAGGCGGGATAGAGCGGGGCCAGCAGGCGTCCGGCCTCCGCGGTGGTCAGGACGCCGTACGGCAGGGCGTCGTCGCTCACGAAACCTACGCGACGCCGCGCTAGCTCCGGCCGCTCCCCGCCGAATAGGCTGACCTGGCCGGCGTCCGTGGGGATGATGCCCATCAGGCAACGGATGACCGTCGTCTTACCCGCCCCGTTCGGGCCGATGAAGCCCAAGACCTCGCCGCGCCCCATCGTGAAGGTGACGCCCTTGAGCTCGAAGCCCGGATACGCCACCCTTAGGTTCCGCGCCGCTATAACCGTCTCAGCCATGATCATTCTCCTTCCAGAGCGTCGCGAGCATCTCGGTGAGTTCGTACAGGGAGAGCCCGACGCCTCGTGCCTCGAGCACCGCCCTTGAGAGTCCCTCCTCGGCGGCCCTGAGCCTTCGTTCCCGGGCCAGCTCGCGGTTCGGGGCGCTCACGTAGCTCCCCTTCCCCTGGACCGTCTCTATGAACATCCCGCGCTCGAGCTCGTCGTAGGCCCGCTTAGTCGTGATTACGGAAATCCTTAAATCCTGGGCCAGCTTCCGGATCGACGGAAGCTCGCTTCCCGGCTCCAGCTCGCCGGAGAGGATAGCGGCCTGTATCTGAGCCTCTATCTGCCTATAGATCGGGTCCAGCGAGGCATTGGAAATTATGATTGTGATAGGCGCCTCCCAGTCAATATACTGTATATACTGTATATTAACACTGGGTGATCGTCAAGCCAAAAAACATTTGACTCCGGTTTAACCTCGCTAAGCCGGACATACCGCGAATGTCGATGGCATCCTTGAGCTGCATATCCTGCGAGCGCGTGAACCGCGGTCCACTTGACTATGATAATTGCCATGAAGTACCATTGGTGGCCAAGATGATTGTGAGGATCTACTAATTCATTATCCTGCAATCATATGGGTAGAGATAAGGCGGTAAGGAAGAGCCCTTGGCGTTCTGGGCATACAGCCATAGGATATTGATGCAAGGGGTTCGGATCGTACCGTCATTTCATGATACGAGCGACGCTCGCTCATCGGGATCATAGCTCATCTGGATAGAGCAACGGCCTTCTAAGCCGTAGGTGGTGGGTTCGAGCCCCGCTGGTCCCATACTTCTGCTGCTTCATAATATCTCCATATAGTCTTGCATATCCAATTTATCCATTATATCCTCGAGACGCTCCTCTCAAGGATGTTATATGAAACACAAGGCTCTTAGCATTATTTTCGCCTGCATTGCCTTAGCGGCCTCGCTCGCATCCTGCTCTTCCCCCGTCGCGACCGCGGCTCGCGGCTCGATAAGACTGAGCCTCTCCGGCGCGGCGCGGGCCCTATCCGATTCGTCGGAGATAATTCGCTATCTCGAGGCGACGGTCTCGGGAACGGGGATGGAAGACCTCTCGAAGACCGTCGAGTACGATCCCGCGGGTACGACCATACACCTGCAGGTCCCGGTAGGAGCGGCTAGGACGATAACCGTCACGGCGATAGACTCGGACGGCAACGCCCTATACCGTAAGTCCGGGGTCGTACCTGTTTACGCTAGGAAAGAGAACGCGTTGAGCCTACGCCTGGACGGCGTCGAATATACCATCAGCTTCGATTCCAACGGCGGCACGGGGACGATGGCGCCTCTTTCTATACCGTTCGGAACGACGGCGACCTTGCCAGCCAACGGGTTCAGCCGGGCCGACCATCTCTTCGGCGGCTGGATCGACTCTAGCGCCTCATCCGCGCTCCACGCCGATCTGGCCGGCTACTCGATGGGACCGGCGAACGCGACGCTATACGCCGTCTGGATCCCGAACGCTATTCCCGGCCAGTATATACAGGGCGACGGCTCGGGCGGCGGCGGCGGCGGCGCCAGCGGCGCATTCCTCGGGGGCGACGGAGGCGCGGGCGGCGGCGGCGATGATACGATCTCCTGTACCGAGGGGAACGACATCGTCTTCGGCGACGGCTCGGGCGGAGGCAAGGGCGGGCGAGGCGTCGGGCAAGACGATTATACAGGCCTAGGCGCGGGTCCCGGCGGCGGCGGGGCGGACTCGATCGACGGCGGCGCCGGCGACGACATCATCTTCGGCGACGGCTTCGACGGAACCATGGACATATGGCATAGCGGAAGAGGCGGGTTCGGCGGCGGCGGCGGCGGCGGGAGCGGCGGCAACCTGG
>JAHIWG010000002.1 GCA_018816345.1 Spirochaetota bacterium | reverse complement strand
GGGCGCCCGGGCGATAGCCTGACCTGGGCGGAGGCGGCCGCGCTCGCCGTATTGCCTAACAGCCCGGGGCTCATCCATCCCGGGCGCTCTCGCGAGGAGCTCGGCCGCAAGCGTGACCGCCTCCTGGCGCGGCTGGCCCGCGAAGGCGAGATGACCGAGGGCGAGTACCTGTCCGCGCTCGCTGAGCCCTTGCCGGACTCGCCCGTTCCCATGCCTAGGCTCGCGCCCCTCCTGCTAGCCAAGGCCGGCCCGGGCCGCGTCGAGACGAGCCTCGACTACGCGCTGCAGCTCCGCGCCGAGGAATCGGCCGCGCGGCACGCGGCCCGCATGGGGCGGAACGGGGTACGGAACCTCGCCGCCGTCATCGTCCGCGTGGCCGACGGCTCCATAGCCGCGTACGTGGGCAACGTTCCCGTAGCCGAGGGGCGCGAGCCGGACGGCCGCTCCGCGTCTTGGGTCGACTGCGCGGCCGCCCCGAGGAGCTCGGGGAGCATACTCAAGCCCTTCCTGTACGCGGCCATGGTCGACTCGGGAGAGTTGTCGCCTTCCCGCCTGGTCCCCGATATACCCACGCGCGTCGGCTCCTATAGCCCCGAGAATAACCTCAAGACCTACGCCGGGGCGGTGCGCGCCGACGAGGCGCTCGCGAGGTCGCTTAACGTGCCCTTCGTGAGGCTCCTGCGCGGCTACGGCGTGGAGCGGTTCGCGGCCCTGCTCAAGCGGCTCGGCTTCTCGACCCTATCCCGGGCCCCGGCCGACTACGGCCTGACCCTGATCCTGGGCGGCGCGGAGACGAGCCTCGTGGAGACGGCCTCGGCTTACGCGGCCCTCGCCCGCGCCGCCTCGCCGCCGAGCGAAGGACCTGAGCCGTTCATCGGGGCCTCGTGGCGACGGGACGCGCCCGCGACTGATACGCGCTTCGAGCCGCCCTTCTCCAGGGGAGCGGCGTGGCTGACGCTCGAGGCCCTGGTGGAGGTGGGCAGGCCGGGCGACGAGGCCTCGTGGCAGCAGTACGCCAGTTCCAGGCGCGTCGCCTGGAAGACCGGCACGAGCTTCGGCTCCCGCGACGCCTGGGCCGTGGGCGTCACGTCGGAGTACGTCGCGGCGGTCTGGGTAGGAAACGCGGACGGCGAGGGCAGGCCGGAGCTCAAGGGCACGGACGCCGCGGCGCCGCTCCTTTTCGACCTGTTCCAATCGCTCCCGCGTTCCCGTTGGTTCGAGGAGCCCGTCAGGGATCTACGCTACGAGACCGTCTGCGCCGACTCGGGCTTCGCCGCCGGTCCCGATTGCGCGTCGACGCGCCGAGCGGCGCTGCCTATCGGCTCCGGGACGGACCGCGGCTGTCCGTATTGCCGCGTCGTGCACCTGAGCGCCGACGGCCGCTACCGCGTCAGGGCCGAGCTGTCGGCCGGGCTCGATATAGTGGCCCAGAGGCGATTCGTCCTGCCGCCCGCCATCGAGTGGTACTACTCGCGGTCGACGCTCGGGTACCGTCCGCTCCCGCCCTGGGCGCCGGGCATGGCGGGGCCCGGGGACGACGCGGTCGAATTCCTAGCTCCCGAGGAAGGCGCCTCGATTTTCGTGCCCATAGAGCTGGACGGAAGCCTGGGCATGACCGTGTTCCGCGCCGCCCACCGGGACCCGCGCGCCCGCCTGTTCTGGCACCTCGACGGCGACTATCTCGCCGAGACGACGGGCGACCATCGCGTCCAGGCGCGGCCGGCCCCGGGCGTCCACGAGCTCGTAGTCGTAGACCAGGACGGCTCGGGCGCGAGCCGGCGCTTCGAGGTCTATTCCAGGGAATGACGGCCGACGGCCGATGGCCCAACGCGCTCCCGTTTAGATAGGCAGCTCTGATCCCGCCTCAGCGTGCGCCGTCGCCAGGCCAGCGAGCTAATGGCGCATCGCACGGACCCGCCCATCCGCGGGGCTGGCAAATAGTTCCGACGGCTCGCAAAATTTGCGAGCCGCGCGTTCCGAAGAGACCAGTTCCTATGGATACTACGCTCGGTAGCACCTATCGCGATGTTCTATCGAAATCATGCGATCGCCGTAGGCATGGCTGCCGGCGCGAAAAATTCGTAGTATTTCTCGCTGCCGCGGTGACTGCGAAAAACCGTAAGGTGATAGCGAGCGGCAATTGACCTAAGATGATGGAATATTCCTTGTTGATTAAAAAATGCCGCGTTGCGGGATCTTGGTATGGATACTGCTTATATAACGATGAACTAAATACCAAGGAGGAAATATGAAGCGATTTGCACGCGCCGTCACTCTGTTGCTGGGCGTAGGAATGACTCTGTCATTGCTGTCATGCGGAAAGTCCGCGAACGGGCAGGCTGGCGGTACCAAGGGCTCGGGCCAATACCAGGAGAAGATAGTCATCGGTACGCCGCTCGACGTCACCACTACCGACCCGCAGGGCTCGAACACCGATTCCAATATGATCCTGTTCTGCATGACGCATGAGACCCTGGTAGAGCTCGATCCGAAGAGCGGCAACGTGATCCCGGGTCTGGCCGAATTCGAGATAGTCGACGGCTATACCTTCAAATTCAAGCTTCCCGCGAAGGCTACCTTCACCAACGGAACGCCCTGTACCGCCAATGACGTCAAGTTCACCCTCGATCGCGCGATGAAGTCGTCGTTCACGAAACCGAAGCTCAAGCTGATCACCGCCATCGAAGTGCTGAACGACCAGGAGCTCATCATCAGGATATCCCAGCCGAGCCAGGAATTCCTTACGAGCCTGGCCCATCGCAGCCTGAGCATACTCTCCGAGGCTTCCTTGACCGCCAACGAGAAGGGCTACGATATCGGCACCGGAATGTACTACCTCAAGGAGTGGATACCCGGCGACCACCTGACGGTCGAGCGCTACGAGGAATACCGCAACGGACCGGCCAAGACCAAGAATATCGAGCTTCGCCTGATGAAGGAGGACTCGGCCCGCGTCATCGCCCTCCAGACCGGGGAGATCGACGTCTGCATCGATCCGCCGAGCGTCGAGCTGAACTATATCGCCAACGACAAGAAGCTGGCCCTCGTCCAGGTCCCGAACGTGATCATGCTCTACATCGCCATGAACAACACCAAGGCGCCGTTCGACAACCCCAAGGTCCGCCAGGCCCTGGCCAGCGCCGTCAATAAGGAGAAGCTGATCCAGGCCGGCTACAACGGGCAGGGCACGGTGCATAACAACTACATCAACCGCGGCCAGTTCGGCCTCGACGACAAGCTGACCGGCTACGACAACGACATCGAGAAGGCCAAGGCCCTGCTGGCCGAGGCGGGCTACCCGAACGGATTCGAGTTCGAGCTCGCCTACAACGGCTCCGCCAAGGTACTGATCGCCACCGTCCTGCAGGAGGACTTCGCCAAGATAGGCGTCAAGGTCAAGCTGTCCGAGATGGAGAGCGCTGCGCTCAAGGCCATGCTGAACGAGAAGAAGCATTCCGCGGCGCTCTACCAGTGGACCGACGCCGACGGTACAGACTTCACCGTCCGCAGCATGTACTACTCGGGCAGCGGCTCCAACCGCTCCCTGATAGCGGATAAGGCCCTCGACAAGATGATAGACGAGGCTCTGGTCGAGGCCGACGCCGCCAAGCGGGCGCAGAAATACAACCTGATAGAGAAATACCTCAAGGACGCCTGCCCGATCATCCCAATATGCACCTCGATCATAAACGTCGGAACCAGGGCCAGCGTCACCGGCGTTAACTGGATGAGCACCGCCAAGCACGACTATCGCCAGATATATATTTCTAAATGACCGTGCGCCGGGCGGCGAGCGATCCCCGCCCGGGAGAATATACCTGGAGGAACGATGCATCGCTATATCATTAATCGGCTGCTCATGCTTATCCCCGTATTGCTCGGCGTGGTCTTCATCGTTTTTTTCATCATGGACCTCGCTCCAGGCGATCCCGTATACCAGGTAGCAGGCGAACAGGCTACCCAACAGGAACTTCAGGAACTGCGCGTCAAGATGGGCCTGGACGGCAATATCTTTACCCGGTATATCCGCTACATCGGGAATATGCTCCGAGGGGACCTCGGCGTTTCCTACATCTCCAAGCGTAGCGTCATGAGGACCTATATGGAGCGTCTTCCCAACACGCTGGTATTGGCCTCGGTCACGATGCTCGTCGCCATCCTGATTTCCATCCCGCTCGGGATCATAGCGGCCATCCACCAGAACTCCATGAAGGATACGGTATCGATGATCCTGTCACTGCTGGGCCTTTCGATGCCTAACTTCTGGCTCGGCCTGCTGCTCATCATGCTCTTCTCGCTCAAGCTCAAATGGGTGCCGTCGGGGGGCATCGACGGAGTCAAGAGCATCATACTGCCCGCCCTGACCGTCGGAATGGGCCTCGCGGCTCTGATGACGCGCACGACCCGATCATCGATGCTCGACGTCATCCGCCAGGACTACCTGCGGACCGCCCGCTCCAAGGGCGTCACCGAGAAGAAGGTCATAAACAAGCACGCGCTCAAGAACGCGCTGATACCCATCATCACCGTATTCGGCATCCAGTTTAGCAACGTCCTGGGCGGGTCCGTCCTCGCCGAGACCGTGTTCTCCTGGCCGGGGGTCGGCCGACTGGTGGTAGACGCGATCAACCAGCGCGACATTCCGATGGTTACCGGAGCCCTGGTCATGACTACGATGCTCGTCAGCGTCGTCAACCTGCTGGTCGACATCGTCTACGCCTATGTCGACCCGCGAATCAAAGCCCAGTATACCAAGTAGGAGACGATATGAATAACACAGAGGCCGGTTCCGGGCAGTACGCGAAGCGCTCCGCGTTCAAGGCGATGTGGAAGCAGCTGCAGAAGAATAAAGGCGCGATGATAGGCCTGGTCATTATCGGCGTCATCGTGGTCGTCGCGGTAGTCTCGCAGTTCGCCTTCGACTACGAGCGCGACATCATCGCCCAGAACGTGGCGAACAAGCTTCAGCATCCCTCCTTGGAGCATCCGTTCGGTACCGACGCCCTGGGTCGAGACGTCCTGGGCCGCGTCGCGTACGGCGCGCGCTATTCCCTGGCGATCGGCGTCGTATCCGTCTTGATAGCGCTGGTCGTCGGCGTCGTGCTCGGCGCGGCCGCCGGCTACATAGGCGGCCGATTCGAAGACGTCGTCATGCGCATCACGGATATCTTCTCCGCCATTCCGAGCGTCCTGCTGGCGATCGCCATAGTATCGTCGCTGGGCAAGAGCACGTTCAACCTGATGGTGGCGGTCGGAGTGGCCAGCGCGCCGTCCTTCGTCCGCGTCGCCCGGGCCAGCGTGCTTACCGTGCGCGGCGAGGAGTACATAGAGTCGGCCAGGGCCATCGGCATGCATGACTGGAAGATCGTCCTGGTCCATATACTCCCTAACTGCCTGTCGCAGATCATCGTCCAGACTACCCTCCGCGTGGCGTCGGCCATCATATCGGCGGCCAGCCTCAGCTTCCTGGGCCTGGGCGTCCCCGCGCCCGCTCCCGAATGGGGCAGCATGCTCAGCGAGGGGCGGGCCTATATCCGCGACTATAACTACCTCATGATCTTCCCCGGTGTCGCCATCATGCTCACCGTCTTATCATTCAACCTCATCGGCGACGGCCTGCGCGACGCGCTCGACCCGAAGCTGAAGCGTTGACCAGGAGATACCATGCCTGCAAACGACCTTATACTGGACGTGAAGAACCTCGCTATCCGCTACGAGACCGAAGACGGCAACGTCCACGCGGTCAACGGCGTCGACCTGCAGCTCGGCTATCGCAAGACCCTCGGCCTAGTCGGCGAGACCGGGGCGGGGAAGACCACGACGGCCCTGTCGCTGCTGCGGCTCATTCCCAATCCGCCCGGAGTCGTAGAATGCGAGCGGATGATGGTCGCAGGCAACGATATGCTGAGGCTTCCCATCGACAAGCTGGAGGAGATACGCGGTAACGACATCTCGATGATTTTCCAGGACCCGATGACCGCGTTGAACCCCGTGTTCACCGTCGGGGAGCAGATAGCCGAGAGCCTGGAGATCCACGAGCGCCTCAGCAAGGCGGACGCCTACGAAAAGGCCATGCAGATGCTGGAGACCGTGGGCATATCGCGGTCGCGCGGCGCCGAGTACCCCCATCAGTTCTCCGGAGGCATGAAGCAGCGCGTCGTCATAGCGATAGCCCTCGCCTGCAACCCCAAGCTGCTCATAGCCGACGAGCCGACGACGGCGCTGGACGTAACCATACAGGCGCAGGTCCTGGCGCTCATGAAGGCGCTGAAGAACAAGTACGATACCTCGATGATCATTATTACCCACGACCTCGGCATCGTGGCGGAAGTGTGCGACGAGGTGGCGGTGATGTACGCCGGCCGCATCATCGAGAAAGGCAGCCTCGAGGAGATATTCAACGAGACGCTTCATCCCTATACCGAGGGGCTGTTCAACTCCCTGCCCAACATCAACGACCGTATGTCCAAGCTGAGGCCCATCCCCGGCCTGATGCCCGATCCTACCAACCTGCCGGTCGGGTGCACGTTCGCCCCGCGATGCGGCTACGCCTCCGCGGCCTGCCTCGAGCGCCAGCCCCGGCTGACGCTCATGTCCGGGACTCACTACGTTTCATGCATGGCCTATGACGATCCCGGTTTCGCTATTAACAGGAGGAAGCAGTAATGGCCCTGCTCGAAGTCAATAACCTCAGGAAATACTTCAAGACCTCTCGCGGCATGCTCCACGCGGTCGACGATATCAGCTTCACGCTGGAGAAGGGCAAGACGCTCGGACTGGTAGGCGAATCCGGCTGCGGGAAATCCACGACTGGCCGGGCTATCCTGCGCCTGATAGAGCCGACCTCAGGCGCGGTCGTATTCGACGGCGTCGACGTCACGGGGCTCAATAGCCGCGGCATGCGCAGGATGCGACAGGACATGCAGATCATCTTCCAGGATCCCTTCTCCTCGCTGGATCCCAAGAAGTCGATAAGCCACCTGATATCGGAACCCATACGGGAAAGCGGCATCATCAGGGACGGGGCCAGGATAGAGGCCCGCGTCCAGGAGCTGATGGACACTGTGGGGCTGTCGAGGCGACTGATCAACAGCTATCCGCACGAGCTGGACGGCGGGCGGCGCCAGCGCATAGGCATAGCCAGGGCCCTGTCCATGGAGCCGAGGCTCATCATCTGCGACGAGCCCGTATCCGCGCTCGACGTCTCCATCCAGGCCCAGATCCTCAACCTGCTGGAGGAGCTGCAGGAGAGCCAAGGCATCACCTACATCTTCATCACGCACGACTTGTCCGTCGTAAACCATATATCGGACGAGATCGCCGTCATGTACCTCGGACAAATCGTGGAGAAGGCTACGGCCGACGAGCTCTTCAGGAATCCGCTCCACCCCTATACCAAGGCCCTCCTCTCGGCCATACCGGTCCCGAGCCTGGGCGATAGGCCGGAGCGCATAACCCTGAAGGGCGAGATCACGAGCCCGGTCAACCTTCCCGAGGAGTGCCGCTTCCGAAAGAGGTGCCGCGAGGCCGGCCAGGAGTGCTCTAGCGGGATACCGCCTCAGGTAGAAGTCGAGCCGGGCCATTTCGTGGCATGCTTCCATTGCGCCGCGAGGGCCGGATGAGACCGTCTTGAGCGGGCGCGCGGGCGGCCCCGGCGGGCCTCCCGCGCGCTAGGCATCCCTATCCCGGCCGATAAGGCCGTACTCCTTCAGCTTGTTCCATAGTCCGCGCTCGCTGATGCCCAGTTCCCTGGCAATCTCCGATCGGCGGCCGTCGTGCTTGCTGTAGGCGGCCTCTATCACCTCGCGCTCCGCTTCCCTCAGGGACTTGCCCCTCGGATCCGGGGCGTCGGGACCGCGGCAGGCCGCCGCCTTGGTCATGCGATCGGGAAGGTCCCCGCATCCTATCCACTCTCCGTCGCATACGATCGACGCGTATTCCAGGGCGTTGGCTAGCTCCCGCACGTTGCCCGGATAATCGTAGTCGCGGAGCAGGTCGTCGGCCTTCCTCGTCAGGCCCTTGACCTGCTTGCTCTGCTGGACGTTATTCTTCTTTATGAAATACTCGCACAGGGCCGGTATGTCCGCCTTCCTGTCCCGGAGCGGAGACATCTTTATCTCTACGACGTTTATCCTGTAGTAGAGATCCTCTCTGAACTGCCCGCCGGCGATGAGGGCCGGTATATTCCTGTTAGTCGCAGCGATGACCCTGGCCTCGAGGCTTCTGGCCTTGTTGCTGCCGATAGGGGTGAAGTTCTTTTCCTGCAGGACGCGCAGCAGCTTGCCCTGGAACCCCAGGGGCAGGTCGCCTATCTCGTCGAGCATGATGGTACCGCCGCCGACCGATTCAAGTTTCCCTACCTGATTGCTTATGGCGCCGGTGAACGACCCCCTCATGTGCCCGAAGAACTCGCCCTCGAACAATCCCTCCGGGATGGCGGAGCAGTTGATCGCGACGAACGGCTCGGTCTTGCGCTTGCCTGAATAGTGTATCGCCTTCGCGACCAGCTCCTTGCCGGTACCGCTCTCCCCGGTGATGGCGACCGGGCTATCAACGTCCTTCAGCTTGTCTATCAGCTCGTAGACGCGCCGTATTGACGGGGACCCGCCCACTATCCCGTGCTGGTAGCGCTCCGTCAGCTGATGGCTCAGATAATCCACCTTGGCGTTGAGGCGGCGCATCTCCAGGGCCTGCCTGATATGGATCTGGAGTTCCTCGATGTCGAGCGGCTTGGGGAGGTAGTTGAAGGCTCCCAGCTTCATCGCGCTGACCGAGGACCGAATATCGCCGAAGGCCGTCATCATGATGACGGCGATATCCCGGTTGTACTCCTTGATAGCCTTCAGGACCTCTATGCCGTCGGTCTCCCCGATGACCATATCCAGGAGCACGAGAGCGACATGATGGCCGCGAATATAGTCCATGGCCGCCAGTGGGCTGGATTCCCAGCTAACGTCGAACTCGACCTGCAGAGCGAGGGATAGGGATACGCAGATGCTCTTCTCGTCATCGATTATCAATATCGGCGGTTTCACGGCTGCTCCTAGGGAATGCGACGCTTATCCTCGTATACTGGTTCTCTTCGCTCTGTATCGATAGCCTCGCCGAGTTCTCGCTGAGGTACTGCTTGCAGAGGGCCAGGCCCAGGCCCGTGCCCGTCGCCTTCGTGGTGTAGAACGGGTCGAGGCAACGCGCGAGCTCCTGCTCCGACATGCCCGCGCCGTCGTCCTGGATCTCGATGACGACCGATTCGGGACGGGTCCGAGCCGTGACGGCCAAGCGTAGCTCGGCGGCCTCCCCGGTCTGGGAAAGCTTCTTCTCGATGGCCTCGACGCCGTTGATCAGCAGGTTTATAAGCACCTGCTTGATCTGGTCCCGGTCCACGAAGATCGACGCGTCGTCGTCGGCGCTGACCGAGAGACTTACGCTCTTCGCGCGTATGGACGGGCTGAGGAGCCCTACGCACTCCCTGATGATCTCGCCGGCGTCGCACGGCCGGGCCTGGCGCCTGACCGGCTTGGCGTATTGTATCATGTTCTCGATGAGGCGGTTTATACGGTCGACCTCGTCGGGGACGTACTTGGAGAACGAGCGCTGGACTTCCTTGTCGTCGCCCTGGCTGCCCATGACCGTGGCGAAGGTGCGTATGCTCATCAACGGGTTGCGGATCTCGTGGGCTATGCCGGCGACCAGGCGGTTCAGGGTCCGGTTCTTCTCTATCTCGAATTCGGCCTGGGCCTTCTGCTCTTCCTTCGTGACGTCCTGGACCGTTATCAGGACGCCGACGACGTCGCCGAAGTGTATAATCTGATGCATCGTACAGCGATAGCTCCTGGCGCCTATCATCAGGCGCTCGTTCTCTATGGTCGTCCCCGGCTCGAACGGCCTCGGCGCTATCCTCTCGATGATCTCCTTGAAGATAGGCAAGTCCCGGACGCCCAGGCTGCCGCCCGGGCCGTCGACGCCCGTCAGGAGCTGCGCGCTCCTGTTCATCAGGCTGACGCGGCCGTCCTTGTCGATCATGGCCATCGCGCTGGGCGAGTACTTGATTATCCTGTTCCGTAGCTCGTTCTCGTCGTTGATCTGGGTTATCTGCCTCTCCAGCTTCCTGTTGGCTTCCTGTATTTCCCTCGTCTGCATGTCGACGTTGCGCTTCATGGCCTTGCGTATGCGCAGGCTGAGGTAGACATAGACGCCCGCCAGCACCGAGGCCAGCGCCGCTACCAGCCCGACCCACGCGAGGATCGCGCGCGCGTCGCCGCCGTCGTCGGCGACGATCCACTTCCTCATGATGGCCTCGTAGCCGCTTCCGGCCCGTATGGCCGAGATCCCGTCGTTCAGAATGCGCAGCAGCTCCGCGTCGTCGGCCCGGACGGCCAAGCCGTAGCTGACGTAGCCGAGGTAGTTATGGGTCATCGTGAATCGCTTGTCCCCGCCCGCCCGTTCGATCTGGTAGACTATGCTGTCCTTGACGGCCACGGCCGCGTCGACGGTACTGCCTTCGAGCGACTCGAAAACGCTCCGCTGATCCCCGTGTACACGGTAGTGGGCGATCCCCAGGTTGGCGATCATCGAGTACGGCGTGGTGCCCAGCTCCATGGCTGCCGACAGGGGGAACGGTACGCCCTCCAGCTGGTGCTTCACCATTCGGTCCGTCCGAACCACCATGCACAGCGAGGACGAGGTCATGATGTCGGAGAAGTAGAATCCGCGGTCCCCCGCCTCGTTACTCGTAATCCCGACGATAGCGTCTACCTCGCCCTTCGCCAAGGCCGCCAGGCATCCGTGGTCGTCGTTCTTCGCGAAGTACTTGACCTGGTAACCCTTGTCCAACGCTATCCGGTCGAGGATGGCTATATGGATTCCGGCTATACTATCGCCATCCAGGTACTGGTAGGGAGGCAGGTTGATGTTGACGGCTATGTTAAGCACGCGCTCGACGCCCACGTTCCTGCTCGCCGGGAAGCAGATGCTCGCCTGGATGATGAATACGGCGAGTAGTAGTCGCTTCCCCATATCCGCCTTCTTCTTTGATAGCGCGTAGCGTTGACGGCCCGTGCGGCGGGGCGTGCTACGAACGGCTTTAGCGACGCGCGAATAGCCAGCCCCTAGAAGGGCGTTTGTCGTTATCCTACCCATTCAGCAGCCGACATACCCGCCCTGGCGAAGCGAGTCGATTGAGGGAAAACGATACCTGACTCTAGCATGACCTTGAGTAATCTGTTAAGCGGTATCGCTTAGGCGAGGATAGGGCGACGCGCACCTGGGCGACGATCGCCTTTACCGCGTCCGGGATTCCACGAGCCTGCCGTCGTAGGCCGGGCTGGCTCGGGCGCGAGCCGCCGCCTCGAGGCCTATTCCAGGGAACGGGGGCCGACGGCCCTACGCCTTGCGCCCCTCGGGGCTTTCGGGGTATAACCCGCTATGCACCCCGATCACCGCACGAAACGCTCGCCGCACGTATCCCTCAAGAGGGCCCGTCCGCGCGCGTCCCGGCGGATAGCGAGGGGATTACGGCCGTGGGGTGACGGCATCACGTAGCGGACTTAATCCGCCGCGCTCCGCGCGGCGCGTTCGGGTCCGCGGGCGATCGTCGGCGGACGCCGATCCGATCGACCGCGGCCCGGCTGGAGCGCGCTCCGCCGGGATGCCGCGGGCTAGACAGCCGATTTTCGGCGAGGAGGCCCCATGGATATACCCGAGACCCTTTCCTACGACGACGTGCTCCTGCTCCCAGGCTACTCCGAGATGCTCCCCAAGGACGCCGACGTGCGCTCCAGGCTAGCCGGGGACGTCTACCTGAACGCGCCCGTCCTCTCCGCCGCCATGGATACCGTCACCGAGGACAGGCTGGCCATAGCGCTCGCGCTCCAGGGCGGCGCCGGGGTGATACACCGCAACCTGTCGCCGGAAGCCCAGGCGGAGCAGGTAGCCAACGTGAAGCGGTACCTCAACTGGATAATCGAGTCGCCCGTCACCGTCGAGGAGGACAGGACGATACGGGACGTCCGCTCCATCATGGACCGGCATAGGGTGACCGGGCTCCCCGTCCTGGGGCCGGGAGGCAAGCTCGTAGGCATCATAACGGCCCGCGACCTACGCTTCAGGCGCGAGGACGACGCCCTCGTGCGCGACGCCATGACCCGGGACCTCGTCGTCGAGTCGGGCGAGCCCACGCCCAGGAGCGCCAGGGAGAAATTCGACCGGCACCGCATCGAGAAGTTGCCCGTCGTGGACGGGGGCGGCAGGCTTCGAGGCCTCATCACCGTCAAGGACATGGAGAAGCACGAGCTGTACCCCGACGCCGCCACAGACAAGTCGGGGCGCCTCGTCGTCGGGGCCGCCGTGTCGCCCCAGGACTTCGAGGCGCGGCTACCGCTCCTCGCGCGCGCCAAGTGCGATTTCGTCGTGCTCGACACGGCCCACGGGGACACGAAGGGCGTCGTCGAGGCGGTCACCGCTATCAAGAGGCGCTTCGGCGTGCTCGTCGTCGGCGGCAACGTCGCGACCGCCGCGGGCACGAGGCGGCTCGTCGACGCCGGCGCGGACGCCGTTAAGGTAGGCATAGGCCCGGGTTCGATATGCACGACGCGCATCGTCGCGGGCATAGGCGTGCCGCAGTTCAGCGCGGTGCTCGAGTGCGCCCTCGAGGCCGATAAGTCGGGCGTTCCCGTTATAGCCGACGGAGGCATTAAGTTCTCCGGCGACATCGCCAAGGCCATCGGTGCGGGCGCCTCGACCGTGATGGTCGGCAACCTGTTCGCGGGCCTCCGCGAGGCGCCGGGGGCGGAGATAATCTACGACGGCAGGATCTACAAGGAGTACCGGGGCATGGGGTCGATGGGCGCCATCCGCTCGGGCTCGGGCGACCGCTACCAGATAGCCAAGGACGAGACGCCCGTTCCAGAGGGCATAGAAGGCCGCGTCCCGTACAAGGGGGAGCTCAAGGACTACCTGCACCAGCTTATAGCCGGCCTCAAGAAGGGCATGGGCTACACGGGCTGCAAGGACATCGAGACGCTAAGGCACTACAAGAAATTCGTCAAGATCACGGGCGCAGGGCTCCGGGAGAGCCACGCGCACGACGTATCGATAACGCAGGAAGCACCCAACTATTCGCGTCAGTAACGCAAGGAGAACGGCATGAACGTAGCGGTAATAGGCGCCCAGTGGGGCGACGAGGGCAAGGGCAAGATAGTCGATTACCTGGCGACCGACGCCCAGATCATAGTCCGCTTCTCCGGCGGCGCTAACGCGGGCCATACCATAGTCAGGGGGGACGAGCAGTTCGCCCTGCACCTCGTGCCTTCCGGCGTCCTGTATCCCGATAAGCGCGTCATACTAGGCACGGGCATGGTCATCGACCCCGAGGCCCTGTTCGCCGAGCTGGGCATGCTGGCCGAGCGCGGCATAGACTGGGAGGGCAGGGTCTTCATCTCCGACCGGGCGCATATCGTCCTCCCGCGGTACCGCGAGCTCGATAAGTCCATGGAGGCGGGGCGGCGCCGCCCTATCGGCACGACCGGCCGGGGCATTGGCGTCGCCTACGCGATGAAGTCGTCCCGCGACGGCATGCGCCTCGCGGACCTCTACGACGACGAGCGGATGGAGAACCTGGAGCCGGGGGACGTCGAGTTCATCAAGGCCTGGCGCGACAGGCTCTCCCCGCTATCGGTCGACCTGACGAGCTTCCTCGCCGCCCACCGCAATACCTACTCCCTCTTCGAGGGCGCCCAGGGAGCCCTCCTGGACCTGGATTCCGGCACCTATCCCTTCGTATCGAGCGGCATGTCGGGAGCGGGAGGGGCGGCGTCGCAGGGCGGCATCGGCCCGCGGAGGCTCGACAAGGTGCTCGGCGTCTTCAAGGCCTACTCGACGAGGGTCGGCAACGGTCCGTTCCCGACGGAGTTCGATCCCGACAGCCAGTCGGGCCTGTGCCAGTTCATACGCGACACCGGCCGGGAGTACGGCGTCACGACGGGCCGCCCGCGCCGCTGCGGCTACCTGGACCTCGTCGCGCTGCGCTACGCGTGCCTCGCCAACTCCATCGACTCGCTCGTGCTGACTCACCTGGACGTGTACGACACGCTCGAGACCTTCGAGGCCTGCGTCGCGTATAAGATCCGCGGCAAGCTGGTCGAGCATTTCCCCGCGTCGGTGCGCGACCTGTCCGACGCCGAGCCCGTGCTCCGTACCTTCCGGGGATGGAAGCGTTCCCTCAAGGAGGTGCGCGAGTACGACGAGCTCCCGAGGGAGGCCCGAGACTACGTCAACTTCATAGAGGAATATACCGAGACCGCGATAGACATAGTCTCGGTCGGCTACGATCGCCGCGACACCATCGTGAGGAAGAGCCCGTGGACACGATACTGATACTAGACTACGGCAGCCAGTATACCCAGCTCATAGCGCGGCGAGTGCGCGAGCTCGGCGTCTATACCGACATCGCCCCCGGGGAGGCAGCCTTGACTCCCGAGCGACTCGCGGGCGTCAAGGGAATCGTGATGGCCGGGTCCCCCTCGAGCGTATACGACGAGGGCGCGCCGGTCCCCGACCAGTCGGTCTATACCCTGGGGCTGCCGGTGCTTGGCATATGCTACGGCGCCCAGCGCATGACCCGCGACCACGGCGGGTCGGTCGCCACGCTCCCGGACAGGGAATACGGGCGAAGGCCGGTCAAGGTCACCGCCTGCGACCCCCTCTTCGAGGGAGTGCCCCCCGAGTTCACGAGCTGGATGAGCCACGGCGACTCCATAGAGGCGCTGGCCCCCGGCTTCGTCGCGGTGGCGATGACCGATAACGGCATCCCGGCCGCTATAGCCCACGAGAGCCTGCCCCTCCGCGGCGTGCAGTTCCATCCCGAGGTGACGCACTGCGAGCACGGCTCGCGCATCCTGGCCAACTTCGCGCTGGGCATATGCGGCTGCGACAGGTCGTGGACCATGGAGCGGTATATCGACGAGGAGCGGGAGGCCCTGCGCGCCCGCGTCGGCTCCGCTCCTGTCCTCCTCCTCATCTCCGGGGGAGTGGACTCGACAGTCGCCGCCGCCCTGCTCCTCAAGACCCTGGGGCCCGAGCGGGTGCACCTCCTCTATATAGACACGGGCCTGATGCGCAAGGACGAGAGCGCCGAGGTGATGCGCACCCTGAACGCGCTCGGCGCCGCCCACGTCCACCGCGCCGACGCGGAGCCCGATTTCCTGGCCGCCCTGTCCGGCGTCTCGGAGCCCGAGGAGAAGCGGCGCATCATAGGCGACATGTTCATAACGGTTCAGCAGCGCGAGGTGGAGCGCCTGGGCCTGGGCGAAGACTACTTCCTCGCCCAGGGAACCCTGTACACCGACCTCATCGAGTCGGGCAAGGGCGTCGGTAAGAAGGCCCACGTCATAAAGAGCCACCATAACGTCCGTTCGCCGCTCGTGGAGAAGAAGCGCGCGGAGGGGCGCGTCGTCGAGCCGCTGGACCGCCTCTACAAGGACGAGGTCCGAGCCCTCGGGCGAGTGCTGGGCGTCGACGAGGCCGTCGTCTCCAGGCACCCCTTCCCGGGCCCCGGGCTCGGCGTGCGCGTGCTAGGGGAGGTCACCAAGGAGAAGTGCGACACGCTACGGGCCGCCGACGACATCTACCTCGCCGAGCTCCGGGCCCGCGGCCTCTACGACAGGATCTGGCAGGCCTTCGCGGTGCTGCTCCCGGTACGCTCGGTGGGCGTGGCCGGCGACGTACGCCGCTACGGCTGGACCGTCGCGCTCCGCGCCGTCGCCTCCACCGACGGCATGACCGCGGACGTCTTCGAATTCCCCATGAAGGACCTCCTCGCCATCTCGGCCATCATAACGAATCGCGTGCCGGCCGTGGGCAGGGTCGTCTACGACGTGTCGTCGAAGCCGCCGGCTACGATAGAGTGGGAGTGAATCATGCTACGTAACCAGACCCTCGACGCCATGATGAACCGCAGGTCCGTGCGCAAGTACAAGGCCGAGGTCCCCGACGACGAGACCGTCGAGACGATAGTCCGCGCCGGCCAGCAGGCGCCCTTCGCCTCTCAGCTGTATAGCGTGCTAAGGTACACGAAGAGGAAGGCGCCGTTCGGCGCTCCCCTGTGGTTCATAGTCTGCGTGGACGCGCATAAGCTGGAGCGCTTCATGCGCATCCGGGGCTGGGACATCGTGACCAACGACCTGACGCTGCTCCTGCTCGGCATGCAGGACGCTTCGTACGCCGCCGAGAACATGGTGATAGCCGCCGAGAGCCTAGGGATGGGCTCGTGCTTCCTGGGGGAGGGCAGCCTCTCAGGCGCGCGCGTCGCCAAGATTGCCAAGGACTTCTCCCTGCCGCCGCGCGTACTTCCCATGGTGGAGCTCGTGATGGGCTATCCGGACGAGGAATACCCGGCCAGGCCGCGCTACCCGACGGACTACGCCCTCTTCGAGGACGAGTACCCCGAGCTGTCCGACGACGACGTGAGGGCCATGATGAGGCCCATGGACGAAGGCTACCTGGCCCAGGGCTACTACGCCAAGCAGAAGGCCAAGATACCCATAGAGGGCGACAGGGAAGACGTCTTCACCTTCGACGACTACTCGTGGACCGAGCATATCTCCAGGAAATGGGGCCAGTGGGCCGCCTCCCCGCAGGACATGCTGAAGGCGCTCAAGGAACGAGGCTTCGACCTGGGACGCAGATGACGGCCAGGGCCTCGGTCCCGCTGGACAAGATACTCCAGTCCCAGGGCTTCGGTTCCCGCAAGGGCTGCCGGGCCCTCGTGGAAGGCGGGTACGTCGAGATAGGCGGCTCCGCCGCGACCGATTACTCGCTGCCGTACGAGACGGGCGGCCTCGCGTTCAGCGTCAACGGCGAGCCCTGGCAGTATAGGGAGAAGCTGTACCTGGCTCTCAATAAGCCCGTCGGCATAGAGTGCTCACGCAAGCCCAGCCACCATCCCTCGGTGCTCACGCTCTTCCCCGGGCAGTTCGCCGAGCGCGGCCTCCAGCCGGTGGGCCGCCTCGACCACGACACGACCGGGCTGCTCCTTTTATCGGACGACGGAGCCTTCATACACGCCCAGTCGTCGCCTAAGCGGCACGTGCCCAAGCTGTACCGAGCGACGACCGCACGGCCGGTGACGCCGTCGCTGATCGAGTCGTTACTATCGGGCGTCATGCTCGTCGACGAGCCGGAGCCGCTCCGGGCCGTCTCGTGCGAGGCCCTGGACGAGTTCATGCTCGAGATCGTGCTGGAGCAGGGCAAGTACCACCAGGTCAAGCGCATGCTCGCCGCGGCCGGCAACCACTGCGCCGCCCTCTCGCGGGTCGCCATAGGAAGGCTCAGGCTCGAGGACCTAGGGCTGGCTCCCGGAGCCTGGACCTATCTGGACGAGGGGCGTCTATCGATGCTGGCTCCGGCGTAGGGGCCCGGGCGCTAGCGGGGCGCCGCGCGGGCGCGCGGGGCCGGCGGGCCAAGGAAAGCCGTCCGGGCGCTAGGCTCCGGACGGCATCGTAATAATCCTAGGCTACTGGCTCTGCGTCGCTCCTAGCGCCTGGCGCCCGGCATGGCCAGGCCCCAGTACCCGAGCTTGCTCGAGTTGGCGGCGGAGTAGGTCGAGGGCATCGACTCGCAGGTCGCCTTCACGTAGAAGTACCCGGTCCTGTCGGCGTAGTAGCCCGAGTCGAGGTTGTTGATCAGGTTCGAGAAGGACGGGGTCGAGAGGTTCATCGTCGCCTGGGTGGCGGTACCGCTGATCGTGGCGTAGACGAGCCCGTAGATGTCCACGATCTCGACCTTCACGTCCGCGAGGTTCTCGTAAGAGGATAGCCCCGAGGAGTTCTTGTCGAGCAGGTATACCTTGTCGCTGAGCCACTGGATGTTGTTCCTCTGGCTATCCGTATCGTTCGTGGCCGTGACCTCGTTGGCGCTTACGAGCAGCCACCTGACCTCGCCCGCGGCGCTGAATAAATAGCTGCTATTGGTGGGATAATAATAATAGAAGTCGCTCAGCGTGAAACTGCTCGTAGGGAAGCCGTCGGCGTTATTGAACGCGCCTATGCTGAAGTTGGCGTCGTAGCTCGGGGCGGTATAGGTCGTGCCGGTGATCCAGGGGCCGCCTATGAACCTGACGCTTTCGGTTGTGTCGCTCGTCGAGAGGTCCTCGAAGGCGCCCGCGGCGTACTGCGCCTCGACGTACAGGCCTACCGATCCGCCCGGAAGGATGCCGGTGAAGGTGTGGCTCGTTGCGGCGACGCCGAGCGTCGCCGTCTGGGTAGCCGTCGATCCTTCCATCATGTAGACCTTCAATCCCGTGAAAGCGGCGCTGGCCTTATCGTTGGCTTTAATCAGCTCCGTATCCCATTCAATCGTGACGTCGTAGCTAATGGGCGGCGTCGTCGCGGTGCTCATGACCTGCTTCTTCTCGACGCTGGCGACGCTGAGGCCGCCTACGCTCTCCGGAGTAGGCGCGGCGCAGCCCGAAAGCGAGGCGGTGAGGGCGGCGAGGACGGCGGCGGCAAGGACAAACCTGATACTCTTCAAAGGAACCTCCTATGTTGCAGAGCAGATACTGATGGACGTTCCTTAAATCAAGTTTAAAAGGCCGGGGAAAAATCAGTACCGTCTAGCCCCTTAGTGTATGGCTTATGGCGACAAGCGCGCTAAAGTAGTACCAGTATGCGTAGTCGTTCCAGTCGCTATCCGCGAGGCGCGGTCGCGCCCGTTTGGCTCTATGTAGGCCTCGCGTTCTCCTCGTTCATCCTCTCCTCGTGCGCCGGCCAGCGCCCGGCCGCCCGCGACGCCTACGATTCGCCGGGGCCCTGCGCCACGCGCTATCCCGTCGTCCTCGTCCACGGGATAGCCCTACGGTCAGACAACGGCCTCGCTCCCTATTTCCCGGGGATTCAGGAGCGCTTGGAGGCGGGCGGGTGCAGGGTCGCGGTGGCCGACGTCGACGCCTGGGGGACGATAGAAGCCAACGCCGCCCAGCTCGTCTCGGCGGTTCGTGAGGCCTGCCTCGATTTCGGCGCGGATAAGGTCAACATCATCGCGCATTCCAAGGGAGGCCTCGACGCGAGGTACGCGATTTCAGTATTAGGGCTGGCCGATAGCGTCGCCAGCCTGACGACATTGGCGACGCCGCATCGGGGCAGCTTCTGGGCGGGGTTCCTGCTAAGCGAGGCGCGGTGGCCTAAGGAGCTAGCAGGTAGCCTGGCGGACGCGTTCGGTACCTTGGCCGGGGATGAGCGGGCGCGGGCGCTCGAGGCCGGGAGCCAGCTGTCCATCGAGGCGATGGAGGCCTTTAACGCCGCCGTCCCGGACGCGCCGGGAGTATTGTACCAGAGCTACGCGGGCGTCGTCGCGCCCGGCCATCCTAATCCGCTATGGCTAGCCTTGGCGGAGGCTCTCGCGGAGGAGGAAGGCCCCAACGACTCGGCCGTGTCCCTGGGCTCGGCCGAGTGGGGCGATTTCAGGGGCGTCGTCGGCGAGGGCGAGCCGGGAGGCGTCGGTCACCTGGACATGACGTTCCGCCAGAGACCTATAGCCGGCGGCGAATTCTGCGCCCCGGAATTCTTCGCGGGGATAGTCGCCGAGCTCAAGGAGAGGTCGTTCTAGCGGCGCTGGGCAACCACTGCCGGCCGGGCGCCGCGGCTGCTTCCGCGAGCGGCGCGGAAACCCCCGCGGAAGCTCTTATTAAAGCCTCTGTTCAAGACCTCATGGAGGCCGCGGCACGCAACACTTTTCCTGCGCGCGCTCCGGGTACTCGCCGGCTTCCGCGTATCGCCTCCGTCCCGTTAACCCACACCGACTCGATGCCCAGGGGCGGCTTGCCCTCGCCGGAGCGGTCCGCCACGGCCGCGGCGTCGAATACGACCAGGTCCGCGTAGTATCCGGCCTTGACGTAGCCACGGCCCTCGAGACGCGCCCGGTCCGCGTTGGCCCCGCTCATCTTGCGTACTGCCTCCTCGAGCGGGATGACGCCCTCCCGCGCCCGCTCCAGGAACCGCGGGAAGCAGCCGAGGGCGGCCGGGTTCTGGAGGCCGGCCGGCTCTATCCAGGAATCGGTCATGAAATGGGACGCGGGATGCCGCATAAGGGCCGCGACGAGCTCCGGGCTCGAGTACTTGTCTATGAGCAGCCTGGCGCTGCCGCCGCTCTTTCGGGCGATATCGATATAGTTCTCGAAGCCTCCGAGGCCGCGTGCCTTGGCTATCTGGCTGAGGTAGAGCCCGTCGTACGGGCTTATCTCCGGATGGTTGCCCGCGGCGAGGCGCATGTCGCCGAAGCCGAAGCCGAGGAGCGCGAAGGAGGCGGCCATCAGTAGCCTGACTTTTCGGAGTATCCTGGGGTCGTCGTAGCCCTCCGGAAGCGAAGCCATGAACCAGTCGGGCAAGATGCCGGTGATGACCGTCGCCCCGGAGTGATGCGCGTAGGTGTCGAAGGCGACGTCGACGCCGTCGGCCCGCGCCTCGTCTACGAGGGCCAACGCCGGCTCGAGGGTTGGCCAGCTACGCTTCCCTACGAAGATGAGGTGCGATACCTGGAGCCTGGCCCCGGTGTCCCTCGCCAGCGCCAGGCACTCCTTGAGGGCGATCAGGTTATGCGCCTCGCCGAACGGCTTCAACGGGTAGGCTCCCGAGACCCTCGAGAAGGCACGCGCGTGGATGGTGACGAGCCCGCCGCGCTCCGCCGCGAGGGAGGCCCCCCGCTTCAGGTCGTCGTAAGCCAGGAATATATCGGGAGCGTAGCCCATGCCGAACGATAGCCCCGCCGCTCCGTCGTCGAGCGCCGACCGGACGAGGCCGTCGTACTCCGCGGCCTGGTCCCGCGTGAACGGCTCGGCCGAATGGCCCTTGATGGACGCGCGTAGCGTGCCGGAGCCCGCGAGGCACGCGAGGTTGACGCCGAGGCCTCGGCGCTCCAGGAGCCCGAAGTAGTCGGCGAAGCTATCCCAGGCGAGGCCTTCGACGCCGGCCTTGAAGAGACCTCCCTCGATGAGCCCGCGGTACTCGCTCCCTTTCTTAAGGCCCGCTATCCCGAAGCCGCAGTTTCCGCCGACGAACGTCGTAATGCCCTGGCGCAGGAAGGGCTCGATGTACGTCTCCTCCTTGGCGGGGTCGGGCAGGAACCAGTCGTTATGCGAGTGGAGGTCTATGAAGCCCGGCGCCACCGTCTTGCCCGCGCATTCGACTACCGCCGCTCCGGGGGCCGAGATAGGGCGCTGAGAGGCCTCGAGGATACGGTCGCCGTCGACGAGGATGTCGCCGACATAGCCGCGCGCCCCCGTGCCGTCTACAATGAACCCGTTCTTGAAAATCGTCATTGTTCCACCGCCTTGGTTCTTTTGTTACTATTAATAAATAGAGCGAACGCTCGATCGCGTTCAGCCATGGTCGAGGCGAATAGTCTTTTTGTCAAGGGAAAGTTAGGGGCAAGCGCCGCCGCCGGTTCAACGCGGCCGCCGGTTCAACGCCGCCGCCGGTCGAACGCCGCCGGGCCAGCGCTAGTGCTCGACGACTATCTTGTTGGCGACCCTGTCAAGCCTGAACCTTGTCTTCTTAAGCGGTTCGTCTATGCTGACGCGAATATGGCAGATAGTGATGACGACGCCCGGGTAGACGGTGTTCCTCACCTCCACGGCGGCGCCCTCGTCGATGTCCACGCGCTTCGACAGCTCGGCGATATTCGCCGCGAGGGCCTTTACCTTCGCGTCGGTATCGGCGCAGGCCTTCCTAACCGACGGGTCGTCGGGCCGAGCCTTCAGCAGGTTATGGAATCGGGCCAGGCGCACGGAAAGCTCTCGGAGCGCGACGCCGGCCTGGTCAAGCTTCTGCTGGACGGTGAAGTCGACGCCGACGTTGACGACCGTGACGGGCTTTGTGCCTCCGCCCAGGAAGCCGCAGGTCACGCCGTGGGTGGCGAAGATCTCGCCCCCGACGATCCTTCCCTTGTCGCCCATCGAGAGACGGCCCAGGGTGAACAGCTTCGAGCCGACTATAGAGCCCGGTACCTCGACGTCGCCGCGGACGGCGACGCGGGCGTTCTCTATGAATTTCGCCTTGAGGGCGCCTCCGACCCTGACCTGGCCCTGATCCTTGCCTATGATGCCCTGCGCGCATAAGAGGTCGCGCTTCGCGCTCACGTCGAAGGCGTCCATGGTCTCTTTTATGGATATGGACCCGCCCGCGTATACCTTGAAGCCGGCGGCGACGCCGCCCTCGATGACGACGTCGCCGGGGAAGAGGATGTGGCCGACGCGATAGTCGACGTCGCCCTTGATAACGAGCACTTCCTCGACGCTGATGCGCTGCGACTCTATTATCACCCGCCCTTCGCCGACGGAGACGATATCGTCGCCCGAGCGCTCGACGTTCTTTCCTAGCGTGAAGCTCGGGACGGTATCCTTCGCGTAGGGGATGGCCCGGCCGGATACGTCGCTGCCGTTCACGCCGTCCCTGCGGGCGATGACGCTCCCTATCCGCTCGCCCTTCTTTACGACGAGGACCGGGCTGATAGCCTTCCAGTCGACTGAATGCTCGTCGTCGGACACGGGCCTGAAACCGGGCATGAAGCGGTCCTCGACGACGATATGCTCGGGATGCTCCGAGACGGGCGGCGCGCCGCGGGCGACTACGATATCGCGCAATATATGGCGGTCGGTATTGACGTCTAGTATTCGCTCCGTAAGCTCGTCCCAGAGGAGCCCGTACGAGACGCCGAGCCTCGCTAGCAGCTCGGACGCGTATTCCGGGGTCAACGGGGCGCCGTCGCCAATGGGAGGGTAGAGGGTGGCGGTCGCGCTCATCGCGTCGGCGGAGATGCTGAGCTCTATATTGCCGTCGTTCTTGCGGACGTCGGCGGAGTAGGATAGTCCGGAGCCTTCGCCCGCCGAGTCGGGGCTTCGTAGGAAGCGAGTCACAATGGCGTTCCTCCCTCCTCCTAGTATCGGCCGGGAGCGTATCGATCTTGCCAAAAAACGTTCCCGCCGGCATACTATGGCTCGATATGCGCGACGCTTCAACAATCTCTACCAGGCGTGAACGCCTCAAGATCATCCTCAAGCTCCTGCGGGAGAACCGCGTCGAGTCCCAGGAGGAGATGCTCGTGCTCTTGGAATCGCAGGGCATCTTCATTACCCAGGCCACCCTGTCCCGAGACCTGAAGCTCCTCAAGGCGAGCAAGGTCGGAGCGGGTTCCGAGGGCTACTTCTACGCGGTGCCCTCGGACGACGAGCTGAGGCGGCGGGAGGAGATCCACGGCCAGGATTTCGTGCGCGGCTACGTCTCCATCGAATGGAACGAGCAGTTCGTCGTGATCAAGACGTTCTCCGGGCATTCGGCCCCGGTGGCGCTCGCCCTGGACAACCTGGGGATGGAAGGGGTGCTAGGCACAATCGCGGGCCAGGATAACGTCGTGTTCGCCGCGCTGCGTACCGGCTATTCCGGGGACGACTTCCTGCGGGACCTCAAGGCCAGGTTCCCGGAGCTCGACGAGGACTAGGCGTCGCCTACGGGCCCCGGCGGATCGCCGTCCGTAAGGGCGGACTCCGGCTCGGTCCCGGCGAGCTATTTCTTGCCGGTCATCATCTCGTGCTCCTCGAGCACGTGCTCCACGAGCTCGGCGAGCTTCCAGCCCAGGTTCGCCTCGGTACTGGTCGCGAACGCTATCTCGTCCTGTACTCCTAGCGACGCCTTCACGGCGCGCATCGCCTTAACGGCCTCGTCCTGGGTCAGGCCGTGCATGACCACCACTTTTCCTTTTCGATTCAGCATGCTTGCACTGTATACGTTGTAGGGCTAACGCGCAAGACGCGATCGCCGCTTGCCTGGCGGCCGCGCGAGGCGGTATTTTACAGGCGATACGGAGAAAACAGATGGATTACGATAGGTTCACGCTCAAGGCCCAAGAGGCTATCCAGTCCGCCCATTCGGCCGCCCAGAAATCCGACCATTCCCAGATAGAGCTGGAGCACCTGCTCTCGGCCCTCATAGACTCCGAGGGCTCCGCCGTGAGGCCGCTGCTAGAACGGCTCGGCGCTAGGGTGGACGTCATCCGGGACGCCCTGGAGGACTCGCTCGCCAAGAAGCCCAAGGTCTTCGGCCACGCCGCCCAGGTGTACCTGTCTCCGGGCGCGGGCAAGGCGCTGTCCAAGGCCGAGTCTGAGGCGGCGGCGCTCAAGGACGACTACGTCGCGGGGGAGCACATTCTCATCGCGATGCTCGACGACGACGGCTCCGTAGGACCCCTCCTCAAGGGATCCGGCGTCACTAAGACGGGAGTGCTCGAGGCCCTCAAGTCGGTCAGGGGCAATAGGAGCGTAAAGGACCAGGCCGCCGAGGAAAAATACCGTGTCCTGGAGAAGTACTGCCGCGACCTTACCGAGCTCGCGTATCGGGAGAGGCTCGACCCGGTGATAGGCCGAGACGAGGAGATACGCCGCGTCATGCAGGTGCTCTCGAGGCGCACGAAGAACAATCCCGTGCTGATAGGAGAGCCGGGAGTCGGCAAGACGGCCGTCGTCGAGGGGCTCGCGAGGCGCATCGTCTCCGGCGACGTTCCCGATTCCCTCAAGCGAAAGAAGCTCCTGGCCCTGGATCTCGGGGCCCTCGTCGCGGGCGCCAAGTTCCGAGGCGAGTTCGAGGAACGGCTCAAGGCGGTGATCGAGGAGGTGCAGAAGTCGGACGGCTCCGTCATCCTCTTTATAGACGAGCTGCATACCCTGGTGGGCGCGGGTGCCGCCGAGGGCTCCATGGACGCCTCAAACCTGCTCAAGCCGGCCCTGGCGCGGGGCGAGCTCAGGTGCATCGGAGCCACCACCCTTGACGAGTATCGCAAGCATATAGAGAAGGACGCCGCCCTGGAACGCCGGTTCCAGCCCGTGCTCTGCCCCGAGCCGTCGGTCGAGGATACGATAGCCATACTGCGGGGATTGAAAGAGCGCTACGAGGTGCACCACGGCGTCAGGATCATGGACGAGGCCTTGATATCCGCCGCTACGCTGTCGAGCCGCTATATCACGAGCCGCTTCCTGCCGGACAAGGCGATAGACCTCGTGGACGAGGCGGCGAGCAGAATCAAGATGGAGATAGAGAGCCAGCCGACCGACTTGGATCAGATCGAGCGCCGTATTCTGCAATTGACTATAGAGAAGCAGGCGCTGTCTAGGGAAACGGACGGCGCGAGCCTCGATCGCCTCGCAAAGCTAGACGCGGAGCTTTCCGGGCTCACGGAACGGCGCGACGCGATGCGCCTCCGGTGGAGCAACGAGAAGGATCGCATCGGGGTCGTGCGCAAGCTCAAGGAGGACATAGAGAGCCTCAAGGCCGAGGAGCAGCGCTACGAGCGCGACGGCGACCTGGCGAAGGCCGCGGAGATCAAGTACGGTAGGCTCCTCGAGGCCCAGAGGCGATTGGACGAGTCGGCCGAGGACGCGCGGGCCAAGTCGCCCGAGGGCCGGCTCCTCCGCGAGGAAGTGTCGGAGGAGGACATCGCCCGCGTCGTGTCCACCTGGACCGGCATTCCAGTATCCAAGATGATGTCGAGCGAGATCCAGAAGTATCTCGAGCTCGAGAGCATACTCGAGCGCCGCGTGGTGGGCCAGAACCGGGCGATCGAGGCTATATCCGACGCTATCAGGCGTAATCGCGCCGGGCTATCCGATCCTAATAAGCCGCTCGGGAGCTTCCTCTTCGTGGGCCCGACCGGCGTCGGCAAGACGGAGCTAGCCAAGACGCTCGCGGAGTTCCTCTTCAACGACGAGAAATCGTTGACTCGCATAGACATGAGCGAGTATATGGAGAAGCACACGGTCAGCAGGCTCATCGGCGCCCCCCCGGGGTACGTGGGCTACGACGAGGGCGGCCAGCTGACCGAGGCCGTCAGGAGGAGGCCCTATTGCGTCGTGCTCTTCGACGAGGTGGAGAAGGCCCATCCCGACGTGTTCAACGTGCTCCTGCAGTTGCTCGACGACGGCAGGCTAACCGACGGCCAAGGCCGTACGGTAGACTTCAAGAACGCCATCGTCATCATGACCAGCAACCTTGGCTCCGAGCTCATCCTCGAGGCCAAGGATATGGACGAGCTCCGGGGACGCGTAGCCGAGCTGCTCAAGACAGCGTTCAAGCCTGAGTTCCTTAATCGCATCGACGAGACGGTGATTTTCGAGCGCCTGAAGCCCGAGGATATGGGCGCCATCGTGGATATCCAGCTGGCCTCCCTGGCCAAGCGCCTCGCCGAACGTTCCTTGACGATTGAGATGACGGGGGCGGCCAAGGAGCTCGTAGCATCCCGGGGCTACGATCCACGCTACGGCGCGCGCCCGCTTAAGCGAGTCATGCAAGGAGACGTTCAGAACCCGCTCTCCCGCCTGGTGCTAAGAGGCGAGGCTCTAGAAGGCGACGCGATCGTAGTGGACGCCGTAAAGGGAAAAGAGAGCCCGGACGGGGCGTTCTCGTTCTCCGTAAGGCGCCCGGCCAAGCATGGCTAGCGTCGCGGGCGCGGACCCTGAGCTCGGGTTGTGCGATACCCACGCGCACCTGTCGTACGTCGAGGAGCGCGAAGGCGCCGCGCGCATCCAGGAGATAACGGAGGCGTACGCTGGGGGCTCGGCGATAATCCTCGACCCAGGCGTCGATTTCGACGATTTCCCCGCGAGGAAAGCCGCGTTCGGAAGCCTTCCGTTCGTACGGCTCGCCGCGGGTATATGGCCCGATTCCGCGTCCATGAAAGCCGCGCCGGAGCGCGCGTTTACCCTCGAGGAGTATGTCCGCGATCCTGCCTGCGTGGCGGTAGGGGAGTGCGGCCTCGATTATCATTGGATGAACGGCACGCGAGAGGAACAGGAGCGTCTTTTCAGGGCGCAAGCCGAGCTCGCGGTGAAGTATTCTAAGCCCCTCATCGTGCATTCCAGGAACGCGCACGACGAAACGCTCTCTATCGTCGCCGCTTACGCTTCAAAGGTCCCGGTGATCATCCATTGTTTCGGATACGGTCGGGACGAGGCCGAGGCGTACCTTTCTGCCGGTTGCTGGATATCGTTCGCCGGGAACGTGACGTATAAGAAGTCCGCCGACTTAATGGCCGCGTGCGCCATGGTTCCGGCTGGGAGGCTCTTGCTCGAGACCGACTCGCCGTACATGTGCCCCGAGCCGAGGCGGGGCAGGAATTCCACCCCGCTCGATATCGGGAGGACCTACGCAGCAGTCGCCGCCCTCCGGGGCTCGACGGTCCAGGCGCTTTCCGAGTCGGTCGCCGCCGCCTCCCGCGCGCTGTTCGGCTAGCCCCGGAGCCTCGTTACGGCATCAGGACGAGGGCGGTCTTCCGAGCGTGGATCGACCTGAAATCATCCTTGTTCCCGTACGCCGCGATCGTCGGCAGCTTGCCGTCCTTCACGAACGACGCAGCGGGGAAGGACGCCTCGAGGGTCGTTACGCCGTCGACCTCGGTAAGCGCCGCTTTCGCCCCCGGGGCGGGAGCGGGCGAGTGAGAGTGGCCCTTGCCTCGCTCGAAGGACACTGACTGCGCGCCGTCGATAGAATATCCAAGGATCATGTAGGAACCGTCCATCCTCGTAGAGCCTACCCCTATAGCCACCCAGCCCTTAGTCGGCGCGCTTACGGCTACGTACAGGGTCGAGCCGTCATCGGATAGATGCGCTGCCACGGTTATCCCGCCTTGTTCCTGGACGTCCGCGTACTCGGAGGCGGACAGCTTGCCGTCCAGCGTAGGAACCGAGGCTGACTGGGCCCAGGCCGCTACCGTAGTCGTGATCGTCAGTACGAATATCGCTAATCCACGCATTTCGATCCTCCCTAGCAATGATAAATAGTAAAATACTAATATAAGCTACGGTAGGGAATAAAAAAAACGGCCCCGGGAACCGGGGCCGCCGTTAGAGTCGCCAGGACGGCTTACCAGCCGTCGTTCATGTCGTCCTTGTCGCGGCTATCCTCGGCGAACAGGTCCGTGACGGCCCTGAGGTCGTCGAAATAGACGTAATAGGTGCCGTAGGCTTCCATCGGGTCGCACTCGATCTTGAAACCGACGACCTTGAGGCCCATCTGATTATTGTAATGGTAGTTACGCTGGATGATACCGGTCATGCCGTCGGGGTTCTGCGGCGGGATCGCTACCGACATCTTCTTCCAGCCCTGGAAGTTGAGCTTGCCGAGCGTCAGCTCGAACTGGTTATTGAAGAAGTCGGATAGGATGATCTTAAGCGTATGGTTATAGTTCCTGCCTACTACCCAGACGGATATGGTCTTGGATATGCCCTCTATAGGAATGGGCTTCTGCGCTAGGACGTAGACGGTGTTGAACCCGCGCTTGAAGAACTCGACCCTGGCGCCGAAGGTCTGGACGTCGGCGATCTTGGGGTCGATGCCCACGTATCGTTCCTCGGGCTTGGGCTCGTCCGCCTTGGCGGCCGGACCGCCCGTGAACAGCCTGCCGCTGGCCACGCCTTCGTCCGCCGAGATATAGACGTTCCAGAAGCCGGCCGCCTCGAACTTGTCTACGGTGACGACCTGCAGCTTCTGCTGGGCCGTGTCGATGCCTATCGCGTTAGGATCGGGGCTCCCGACCGTCTCCTGCGCGCCCGCCAGCGCGAGCGCGGAGAACGCCAAAAATACGGCGAATATCTTTTTCATGGTCTCCCCTTACTTGGATGAATCGGAACTGCCCCAGATGTCTTCGATCACCTTGGGGTCCATGAGGCTGTCGCCGTCGAACAGGGTCTCGAAGGTATCCGTCAGGACCTTGAGCTGGTCGAAATAGAAGTATATGGACTTCTCCTGCATGCTGGCGTCGGCCTTGGCGGGAGCGGCGACGATTTCCGTGGGCCTCGTCCAGATGCGGAACTTGACTAACGTCAGGTTCTCGCGCTTGGGCAGGTACTTCTTCGACTGGGGAACGTTGTCGGGGATGTTGACCCTGAAGTTCTTCCAGCCGGCGTGGCCGAGGTCGCCCATCGGCAAGGTGTGCACGATGCCCTTATAGTCGCGGATGTACGCCTCGATGTAGTAGTCGTAGTTTCCCGACCAAATCCACATGTCGAGCATCCTGACGCGGCCGGGAAGGGGAAGCTCTATCGGCTCATAGGACGCTTCCTCGCCCGATCCCGTTTTCTTCCCGGGAATCACGTCGACCCAGTTATATTCCTTGCGGTCGAACAGCATCGAGATGCCGAGGCTCCGTAAGTCCTTGCCGCCCCCGGAGGTCCCGAAGAGCGCTACCGGCCACGACTTGGCGTACGCGAGCTTAGGGAAGCCCTTCGTCGCGAACTTGCTGCCGATGAGGAACCACGGTTGCGCCTCGGGCTCGTCGAAGCTCTGTACGACGATCGACTCGAGGTTAACGGTTTCATCGTCGGCGAAGGCCCCCGTCGCCGAGAGCATGAAGACAATGACGAAGGACAGGCAGATCGCCTTTACGACGCGCTGTTTCATCAGGACTACTCCTTAATTTTGCACCATCTGAACGAATCACCATCTGCGGATGGAATTATATTTTTAAGCCCTACCTTTGTCAAACAAATAAGGACTAAGCGTACGTATATTCATATATCGGCACGTTCCCGGTCATTTATTACCGTCGGACCGGCCTTTATAGGCCGTTTTCCAGAGGCCGGGGAAGGAACCCGCCGATTCTTCCTCGAGGCGAGAGGCGATCGCCGCGAGCGTCTCCTCGACGTCCCAGGAGACTACCGATGACGCGGAGCTATCCGTCCCTTCGGGCGGGAGGGAGAATTCCGCCGCGACGAAGGCGTATTCGTCGAAGGCCTGCCTGATCCAACGCTCAGTATCGGGAGGGGCGGCGGATACGTAGCCCACCCGGATATCGAGGGCCTTCAGCCTGTCGGCGACGGCCTGGGAGTAGCCCTGCGGGCTCGTCTCGATTATAGGCTCGCCGCGTCCTCCCGACTCCCGGAACGATGACAGGAAGGCCTCGGAAGCGGCCCCATGATCGACCGTTCCGGAGAAGACGGCAGCCACGAGGGGCGCGTCCCCGTGCTTCAGCGACTCGGAGGCGGCTATCGCGCCCGCGGCCGCGGCCGCGTCGGACGACGAGAAGACGGCGGCGTATAGCCTGGGGTCGTCCTTGGGACGATTGGCTCCGAGGAAGGCTACCCTCGTCGTCGCGTTCCTGGAGAGTACGGAATCGATCTCGGAAGCGAGAAGAGGGGAAAGGTAGACCGTTTCGGGAGCCGCCGCGTCGATAGCCGCGTATAGGGCCGCCGACGCGCCTTCGTCTGGCAAGACTACTACCTCCCGGGCGGCGCCCGAGTACGCGCGTACGGCCTCGGGCGAGAGGTACGCGAATACCGGGTCTAGGACGGCCAGGCCGCTGGCACCGCGCCCGCAGGCCGCCGCGAGGAGCGCCGCGAGGAGCGCCGCGAGGAGCGCCGCGCCGCAGGCGGAGAGGAAGGGAAGGCCGCCTTTTTTTTGTATCGTTATCACGCCTCGATACTATCCGAGCCTTACGCGAGGGACAAGGGAGCTAGCCCCTAACCCTTGACGACAGTCGGGTTGGGCCATAGACTCGAGCTGTTACCCTACGTTAAGGAGAGAACCGATGACGAGCTACAAAGAACTGGGACTATGCAATACGGTGGATCTATTCAAGAAGGCGGTAGCCGGCGGCTACGCCATACCCGCTTATAACTTCAATAACATGGAGCAGATGCAGGCGATTATCCAGGCCTGCGTAGAGACGAGGAGCCCCGTCATCATGCAGGTGTCCTCGGGCGCGCGCAAGTACGCTAACTCCAACCTCCTCCGCAATATGGCCAGAGGCGCCGTGGAGTACGCGGCCGAGCTAGGCTATAAGATCCCCGTAGTCCTGCACCTCGACCACGGCGATACCTTCGAGCTATGCGTCGACTGCATCGAGAACGGCTTCTCCAGCGTCATGATCGACGGCTCGCACCTGCCGTACGACGAGAACGTGGCCCTGACCAAGAAGGTCTGCGACTACGCGCACTCCCGCAAGGATTACGTATCGGTAGAAGGCGAGCTCGGCGTGCTCGCGGGCGTCGAGGACGACGTCTCGTCTGAGCACTCCAATTACACTCAGCCGGACGAGGTCGAGGACTTCGTCAAGAAGACGGGCGTAGACTCCCTGGCCATCTCGATCGGTACCAGCCACGGCGCCATGAAGTTCAAGCCGGAGCAGTGCACCCGCACCGCCGATGGAATCCTAGTCCCTCCGCCCCTCCGCTTCGACATCCTCAAGGAGATCGAGAAGCGTATCCCCGGCTTCCCGATAGTGCTCCACGGCTCGTCATCGGTGCCGGTCGAGTACACCAAGATGATCCTGCAGTACGGCGGCAAGCTCAAGGATACCGTCGGCATTCCCGAGGAGCAGCTGCGCACGGCTTCCAAGAGCGCGGTATGCAAGATCAACATCGATTCCGACGGCCGCCTCGCGATGACCGCCGTGATACGCAAGGTATTCGCCGAGAAGCCCGAGGAATTCGACCCGCGCAAGTACCTGGGGCCGGCCCGGGACGAGCTCAAGAAGCTCTATATGCATAAGAACAAGGAAGTCCTCGGCTCGGCCGGGCAAGCATAATATCCAGGAGAAAAAGATGGGCTTTAGAAAAACGGTAGCCGTCGCGATCGCCGCCATCGCGTTCATCTCGCCGTCGTTCGCCGACGACGTACTTGATTTCGGCTTCGAGGGCGTGCGCTTCTTCGATAGCGTGATACCCGGCGGATTAGACCTATCCTTGACCTACCTCGGCCTCGGGCTTTCGGACGCGGCCGACACCAAGCTGTTCCTCAAGGCAGGGGGCGGCTACGAGAACGCCTCCCTGGTCAGAGACCCGTTAACGGGAGACCCTTCGGCCGCCATCGCGGGGAACGAGTACTATTCCCCCAACTTCCAGTGGGAGCTCGCCTTTATCCAGGGCTTCTCCCGCCGTGACGACGGAGACAACCTCCTCGAGGCGTTCGCCTTCTATCGCGGGCGCTACGACATCTACCTGAACGAGCTCTCCGAGTCTGTGTTCTCCGACGCGCGCGGCATGTTCGGGACCTCGGTAATGGCCGGCGTCTCGTACGATTCGCGCGTCCTGTCGAGGCACCGTTCCAAGGAGGGCGTCTACGCCGAGGCTACGGCGGAGTGGGGCCCCGGCTTCATTAACGAGAAGACGGATTTCTGGCGCGTCTCCGGGCAGCTCAGGGGCTTCCTCCCCGTGTACGACCTGCCCAGCGACGGCGGGAACCTGTTCAACGTCTACCTCGCCGGCTTCCTCGGCGCCGATTACGCCGCGGGGACCTCGGTTCCGATCTACGTCAACGAGTCGTTCGGCGGGCGTAGCCTCCGCGACTCGATAGGCAACTGCGTCCGCGGATACGGCTGGAACAAGTACGACACCTCGTTCAAGTCGGCCGCCACCGCGGAAGTCCGGCTCGTAGGCCCGGCGATCGTGCTGGATCCGATAGTGCCGTACCTGTTCGGGTTCGTGGACGCGGGCTACTACGCCGGGTTCGCCGATTCGGCTAATTACTCCGAGGCCTCCGGCTTCCTCGCTTCCGCCGGCGGCGGCGTGGCCCTCGACCTGGTAGGGTTCGCCCAGGCGAGCTTCATCGTCGGCTTAAGGCTCGTGGACGATGCCGCCGTGCCCTACGCGTACGACGCCGACTCGTTCTTCACCGGCGTCAAGTTCTTCCTGCACTTCTGAGGAAGCCGCCGTTATTCGGGATTCTTATTACCGAGTAGACGAGAAGATGCGCAGCTTAGAGAAGGCGAGGAATGAGGCCGCGGAGGCTCTTAGACACGGAGCAAGAGCAAGATAGAGGAGAGAGATGCGAAAGGAGCGGGAAGGCATAGCTCTTTCCTTCTCGATTCCTTTTGCCTCTCCTCCGCGCCTTCGCGCCTCCGCGGCAAGGCCGTACCTAAAAGGTTAGCGGTTCTCGGCGACGCCGCGGCGGGCGAGCTCGTCGCAGCGCTCGTTCCAGGCCTCTCCCGAGTGCCCCTCTACCCAGGTCCAGCGGGCGCGCAGTTCCGTAGACAGCGCGTCGAGGCGCTCCCATAGGTCCTTGTTCTTGACGGGGGCCTTGCTCGCCGTTCGCCAGCCGTTGCGCTTCCAGGCGGCTATCCAGCTAGTGACGCCGTTCTTGACGTACTGAGAATCGGTGCGAACCTCGACGAGGCCGGGTTTCAGGTCTCCAGTCTCGATGCGCGCCTTGATGGCCGCCAAGCCCTCCGTCGCGCCGATTATCTCCATCCTGTTATTCGTAGTCACGGCCTCTCCGCCGTAGCCCTCGCGGATCTCGCCGTTAGCGAGCGAGACCCAGGCCCATCCGCCCGGCCCGGGATTCCCCGAGCAGGCGCCGTCGCTATACACGATATACGTAGCGTTCATTCGTTAATCCACTCCTATATGATTTGGGCGCCGTAAAGCCCCGCTTCCGCCGGCGAGAGGAAGCGGGCGCGCGTTCTTGATCGCGCGGCTACGGTATCGCGGGTTTTACCGCATGAGGACCAGCGAGAACCACGGCACCCAGGTCACGATCGCGAGCACTGCGAGCTGGACCACGAAGAACGGCAGCACGTCCTTGTAGATGCGCATGACTGGCTTCCCGAACGCGTAGCTGGCGAGGAACAGGTTCATGCCTATGGGGGGCGTCAGGAAGCCTATAGAGAGGTTCATGATGAAGATGACGCCGAGGTGCACGGGATGGACGCCGTAGGCGGCCCCGAGCGGTATGACCAGCGGGGAAATTACAAGCACCGCGGAGAAGATATCCATGAAGCAGCCCACGAGGAGCAGGGCGAGGTTGAGGAGCAGGAGGAATACCAGGCGCGACGACACGACCGAAGTCATCCATGCGGAGAAAAGCTCGGGAAGACCGGCCTGCATGGTGTAGAACGAAAGGCCGCGCGCGGCGGCGATTATTATAAGCGCCCCCCCAGCGACGGGGAGGGCCTTGCCGAGCGCGGCGGCCATGGCCTTGAGGTCGAGGTCCTTGCGTATCGGCCCCTCCACGACGACGACGTAGACGAGGATGATCGCGCCTATCTCGGCTATGCCCGCGAAGCCCGAGAGGTACATGACGAGTATGAAGAGCGGTATCAGGATCTCGGGCAGCGCCTTCCAGGTGGCGGAAGCAGCGGCCTTAGAGTCGAATTTCCGCCTCGATGACCTGGTCTTGAGGCTCTTGAAGACGCCCATGGCGCCCATCGCCAGCACGAGCAGGGCTCCGGGTATGATGCCGCCGAGGAACATGTCCCCTATCGTGAAGGCGGCCTCGCCCTGGACCACGAACGTCGCGTTGACGGCGTAGACTATGACGGCCATGCTCGGAGGGAACAATAGGCCTACCGACGAGGAGGCGGTCAGGTATCCGTGGGCGAAGCTCTCGTCGTAGGAGCCGGAGCCTATGAGCACCGTGGCCAGTATGCCGCCGAGCGCGAGTATGGCTACGCCGTTGGCCCCCGTGAAGGTCGTGAAGAAGGCGCAGACGAGCACCGCGGCGAACGCCTCCCCGCCCGGCAGCCATCCGAATAGCTCCCTGAATACGTCGACGAGCCTCCTGCCCGCTCCTGACTCGGAGAGGACGAAGCCCGCGAGCGTGAACAAGGGTATGGCGGGCATGCTGTCGTTCATGAGGAGGCTGTAGGCTTCGCTCGGTATAAGCTCCACCGCTGAACCCGAGCCGAGATACAGGAGCATGGCGGCGCCCGAGATGACGGCGTACAAGGGGAGGCCCATGAAGGCTAGGGCTACGAGCAAGGCAATGAGCGGCGCCGCCGCCGCGTGGGAGAAGGAGCCCGCGGCCATGGAGACAGTCGAGACGAGCTCGGAATAGACGCCGAAGGAAGACAGGATATTCGAGACCGCGGCGGAGGAGAGGAAGAGCCCCGCGGCGAGCCCGAGGATCGAGGCCGCCCGGAGCCTTCCCTTGGACCTCCAGACGTCGGATACGGTCATGATCAGAAGCCCGATCGCCATTGGCGAGGCGAAAAACGCCATCGGGATGCCGAAGGCGGTGTCGCCGGGCTCGAAGCCTATGAGGAGTAGCGACGCCGACGCGCACAGCAATACCACGTCGACGGCCGCGGCCGCGCCCGATCGGAGGTAGGCTACTATGCGGGTAAAGGCGTTGGCGGCCTCGGGCGCCGCCCCGAGCGCGAGGTGCTTCCCCTGCATGCCGGCTGCCGCGGCCGCGAGGAAGGTCAGCGCGATGAGAGCGTGCTCGGTCAGCGGGCCGGCCTCGGGGAAGCCGCTCCAGAGGAGCCTCGCCATGGCGAGGTCCAGCACGGGGACGAGCGCGAGGACCGCGGCCGCTACGGCCGCGCCCCAGACGGCGACGGCCAGGAGCGGCCTCGCTTCTATACGTTCGGACATGCTATCTCCCCATCGACGCGTAGATCGCGGCCGTGAATTCCGGGGAATACCACTCGACGACGACGTTCTTTATCTTGTCCGCGTAGAGGGCGTCCCAAGCCGCGGCGTCCTCGGCGGAGTAGGGCGGGACCACGAGGCCCCCGCCCTTCATGGCGGCTATCGCCTCCTCCTCGAGCCTGACCGCCTCGGCGCCTATCTCCTTGCAGACGCGCTCGGCGGATTCGCGGAGCGCGGGCCTAAGGGACTCGGGGACCTTATCCCAGGAGCGCTTGTTGACGAGGATAGCCCCGAAGAACGGGGAGACGGAGAACGGCGTCATGTGGCTTACCACCCGCTTGTACTGTGACCAGAGGGCCCCGACGAAGAGCGGGCTCGAGTACATCGCGTCGAGGGCGCCGGAGTTGAACTGGAGGAGGGTAGAGGACGAGTCGGCCTTGACCGTCCTTACGCCTATCGACTGCATCAGCTTGGTCATCGACTCCATATTCCTGTTGACGCCCATCCTGACCTTGCGGAGGTCTTCGGGGGTCCTGATCTGCTGGTTGGAGAAGAAGCGTATCCATCCGCCCTTGGCCGTCGCGACCAGCTCGTAGCGGTCGGCGAGCTTGCGGCGGATAAGGGGCTCGGCGGCGGCCATGGCCTTGTCGTACTCGGCGTCGTTCCTGATGACCGAAGGCATCGAGAGGAAGTAGACGTCGTTCTCGATGAAACCCAGCCCGGTGGTGTCGAGGACCGCGCCGTCGAGCGTGAATTTCATCTTCTGGATGAGGTCTTCCTGGCTGGCGCTCGAGACGCTCTTAGGGAAGACCATCCTCACGCGGCCGCCCGATACGCGCGACCATTCGGCGGCAAGCTTCTTAAGGCCGAGGTCCCACGGGCTGTTGACGGGGGCTGTAGACCCTATCTGGAGGATTATCTGCTGGGCGGAGGCCGACTGCGCCCCGGCCAAGGATAAAAGCGCCGCGGCGATAAGGGCCGTTCGTGCGAATTTCATGCGTTGCTCCCGTAATACAAGTATAGTGCGAAATACTAGAAGTATAGCGCTGTATCGGCGAGTAATCTCCTCGCCTTGCGCCTCGCGAGCGAATCCATAAGCGCCGAGCCGGGCCTGTCTTCGAGGCTCAGGGCTTTCTTCAAGGACGATTCGAAGCCCTCGGCGTCGCCGAGCGCGACGCAGACCGACGAGGCGTAGGATACGTAGGGCCCGGGCGAGGCGCCGCCCGTCGCCGCCACCGCCGCATCGAACTCGGCCTTGGCCTTTTCCTTGCTGCCGCCTAGGTCGGCGGGTAGCGAGCCGTATACGGTGATCCCGAGCTCGTGGAGGCTTCCGCCGTTCCAATCGGGATCGAGGGCGAGCGCTCGCTCGAAGAGCGCTAGGGCGCCCGCCATCAGGCCGGCGGTCTCGAAGTCCATAGGATCGCTGGCGAACGCCGAGAGTATGGCCGCCGCGCTCCAGTAGAGGAAGCCCGCGTCCTTCTTGGAGAATTTCGCGAGCGCCGGCGCGGCCTTGCCCGGGTCGCCGAAGTCTACGGCGAAGAAGCCGGGATAGCGGCGCTCTACGGCCGGGACTAGCAGGGCGGTAGCCCTGAGGTAGAGCGCCTTGGCCCTGAGCGACAGCTCTCGCTTTCGCTCGTATTCCTCGTCGGGCAGGATGAAGGCCTCGCCGTCGAGGAAGGCGTTGGCGTACATGACGTACAAGGTGGCCGTGGTGAGCGCCTTCCCCTCGTTCTGGGGATCCGCGAGCTGGAGGGCCTCGGACGCTTTCATCATGGTTGGAAGGGCGGCCTGGGCGAGCGCGGGGTCGCCTTCCCTCATGAAGACCTCGGTGGCGTAGCTGCCGGCCCTTAGGACGGCGCAAGATCCTAGCGTCGCCGCCGCGACGACCGCCAAGGCTAACGCGTTCTGTATTCTGTGCATCATGCCACAACTATTTATTAAACCGAGACTAGTGTCAACTGTGGTAGGCTAAAGCCGGGACCGTTGATAAACAAGGCGCGGCGGTATAGGATTCAGCGATGCTTAAAGAATTCAAGACGCTCGTGCCGTACCTAAGACGCTATCGATGGCGATACGCGCTAGGCCTCCTCTGCCTGGTCGCCGTCGACGCGGCCCAATTGCTCTTGCCGCAGTACCTGCGGCGCGCCGTCGACTCCATCGCCGCCGGGGGGCCCGTACGGGCGATAGTCATGATCGGGCTCTCGATGGCGCTCACCGCCGGGGCGATTGCGTCCGGCCGCTTCCTCTGGCGCTTCTTCATCCACGGCGCGTCGAGGCGTATCGAGACGGCCCTGCGCGACAGGCTGTTCGCGAGGCTGATGACCTTGCCTACGTCGTACTTCCACGGCAACTCGGCCGGCGACATAATGGCCCGCGCCACTAACGATATGCAGGCCATCAGGATGGCGACGGGCATGGCCTTCGTCGCCTTCGTCGACGGCGCGTTCATGTCCGTCGCGATCCTCGCCGTCATGTTCGTCCAGAACCCCGGGACGACGTTGCTCACCATCGCGCCGTTGCCTTTGATAACCGTCCTGATCGTGGCCTTCGGCCGCATCGTCGGGAAGCGGTTCAAGCGCGTACAGGAGCTGTATTCCGAGATGAGCTCCGTCGCGCAGGAGACCCTGCAGGGGATACGCGTGGTTCAGTCGTTCGTGAAGGAGGACGAGTTCGCGCGTAGGTTCTCGGTCGCGAACGACGGCTATAAGAAGGCCTCCATGGGGCTCGTCAAGGTCAACGGCCTATTCTTTCCCCTTATATCCTTCCTGGCGGGGCTTACGACGCTGGTACTCGTCGTCGCCGGCGGCGCCGCCGTTATAGAGAATAGGATGACGCCGGGCTCGCTCGCGGCCATGCTCGCGTACCTCGAGATGCTCATCTGGCCGATGCTCGGCGCCGGGTTCACCGTGAACATGATACAGCGGGGGGCCGCCAGCCTGAAACGCGTCAACGAGGTGCTCGATACCGAGGCCGAGCCGCGGTTCGCCCAAGGAGCCGCCGGCGCGGAGGCTCGGCCGGAGGGCGGCGTCAGCTTCCGCGGCCTCTCCCTAAGCTATCCCGGGGCGCGGGCGCCGGCCCTCGACGGCATTACCATAGACCTGCCCGCCGGGAAGACCCTCGGGGTGCTCGGCAAGGTAGGAAGCGGCAAGAGCAGCCTATGCAAGACGCTCGCCCGTATAGTCGAGCCGCCGCGCGGGGCCGTCTTATGGGGAGGCGTGGACGTCGGCTCGTATCCGCTGGAAGAGCTACGGTCGGCCATAGGCTTCGTGCCGCAGGACAGCTTCCTCTTCTCGGCCTCGATACGGGAGAACGTCCTGTTCTCGGATCCCGACCTTCCCGAGGAACGCTTCGAGCGGGCCGTGGCTATAAGCGCCCTCGATAGGGATAAGCGCCTCTTCTCCCACGGCTGGGATACGGTGGTAGGCGAGCGCGGCCTGACTCTGTCCGGCGGCCAGAAGCAGCGAGTCGCCATAGCCCGCGCGGTGGTCAGGGATCCAGAGCTCCTCGTGCTCGACGACGCGCTGTCCGCCGTCGATACCGAGACCGAAGAATCCATCATCGAGGCGCTGATCGCCGATAGGGCCGGAAAGACGACCATCATCGTATCCAATCGCGTATCGACCCTTCGCAGGGCCGATATCGTCGCCGTGCTCGACTCGGGCAGGCTCTCCCAATTAGGCGCGCCCGCCTCGCTCGCCGCGGCCGACGGCTTCTACGCCGAGATCGCGGCGCTCCAGGCCCTGAGCGCCGAGCCTGTCACGGGCGGGGAGGGTAGGTAGGTGCCCGATTTCTTCGACGCCGACGATATCGTCAAGAGCTACGACGGGACTATAGTCAGGCGGATTTTCTCGTACGTGAAGCCGTACCGGAGGCTCCTCGCCGTCGCTACGCTGACCCTAGCGCTGTCCACGGCGGGCGAGCTCGTCCTTCCGGTCCTCGTCCAGAGGACGGTGGACGACGCGCTGGTCGTCTCGTGGGCCTCGGTAGCCGCCGACTCGCTCGCCGACCCGAGGCTCGCCGGGCTCGACATCCCCGGCGACGCGCCCCGCGCTGGCGGGCGGGCGTTCGTTCGCGAGAGCGGGCTCGCGTCCCTGACCCAGCCGGATAAGCGGAGCCTCGAAGCGGACGGTATCCTCGATCCCGGGCCGTACTACCTGTGCGCGAAGGGCTCTCCCGGCGACCTGCCCGAGGCCGTGGCCCGCGACCTCGGCGCTGACGGCGGCCCGCGACTGGTCGACGGCTGGCTCATCGCGCCTTCCGCGTACGCGCGCGCCTTGTCGCCGGGCGACGCGAAGTCCCTTAGGGCGGCCGACCGCCTCGTAGTGGCGGGCTACGGCTGGGCGCTCCTCGCCGTGCTCGTGGTGGTGCTGCTCTCTACCTTCGGACAGGCCTGGACGACGAGCCTCATAGGCCAGAACGTCATGAAGGACCTCAGGATGGACTTGTTCCGGAGGACGAGCGGCCAATCGCTGGCCTTCCTCTCCAAGCAGCCCGTCGGCAGGCTCGTCACGAGGCTGACCGGCGACGTCGAGACTATTAACGAATTCTTCACCAGCGTCGTCGTATCGTTTATAAAGGACGCGAGCGTCATGGCGGGGGCGCTGGTCGTGCTTCTCGCGATGAGCCCGAGGCTCGGCTTGATCGCGATAGCTACGCTGCCGCCCGTCCTGGCGGCTACGGGCGTCTCCCGGCGCAAGGCCAGGGACGCGTTCAGGCGTCAGCGCACCTGGCTGTCCAAGGTGAACGCCTTCCTGGCCGAGCATATAGCGGGCATCGCCGTGGTCAAGCTATTCGGCCGCGAGCGCGCCTCCGCCGACGAGTTCGCCGCGCGAGACGCGGAGCTCATGAGGGCCAACCTCGGGGAGATGTACGTCTTCGCCGTCTTCAGGCCGCTTATAGAATTCTTCTCGTCGGTCTCGGTCGCCATAGTCCTATGGTTCGGCGCGGGGCTCCACGGGAAGGGGCTCATCAGCCTCGGCGCGCTCATAGCGTTCGTCAACCTGATACGCATGTTCTATTCGCCGCTCCAGGATATATCGGAGAAGTATACCATCCTGCAGAGCGCCATGGCCGGAGGGGAGCGCGTCTTCAAGCTCCTTGACGCCGACGAGCGCGTACCCGACGAGCCTCGGTCGAGTCTCTCGCGCCCGGTCAAGGGCAGGATAGAGTTCGACCGGGTCTGGTTCGCGTATAAGGGCGACGACTGGGTCATCCGCGACCTGTCGTTCGCCGTGGAGCCGGGCGAGACGGTCGCCATCGTAGGCTATACCGGCGCCGGGAAGAGCACCGTAGGCTCGCTCCTCGCCAGGCTATGGGATCCACAGCGGGGGGAGATACGGCTGGACGGCGTGCCGATACGCGAGCTCCCGCTCTCGGAGCTGCGATCGTCGATACGGCCGGTCATGCAGGACGTCTTCCTGTTCTCCGGCACGGTGGCGGGGAATATCGACCTCGGCCTCGGCCTAGGCAGGCCGGAGGTCGAGCGGGCCGCGAAGGCGGTGATGGCGCACGGGTTCATAGAGAGCCTGGACGGAGGCTACGACGCCCCTCTAGGCGAGGGCGCGGCTACCCTGTCGTCGGGACAGCGCCAGCTCCTGTCGTTCGCGCGCGTCGTCGCGCACGATCCGGCCATAGTCGTGCTCGACGAGGCCACGAGCTCCGTCGATACCGAGACCGAGCGGCTCCTGCAGGGAGGGCTCTCCGCCCTCATGCGCGGCAGGACGACCGTGGCCATAGCGCACAGGCTCTCTACCATCAGGCACGCCGACAGGATACTCGTGCTGGCCGACGGGCGGCTGGTCGAAACGGGCGATCACGATAGCCTAATCGCCGAAGGCGGCATATACTACAATCTCTACCGATTACAATACCAAGGGGAGGCGACGACCGCGCCATGAACGACAGCATACGATTCAATATACTCGCGTTCGTAGGCGACTCTACCTCGAGGATCGTGGAGGCCGCGGTCCGGAGCGTCGGCGCCTGCGACCTCAGGATAGACGGCGGCGAGTCCGCGATAGAGGCGGTACAGAACGGCGACAAGGTAGACCTGGTCCTCCTCGATCCCGCGGCCGTTTCCATGGCCATAGCCGACGGCATCGCCTTCCTCAAGGCGGCCTGCCCCAGTTGCGAGATCGCTCTGCTGCTCGGCGACCACGATATCACCATGGACGTCGAGCTGATGCGGCTAGGGGCGTACGATTCCCTGCCCAACCCCCCGACGGCGGACGAGCTCGTAGTATTGATACGCGGCCTCATGGAGAAGAACGAGATGGAGCGCGAGAACCGCGCCATGGTCGAGGCCCTCGGGCAGGGCAGGGCCCAGACTATCATCTCGCATAGCCCTGAGATGGAAAAGGTCCTGTCGATGGCGGCGAGGGCCGCTAAGAGCGATTCCACGGTGCTTATAACTGGGGAGAGCGGCACCGGCAAGGAGTTAGTCGCCCGAGCCATACACCTCGCGGGCCCGCGGAGGCACAAGGCCTTCGTCCCCGTCAATATAGCCGCCCTGCAGGAGAACCTCATCGAGAGCGAGCTGTTCGGCCACGTCAAGGGCTCGTTCACCGGAGCCATGGCCGACAGGACGGGCCGCTTCGCGCTGGCGGACGGAGGCACGCTCTTCATCGACGAGATTGGCGAGGTCCCGCCCGGCATCCAGGTCAAGCTCCTGCGCGTGCTCCAGTTCGGCTCCTATGAGCGAGTCGGCGAGAACGCCCCCCGCGAGTCCGACGTCAGGATTATCGCGGCCACCAATAGGGACCTCGAGGCCGAGGTGCGCGCGGGGCGCTTCCGCGCCGACCTGTACTACCGCGTCAACGTCGTGCCCGTCTCGCTACCGGCCCTGCGCGACCACCGCGCCGACATCCCCTACCTCGTCGAGTACTTCATAAAGAAATACGCCACCAAGAACCGCAAGCAGGTCAGGAGCATCACCGGGGAGGCGATGGCCAGGATCATGCGCTATCCCTTCCCGGGCAACGTGCGCGAGCTGGAGAACGTCCTGGAGCGGGGCGTCGTGCTGTGCCGCGGCGAATACCTGACGGAGACCGACATATTCCTGCCGAGCGAAGGCGAGCGACAGGAAGACGCGACGCCCCTGATAGCGGGTAGCTACGACGAGGCCATGGGCGGCTTCGAGAAGGACTTCCTGTCCAGGATACTCGAGCGTAACGCCCATAACAAAAGCGCCTCGGCCCGAGAGCTGGGCATAAACGAGCGCCGCCTGCGCTATAGGTTGAAGGTGCTCGGGATAGAATGATCGCGAGCGCCCGCGTCGCGAGGGTACTCGCGTCGCGAGGGTACTCGCGTCGCCTAGAATCCGCCGAGGAACTCGGAGCGGAGGATCTCCTCGTACGAGCTCTCGGCGGTTCCGGCCGCCTTGAGCGCGTCGAATACCGCGAGGTCTATGTACTTGACCGCGAGCGGGCGCTCTACCGACATACGGGTAGTCCCGTCCTCCCAGACGCTCTCGCTCGGCGATAGGCTTCCCGGCTTTCCGTACTTGGACGAGAGGCTCGTGAACACCGAGTAGTGGTCCATCTGCCTCTCGTTGAGGGCGAATATCATCACGAACAGCTTCCCCTCGTAGAACTGGAAGAAAGCGCGCCTGACGAACGACAACCCCGCGACCTCGATGAGGCTCTCGTTAGGGCGGGGAAGGAGGCTGACGTCAGGATCACCCCTGTACGAGAAGATGCCGTCGGACGAGAGGATGGCCTTGACCTCGTCCATGGACATGCCGAGCTCTATGGAGCGGAACGAGCGGGGCACCGCGACGGCGGCCGAGGACGCTGGATCCGCAGCGGGCGCCGAGGTCGCCGCCGGGGCGGCCGGGACGACGGGCGTCTGCGCAAAGAGGCTCGCCCCGAAGACTAGTAAGGCTATGCTCAGGACGATCATCGCTCGTGGCCGCACTCGTGGCTCCTCAGTATCAGGTTCGCGAATCGAGGGGCGCCTCGGTAAAACGGCTTCCGCCGGATGACGCCCCCTTTAACTATCGGCAGGACCGCCCCGGGCGATGAGGCTTGCGCATACCGCCGCGGGGCGTATACGCTAACGCCCAGAGGAGGCACAGTGTATCCCGAATTCGCCCCCATCGCGGAACCTCGAGTCGTATACGACGACGGCGGCATGGTCGTCATCGCGAAGCCGGCCGGCATGCATTGCTCGCCCGCCGGGGAGGCCGGGACCCTGTGCTCATGGGCGTTCTCCCGATGGCCGGCCCTCGCGTCGGTCGCGGGGCGGGGCAAGGACGAAGGCGGCCTATTGCATAGGCTCGACGCCGCGACGTCGGGGCTCGTGGCATTCGCCTCCGACGACGCTGCCTTCAGGGCCGCTATGGCGGCGGCCGCCGCCGGAACCTTCGTAAAGAGCTATTGGGCCTTAGGAATTCCTTCGTCGGCCGGGCTCTCAGGCTCCCGCCCGCTGTCGATATCCCCCGAGGGTACCGACGCGTCGACGTGGCGCTCCTGGCTAAGGCGCGCCGATACCGCTCGCTTGTCTTCGGCGCTCGCCGGGACCGCCGTAGAGAGTAGGTTCAGGCCCTACGGGCCGGGCGCTGCGCGCGTAGCCTGCGCCCCCGTGGAAGCCGGGCCGCGCCCTAGCGCTTCCCCCGCCAAGGCCTGGACCCGTGACGCCTATAGGACGGAGATCTCCGCGGCCGCGGCCCGCGGAGACGGAGTGCTCGCCGAGATAGCGCTCCGGCGCGGCTTCAGGCACCAAGTGAGGGCGCATCTCGCCTGGCTAGGCCTGCCGCTCGTAGGAGACCCCGTATACGGCGACGGCGATCCCGCCGGCGCCTCTCCCGGCGACCCCGCCGGTTTACGCCTAAGGGCTTTCAGGCTGTCCTTCCCCGCGCCGAGGAGCGGTAATATTATAATCGTAGCACTGTGATCGACCCATATCGGCGCTTGATAATACAGCGAAGGCCATGTACGATTAACTTATTATGGCCAACGCATCGACCTTCGAGGCGCTAGCGCTCGAGTTAAGCCCCGCGGAGCGCACCGATCTGCTCGACAGACTGCAAAGCGCCTTCACCGTCTCGACGGAACCACTCTACGCCAGGGCTCCGGCGGCGGAGCGGCGCATCGACTACAGGGCGGCGTATAGGGAGCTAGGCTTCTTTACGAGGATAATACTGACTATACGGTCCCTCCTGGGCGGCGGGACCAAGGAAGAGCTCGTCAAGGAACGCTACCTTAAGTCGATAGTCAAGAGCATAGAGGCCGCGAGCGTCGGGCTTATAGAGCCTAAGCGGAGGGTGCTGCAGGAGGCGTTCTATAGGGAGCTCGCGACCCTGCGCGGCGCCGCCAGGTATTTCTACGACCTGCTCGACCGTACGCTTGAGAAGAACCGGGCCTCGTTCTTCGCGTTCCTGGCCTCGCTCGAATTCGAGTCGGTGCACGACGAGCTGTCTACCGAGACGGATCCGTATATCTTCGCGGAGAGGAATTCGCTCGCGACCGACGCCGATATCAAGATAGCCATAGGCTCCGCTCTCGAGTCGGCTATCTCCAGGATAGGCGAGGACCAGCGTCGGCTGATGTACAAGGACGTCAAGAACCTCCACGTGCTCAAGAAGCTATCCAGCTTCCTGTACGACAGGTTCCTCGGGGCGTTCCAGACGAACGCCGCGGGACTCAAGGAGATGTCGCTGTACGCGGCGTCCGACCAGCTCGCGGAGCTGGCCGCGATACTGAGCTCGCTCGACCAGCCGCCCTCGATGAAGCTTATGGAGGCGATTATCGGCTTCGCCTTCAACGACGATATAGGCCGCGAGGGCTTCAAGCTCGAGGAGGCGGTCCAAAAGGAGCTGTCCAACGCGGAGAAGGCCCTCGCGGCGATAAGGGGCTTCAACGAGCGGGTGCCCATGGAGGATATCCTCAAGGTCGCCAACGAGGACCCCAACTGGCAATGCGCCCAGACCGGCGGGGGCGAGGACTGGTTCGCCATCTTCAAGTCGTACTGGAGGGACAGGGTCGATAGGCGATTCCATCGCTTCTCGGCGGAACGGCGCGTCGCCCAGCTCGATTCCGACATTCAGGCCCTCGTCGGGAAGGATACGCCGACCTGGTTCATGTACCTCTCGGAGGCGGGCAACGAGAAGTGCCCTCCGGTCAGGTTCGCGCGTTCCCTCCGCCTGCTCGAGGCCTTCTATCACCAGACCTTCCTCGCGGATATCAACAGGTGGCTCAAGGTCGTGCTGCTGGAGGGCGAATTCTATAAACGCGATAACCGGCTCGAGTTCACGGACGCGTATAACGAGATGCTCCAGATAGGCGACGCCCTGAAGAAGTTCGACTCGCGCCTGTCCATGGACGGGGAGCTAGGCCTGGCGTACGCGCAGGCCCGATCCGAGCTTTCCTCGATGCAGATCAAGAAGCGGAAGATAGAGTCGGCTATCAAGGCGGCCGATATCGAGGCGGAGGGCATACTAGCCAAGGCCAACGATTCCCTGGGAAGGATGAAGGAGATACTCAAGGCTATCCTATCGAGGGAGGCCCGCGGCCGCTACGACTCGCTGTCTAACCTGGGCCAGATAGACGGCAAGGCCAATAAGGAATTCCAGCGCGGCCTCGAGGCCACTAAATTCAAGCTCGAGAAGGCGCATTTCCTGATCGGGGAGCTCATGCTGGCCGCCGTCGGAGGCGCGGATCAAGCGTGAGCCTCGTACCGACTATCGCCGCGCCGACCTCCCCGGCACGATCCGACTCGCTTCCCATGCCGCTCTCCGGCGGCGGCGCCCCGTACGCCGCCCTGAGCCTCGCGGCGGCCGGGGATATGGGCTTCGGCGACGACGAGAACCGTAGCAGGCGGGCCGCCTGGCTGCGGGAGGCCGGGTTCGACCCCCGTCGCGCCGGTTCCGTCGACCTCGTCCATTCCAGGAAGGTAGTCGCGGCGGAGCGGGCCGAGGATTGCCGGGGCCTCGAGGCCGACGGCATCGTGGCCCCGGGCAGGGGCGCCGAGCTTTCCTGCCTCGTGATAACGGTAGCCGACTGCATGCCTATTTTCCTCTTCGATAGCGCGACCGGGGCCTACGGGCTCCTCCACTCGGGCTGGAAGGGCACCGGCATATTAGCCGAGGCCGTGTCGACGATGGCGCGGCTCTACGGTACCCGTCCGGCGGACGTAAGCGCTACCTTCGGTCCGAGGATAGGCCCGTGCTGCTACGCCGTGGACGAGGCGCGCGCCTCCGCCTTCGAGGCCGAATTCGGCCCGGCCGCCGTCTCGCGCGCCGGCGGCGGGCTGAGGCTCGATCTCGTCGCGGCCAATCTCGCGATCGCGGGGCGGCTCGGGCTCGGCGCCGTCGAGGTGGTGGACGCCTGCACCTATTGCGGAGACGGCTACGGCTCCTTCAGGCGCCAGGGCCCCGGCCGCTTCACCAGGATGGCGGCGGTGATAGGCTACCGTGCATCGCCCCGTGGCTAGGGCCCAGCTCCGCGCCCTTATACTCGCCTCCGCGCTACTATCGCGCTCCCCGGCGCTGGCCTGCGCCCAGTCCCCGCTCGAGCCCTTCTCCTCGCCGCTGGGCCGGGTAGCAGTGACAGAGCGCTCCGATTTCTCCCGCTACGATGACGGACGCTATGTCGGGCACGTGTACAGGGAGGCCAGGCTCGGCCTCGAGGCCTCGCCGTCGATCGGGGGAGCCGTAGAGTATCGAGGCGAGGCCCTCGTGCTCGAGGAGACGCTGCGCGACAACCGGGCGGCGGCCAGGCGCCTGGACGCCGCCGTGCCCGTCGAGTTCGTAGTCGAGCCCGGCGGAGGCGTTCGCTTCAGGGTCGACGAGGGCTATCCCATACTGCGCGGCCTTCCCGACGCGCCTCCTAGGGCCGCGCTCCTGGGCGATCGATGGGTGGGCGAGGGCGTCGTCGTGGTACGGCCCCGGCCCGCGTACCCGGCTACCCGCGTCGACGTGCTGGTCGAGTACGAATACGCGGGCGAGACCCGGTACGCGGACCGCCGGGCCTTCTCCATACGGGCGCGCTACGCCGTAAGGTACAAGGGCGGCGATAGGCTGGGAGACCCCGATATGACCGGCTCCGCGGGCTCGAGGACGGCCGACATACTGATCGACGCGGAAGACGGCTCTACCCTGTTCGTGCGCGAGAGCGTCGACGAGACGTTCTCGTACCGGGGCGGCTCGACCGTAAGGCTCAAGGGCTTCATCCTCCACTTCCACCGCGGCGGGGCACCGTACGACCGCGCCAGGATCGCGTCCCTGCTCGGGCCCTCGGGCGCCGGCGGCTCGGGCGCGCCCGGCGCGGGGCCCGACTCGAGCCTAGGCTCCGGTCGCGCCGAGGCCCGGATTGCCGAGGTCCCGGCCGCCGAGGTCCCGGCCGCCGAGGCCCCGGCGACGGAGGCCCAGGCCGCCGTCCCGACACCCGGAGCCTTCGAGCTGGTGACGGGCGAGCGCGGCGTGGTGCTCCTGCTCTACGACCTGCGCTTCGTGGCCGACGGGGACGAGCTGCTGGCTTCCGAGGCGGGGAGGCTGGACGCCATAGCCGCCGCGCTCGGGCGCATACCCGATCGCGGCTTTCTCGTCGAGGGCCACAGCGCCGACCTCGGACGGCCCGCGGGGCAGTACGAGCTGTCGGAGCGGAGGGCGAAGCGCATCGTCGACGAGTTGACGGCCCGCGGCATTCCGGCGGCGCGCTTCGTCTATAGGGGCCGGGGAGCCGACGAGCCTATCGCGCCTAACGATACCGAGGCCAATAGGGCCCGCAATAGGCGCGTCGAGATAACCGTCCTCGATTGAGGGCCGCGTCTTGATATAGGCGCGCCGCGGGGCTACAGTATCGCTATGGACCGCCGAGAATATATTTCCAATCTCGCCCGATCGCCCCTGGGGCTAGCCTCCGCGGGCGCCGCGCTGATCGCTGGAGCCGCCGCCTGGGCGTCGATCGGCCCGGTAGCGGGCATCCTTCTAGCCGCGGGCTCGCTAGCCGCGCTCGCGGGCGTCGAGACTGTTACGGGCCTAGGCTCCAAGGCGGCCTCCGCGGAAGCGGCTCGCCGCGCCTGGGCCTCGTCCCGGCGGTACCTGGCGGAAGCCAAGGAGAGGCGTACGAGGCTAGCGACCATGAGGGTGCCCGACCCCGAGGTCAAGGCCCTGCTCGAGCTGGCCGCTACCAGGGGTTCCGCCTACCTGACGGCCTGCGAGACGGCCCGCTCTCGCGATCCCCTGGCTGAGGAGGCCCTGGCGGACTGCGTCTCCCTGGCCGATCTGTACCTCAAGGAGCTGGACGGAGCCTCCACCGAGCGGCGCTACGGCCTCGAGGACGCCGACCCGTTCGCCGACGCCAAGGCGAGGACCGTCGCGGCCTTGATCGATAGAGCCGCCGTTATCGCCAATTCTACTCTCGCCCTGTCGGGCGGCCTATCGCCGGCCGACGCGATGGACGTCAAGGAGCGCTTATGATCCGCCGCGGCTCGTTCGATTCCGTAGGTACGTTCCGCTTCAAGCCTAGCATCGCGGTGCTGATGCTCGTGCTCGCCGCCCTCGCGGCGGGGAGCGCCTCGGCCCTTTCCAGCGACCTCGTGTCCGCCGAGATAAGCGTGGTGCTGGGCGCCGACGGCAAGGCCCAGGTATTCTACGTCCTCGAGTGGAACGTGACGAGCGGCGACATGAGCGGTTTTTACTTCCAGGGAGAGGCCTTCGATCCGGTCTGGAACCTCGAGCGGTGCTACGCCGACCTCGAAGGCGGCGTCAGGCAACCTCTCGTCGTCAAGAACCTCGGTAACGGGAAATTCGACGTGATACTCTCCGCGGGCAGGCGGTTCTCCGGCCGCGCGTTCTACGCCATGAACTACGCGGGCGATTTCGCCGAGGCCGGCCTAGTCGGCCGTACGACCAGCCCCGAGCGCGGGGAGCTCGTGTACTTCGACTGGGCGCCGGTCGAGTGGGACGAGTCCTTGCGCTACCGGGCGGTTAGGCTCGTCCTGCCCGTGAAGGTCTCCGGCGAGAAGCTGTCGGAGGCCGAGCGCGCCTCGATTCCAATGCTAACCGAGGAACATGTCAACGGGCAGAATAAGATAGACTACTACGGTTCCCTGGGCGAGGGCGGCGCTTATTACCTGACTATACTCTTCTATCAGGACTCTCCCGGGGCCTTTGCGAGCCAGCGCCTGTCGCTCTACTTCCCCGCCGGATACCTCCCGATCTCGGTCGGGCTATCCGAGAGGAAGGCGCCTCCGGCCGACTCCCGGCCCGACGCGAACGACGGACGCCCGTCCACGCCTGCGATGCCGGACGAGTTGAACGCGGCCCTAAGCTGGCGCGGCTCGCCGGCGGCGGCCTTTGCCGTCTTC